>JBDZUW010000001.1:0-90413 GCA_040255375.1 Luteimonas sp. | reverse complement strand
CGCCGGTGAAGTCCTGCAGCAGCACGCGCGCCGGCATGAACGCGATCTCGGTGTCCGGCTCGGCCTTCGGATCCCACTTGGCCACGGCCTCGATGTGCGCCGGGAGCACCGTGACGCCGTCCTCGTGCCGGAGCAGGTTCTCCAGCAGGATCTTCATCGAGTAGGGCAGCTTCGCCAGGTCGAAGCGCTCGCCGAGCCGGGGCAGGCTGGAATACGCGTAGGACTTGCCGTTGACGTCGAGGCGGGCGCGGGTGGCGAAGGAATCGGCCATGGAAGGCTCCGGGCAGGTGGGGGGAGGCGGTGCGGACACGCCTGCTTAGCCCCGTAATTATGCCAGCAAGCGCTCGATGGCCTCCAGCATCGCGCGCCGGCGCAGCGGGAAATCCCAGAGCGAGCCGCCGACCTGGCGCCACAGCACGGCGGCCCGGAGCGCGGCGAGCAGCGTGGCGCGGATTTCCGCCACGACACCGGCCTGGCCGAGGTAGTGCGGGTTGCCCTGGACCATCACCCGCGGCCGCAGTCGGCTCACCGTGGAGGCGTACAGGGCGCCCAGCGCGCCGAGCACGTCGGGATGGGCGCTGCCCTTCGCCGTGGCTTCGGGGGCGGCGGCGAGGATGCCGTCGCGAACCCGGCCCGCCGCCGCGTCCCGCACGAAGCGCCGCTCCAGCTGCAGCACCGCCAGGCCGAGCCGGGGCAGCAGGGCGTCGTCCGACTCGTTGCGCAGGTACGCGCGCAGCAGCTTCAGCCCGGGAGCCAGCGCGCGGGCGCCGCCGAACACGGCGGCCGGCGACTCGGCGTCGATGCGGAACACGCTGTCCATCGCCGTCTCCAGCACCGCGGCGTCGGCCGCGCCGGTCTCGGCGATGCGGCGCACCTGCGCGAGGGCCTGGGCGACGCCGGCCAGCGCGAGCACGCGGTCGGACAGGGGGTGGCTCATGCGGCATGCCTCGCTTCGAGTGGGGCGTCGGTGGCGGCGATCACGGCGCCGCCCAGGCAACTGTCGCCGTCGTACAGCACGACCGACTGGCCCGGGGTCACCGCGCGCTGCGGATGCGCGAAGGCGACGCGCAGGCTGCCGTCGTCGCGCACCTCCACCTGGCAGGGTTCGGGGGCCTGGCGGTAGCGGACCTGCGCGGTGCAGGCGAAGCGCGCAGCGGGGGGCGCCCCGTCGATCCAGTGCGCCGCCTCGCTCCAGAGCACGCCGGACTGCAGCCAGGGGCTGTCGTGGCCCTGGTCGACGTAGAGCACGTTGCCGGCGACATCCTTGCCGACCACGTACCAGGGGGCCGCCGCGCGGCCGCGCACGCCGCCGAGCTGCAGTCCGCCGCGCTGGCCGAGGGTGAAATAGAAGACGCCGGGATGCTCGCCCAGGCGCCGGCCCTGCGGGTCGCGGATCTCGCCCGGCTTCGCCGGCAGGTAGCGCGAGAGGAAGCCGCGGAAGTCGCGCTCGCCGATGAAGCAGATGCCGGTGGAATCCTTCTTCGCCGCCGTGGGCAGGCCGGCCTCGGCCGCCAGGCGCCGCACCTCGCCCTTGCGCAGGCCGCCGAGCGGGAAGCGGGTGGCGGCCAGCGCCTCCTGGCCGAGCAGGTGCAGGAAATAGCTCTGGTCCTTCTCGCGGTCCACCGCGCGCAGCAGCCGCCAGCGCCCGCCGGCCTGCTCGACGCGCGCGTAGTGCCCGGTGGCGATGCGCTCCGCGCCGAGGGCGCGCGCCGCATCGAGGAAATGCTTGAACTTGATCTCGCGGTTGCACAGCACGTCGGGATTGGGCGTGCGGCCCGCCGCGTATTCCGCGATGAAGTGCGCGAACACGCCGTCCCAGTATTCGCGCGAGAAGTCGCGCACGTGCAGGGGAATGCCCAGGCGGCCGCAAACGGCCACCGCATCGCGGCGGTCGGCGTCGGCGCGGCATTCGCCGCTGCCGTCGTCGGCCCAGTTGTCCATGAACATGCCCGCCACCGTTTCGCCGGCGCGCAGCAGCAGGAGCGCCGCGACCGACGAGTCGACGCCGCCGGACATGCCGACGATCGTGGAGGGTGCGGCCGTGCAGGGTGCGGCCGTGGCCGGCGTCGCGTCCACGCTCACCCGACCTGCTGCAGTACCGACAGCGGCTGCCGGCGGCCGCCGAGCGCGTCGGCGACCACCCGCCAGACCAGCGGGCTGCGATGGCGCGCGGCCTCCGCCTGCAGTTCCGCGGGCGAGAGCCACACCGCGCGCTCGATGCCGTCGTCCAGGGGCCGTTCCGGATGGTGGCGCAGGGGTTCGGCGAGGAAGGCGAAGCGCAGGTAGTGCCGGTCGGTCTCCGGCGCCTTCCATTGGTATGCGCCCACGAAGGCGGTCAGGCGCACGTCCCAGCCGGTTTCCTCCAGCGTCTCGCGCAGCGCGGCTTCGGCCAGGCCCTCGTCGGGCTCGAGGTGCCCGGCCGGCTGGTTGATCACCAGGCCGCGCCCGTTGGCATGCTCCTCGACGCACAGCAACCGGCCGTCGCGCACCACCACGGTGGCCACGGTGACGTCGGGTTGCCAGAAGCGGCCTTCGCGGTAGCTCATGCGGCCCATTCTATAATCACGACATGGCGAACAAACCCGGCAGCGAGCGCGACCATGGCGTGGCGGTGGAGACGACCCGCCCGGAGGTCGCGCGCCCGCCGCTGTACTCCGTGCTGCTGCTGAACGACGACTACACGCCGATGGATTTCGTGGTGGACGTGCTGGTGCGCTTCTTCGGCATGAACATCGAGAAGGCCACCCAGGTCATGCTCCACGTCCACACCCGGGGCAGGGGCGTGTGCGGGGTGTTCACCCGCGAGGTGGCAGAGTCCAAGGTGGCGCAGGTGAACGAATACGCAAGGCTCAACCAGCATCCGTTGCTCTGCACGATGGAGAAGGCGTAGAAGGGGCTTGCGGGAGCGCCGCCGGCGCCCCATATCGGGGACAGGAGGCCCGTCCCGGGCCCGACGTTCCAGAGCGGAGGTTCCCCCGGATGTTCAGCAAGGACCTCGAGTACAGCATCGGCCAGTGCTACAAGCGCGCCCGCGAGGCGCGCCACGAGTACATGACCGTCGAGCACCTGTTGCTCGCGTTGCTCGACAACCCCTCGGCCGAGGCCGTGCTCAAGGCGAGCGGCGCGGATTTCCCGCGCCTGCGCGGCGAGCTCGAGCAGGCGATCGAGAAGTCGGTGGTCAAGCTCGACCCCGAGGACGGCCGCGACACGCAGCCCACGCTGGGCTTCCAGCGCGTGCTGCAGCGCGCCGTCTACCACGTGCAGTCCTCGGGCAAGAAGGAGGTCACCGGCGCGAACGTGCTGGTCGCCATCTTCGGCGAGAAGGACTCGCATGCCGTCTATTTCCTCAACCAGCAGGACGTCACCCGCCTCGACGCGGTGAACTACCTCTCGCACGGCATCGCCAAGCACGGCGAGGAGCCGCGCCAGGAGGAAGGCGCGCACGGCGAAGGCGGCGCGGAAGCGGCGGAAGGCAAGGGCGACGCCCTGGCCGAGTTCGCCAGCGACCTCAACGCGCTCGCGCGGGAAGGCAAGATCGACCCGCTGGTCGGCCGCTCCGAGGAGATCGAGCGGACCATCCAGGTGCTGTGCCGCCGGCGCAAGAACAACCCGCTGTACGTGGGCGAGGCCGGCGTCGGCAAGACCGCGCTCGCCGAGGGCCTGGCCAAGCGCATCGTCGACGGCGAGGTCCCCGAGGTGCTCGCCGACGCGGTGATCTATTCGCTCGACCTCGGCGCGCTGGTCGCGGGCACCAAGTACCGCGGCGACTTCGAGAAGCGCCTCAAGGGCGTGCTCGCCGCGCTGAAGAAGGTGCCGGGCGCGATCCTCTTCATCGACGAGATCCACACCATCATCGGCGCCGGCTCCGCGTCGGGCGGCACGATGGACGCGTCGAACCTGATCAAGCCCGTGCTGGCGTCCGGCGAGCTGCGCTGCATCGGCTCGACCACCTTCCAGGAATACCGCGGCATCTTCGAGAAGGACCGCGCGCTCGCGCGGCGCTTCCAGAAGATCGACATCGTCGAGCCGACGGTGGGCGAGGCGGTGGAGATCCTGCAGGGCCTCAAGCCGAAGTACGAGCAGCACCACGGCGTGACCTATGCCGACGACGCCATCAAGGCCGCCGTCGACCTGTCGGTGCGCCACATCGGCGACCGGCTGCTGCCGGACAAGGCGATCGACGTGATCGACGAAGCCGGCGCGCGCCAGCGGCTGCTGCCGGAGGACGCGCGCAAGACGCTGATCGACGTCGAGGAGATCGAGACGATCGTGGCCCGCATGGCCCGCATCCCGGCCAAGCAGGTCAGCGCCTCCGACAAGGACGTGCTCGCGCACCTCGAGCGCAACCTCAAGATGGTGATCTTCGGCCAGGATCCGGCGATCGAGACGCTGACCAGCGCGATCAAGCTGGCGCGTTCGGGCCTGGGCAATCCGGAGAAGCCGATCGGCAACTTCCTGTTCGCCGGCCCCACCGGCGTCGGCAAGACCGAGGTCACGCGGCAGCTCGCGCTGCAGCTGGGCATCGAGCTGGTGCGCTTCGACATGAGCGAGTACATGGAGCCGCACTCGGTGTCGCGCCTGATCGGCGCGCCCCCGGGCTACGTCGGTTTCGACCAGGGCGGGCTGCTGACCGAGAAGATCGTCAAGACGCCGCACTGCGTGCTGCTGCTGGACGAGGTGGAGAAGGCGCACCCGGACATCTTCAACATCCTGCTGCAGGTCATGGACCGCGGCGTGCTCACCGACACCAACGGGCGCGAGGCGAACTTCCGCAACGTGATCCTGGTGATGACCACGAACGCCGGCGCCGCGCAGGCGGCCCGCCGCTCGATCGGCTTCACGAAGCAGGACCACTCGACCGACGCGATGGAAGTGATCCGCCGCGGCTTCAGCCCGGAGTTCCGCAACCGCTTGGACGCGGTGGTGCAGTTCCAGCCGCTGGGCATGGACCACGTCCTGCGCGTGGTGGACAAGTTCCTGATCGAGCTGGAGACCCAGCTGCACGAGAAGGACGTGACCCTCAGCGCGACCCCGGCGGCGCGCGACTGGCTCGCCCAGCACGGCTTCGACCCGCTGATGGGCGCGCGGCCGATGGCGCGGGTGATCCAGGACAAGGTGAAGCGCCCGCTCGCCGACGAGCTGCTGTTCGGCAAGCTGGTGGGCGGCGGCCGGGTGAGCCTGGACGTGGTGGACGGGGAGCTGTCGGTGTCGGCCCAGGCCGAGCCCGAGAAACTCCTCCCGGCGACGGTGTAGAACGAAAAAGGCGGCCAGTGGCCGCCTTTTTCATCAACAAGTTACGCCGATTACCTCATGCGGTAGGTGATGCGTCCCTTGCTCAGGTCGTAAGGCGTCATCTCCACCTTGACCTTGTCGCCGGTGAGGATGCGGATGTAGTTCTTCCGCATCCGGCCGGAGATGTGGGCGATGATCTCGTGGCCGTTCTCCAGCTTCACGCGGAACATCGTGTTGGGCAGGGTCTCGGAGACCGTGCCCTCGAATTCGATGACGTCGTCTTTCGCCATGTGTTTCCTGTTGCGGGGCCCGGTGGCCGGGCCCGAAAGTCCGACATTCTGACACTTTGGCGGAGGGGGCGCAAAACCGCGCCTGCCGCCATTCAGCCTGCGAGCGCGGCGACGGGCAGGGCGCCGAAGCGTTCCGTCCACGCTCCCGACGGTGCGTCGAGGGCCGACAGGCGTGCCACTTCGCGCAGGAACCGGTCGCGCGGCCAGCTTTCCGCCCCCAGCGAGCGCAGGTGCGCGTTCTCGACCTGCGCGTCCAGCAGCGGCCATCCCCAGGCGGACAGCCGCGCGGCCAGCGCCGCCAGCGCGGCCTTCGACCCGCCGCTGCGCGCGCTGAACATGCTTTCGGCGAAGAACATGCGGCCGACGGCGACGCCGTAGAGGCCGCCGGCCAGTCCGCCGCCGTCATCGCGCACCTCGACCGAGTGGGCGTGGCCGAGCCGGTGCAGCGCGCCGTAGGCCGCGCGCATCTCCGGCGTGATCCAGGTGCCGCGCTGCCCGGCGCGCGGCACCGTGGCGCAGGCCGCGACGACCTCGTCGAAGGCCGTGTCCGCGGTGGCGACCCAGGGCAGGCCCCGCAGCGTGCGCCGGAAACGGCGCGACAGGCGCACGCCGTCGGTGCGGAACACCATGCGCGGGTCCGGCGACCACCACAGGATCGGCTGGCCTTCGGAATACCAGGGGAAGATGCCGTGCGCATACGCATCGAGCAGGCGCGCGGGCGAGAGGTCGCCTCCGGCCGCGAGCAGGCCGTCGGGTTCGCGCAGCGCGGATTCGGCGGGCGGGAAGGGCGCGGCGGGATCCGCGCCGAGGACGGGCAGGCGCAGGCGCGGCGGCATGCTCAGGCGCCACCGGCGCGGAACGGCGAGTGCGCCGCCAGCGCGGCGGCCCAGCCCTCGACCTCGCGGCGCTCTTCGGCGCACCAGGGCGCCAGCGCCTCGGCAAACGCCGGGTCGGCGATCCAGTGGCGGCTGCGCACCAGGGCCGGCAGGAAGCCGCGCGCGAGCTTGTGTTCGCCCTGCGCCCCGGGCTCGAAACGCGACAGCCCTTCGCGCAGGCAGTACTCGATGCCCTGGTAGTAGCAGGTCTCGAAATGCAGCCCGGGCACGCGTTCGCCCGGGTCGGCGCCCCAGTAGCGCCCGTACAGCGTGTCGCCGCCGCGCAGGCACAGCGCGCCGGCGATGGTGCGGCCGCCGCGTTCCGCCAGCACCAGCACGAGCTGCCGCGGCATCGCTTCGGCCAGGTGCCGCAGGAAGGGCAGGGTCAGCGTCGGGCGGTTGCCGTGCTCGGCGAAGGTCGCGAGGTAGAAGTCGTGCATCGCCGCCAGGTCGGCCTCCGACGCCTCGTCGCCGTGGACCACGCGGAAGCCCACGCCCGCGGCGGCCACGCGCCGGCGCTCGCTGCGGATGTTCTTGCGGTGCTTGTGGTCCATGGCCGCCAGGAAGGCATCGAAATCGTCCCAGCCGGCATGGTTCCGCCAGTGGTACTGCACGTCGGTGCGCGGCAGCCAGGCATCGTCGAAAGCCGCGTCCTCCGCGGCCTCATGGAAGTTGACGTGCACCGACGACAGGCCCGCTTCGCCGGCGATCGCGCGCAGCGCCTCGAGCAGGGCGGGCCGCAGTGCCGGGTCGCGCGCCAGCAGCCGCGGTCCGGTCACCGGGCTGTAGGGCACCGCGCACAGCCACTTCGGGAAATAGTCGCGCCCGTGCTGCGCGTAGGCATGGGCCCAGGCGTGGTCGAACACGAACTCGCCGTGCGAGTTGGCCTTCAGGTAGGCCGGCGCCGCGGCCACCAGCGTGTCGCCTTCCCAGAGCGCCAGGTGCCGCGGCGTCCAGCCATGCCGCGCCGCGACCACGCCGTGGCGCTCCATGCCCTCGAGGAAGGCATGGGCGGCGAAGGGATTGCGCCCGTCGTGCAGCGCATCCCACTGCGACGACGGGATTCCGGAAAGCGCGCCGTGGATGCGCGCCGTCGGCATCAGTCGTGCTGGTCGAGGAAGCGCTCGGCGTCCAGCGCCGCCATGCAGCCGAAGCCGGCCGAGGTGATGGCCTGGCGGTAGTGCTGGTCGGCGACGTCGCCCGCCGCGAACACGCCCTCGACCGAAGTCTCGGTGGCGCCGCCGGCGAGCCCCGACTTGATCTCCAGATAGCCGTTGTTCATCGCCAGCTGGCCCTCGAACAGCGAGGTGTTCGGCGTATGCCCGATCGCGACGAAGAAGCCGTGGATCGGCAGCTCGCGCGTCGAGCCGTCGAGCACCGACTTGACCCGCAGGCCGGTCACGCCCTTGTCGTCGCCCAGCACCTCGTCGACGACGTGGTGCCACACCGGCTCGATCTTGCCGGCCTGGATCTTCGCGAACAGCTTGTCCTGCATGATCTTCTCGGCGCGCAGCGTGTCGCGGCGGTGCACCAGATAGACCTTGCGCGCGATGTTCGACAGGTACAGCGCCTCCTCGACCGCGGTGTTGCCGCCGCCGACCACGGCCACGTCCATGTCGCGGTAGAAGAAGCCGTCGCAGGTGGCGCAGGCGGAGACGCCGCGGCCCTTGAACGCTTCCTCCGACGGCAGGCCGAGGTACTTCGCGGTCGCGCCGGTGGCGATGATCAGCGCATCGCAGGTGTATTCGCCGCTGTCGCCCTTGAGCCGGAACGGGCGCCGCGACAGGTCGGCGGTGTGGATGTGGTCGAACACGACCTCGGTGTCGAAGCGCTCCGCGTGCGCCTGCATCCGTGCCATCAGGTCCGGGCCCTGCAGGTCGTGCGCGTCGCCGGGCCAGTTGTCCACTTCGGTGGTGGTCATGAGCTGGCCGCCCATCTGCAGCCCGGTCACCAGCACCGGCTTGAGGTTGGCGCGCGCGGCATAGACGGCGGCGGTCCAGCCCGCGGGGCCGGAGCCGAGGATGAGGAGCTTGCAGTGCTTCGGAGCGGTCATTGGCAGAGGGGCCGTGGGTATAATCGTCCTCGGATTATCCCCCACAGCTCCGAGGTCCCACCAGCATGCGTATCGGCGTCCCCAAGGAAACCAAGACCCTCGAAGGGCGCGTCGCGCTCGTCCCCGCCGCCGCGGGCGACCTGGTCAAGCGCGGCCACGAGGTCTGGCTGGAAAAGGATGCCGGCATCAAGAGCGGGTTCCAGGACGACGAATACGCCCGGCTCGGGGTGAAGATCGCGCCGGACGCCGCCGCGCTCTACGAGAAGGGCGAAATGATCGTCAAGGTCAAGGAGCCGATCGCCGGCGACCTGGCCCACCTGCGCAAGGACCACCTGCTGTTCTGCTACCTGCACCTGGCGGCGGAGCCGGTGCTGACGCGCAAGCTGCTGGACATCGGCCTGACCGGCGTCGCGTTCGAGACCGTCGAGCTGCCCAACGGCGACCTGCCGCTGCTGGCGCCGATGTCGGTGATCGCCGGCAAGATCGGCGTGCAGGTCGGCACCCACCTGCTGCACCAGCCGATGGGCGGCAAGGGCAAGCTGCTCGGCGGCCTGCCGTCGACCGAGCGCGGCAGGGTCGTGGTGTTCGGCGCGGGCAAGGCCGGCGGCGCCTCCGCCGCGCTGGCCGCGGCCGCCGGCGCGAACGTGACCGTGTTCGAGATGCGCCAGGACCGCATGGACGAGATGATGCGCCTGGGCAACAACGTCACCGCGCTGTATCCGTACCACGACGTGGTCGCGCGCGAAGTCGCGGCCGCCGACCTGGTGATCGGCGCCGTGCTGGTCACCGGCGCCAAGGCGCCGCACGTCATGACCCGCGAGATGCTGCGCGACATGGGCGACGGCAGCGTCGTCGTCGACATCGCGATCGACCAGGGCGGCTGCTTCGAGACCTCGCGCCCGACCACCTGGAAGGAGCCGACCTACGTGGAGGAGGGCGTGACCCACTTCTGCGTCACCAACATGCCGGGCGCCGTGCCGCAGACCTCGTCGCAGGCGATCTGCGCGGCGATCCTGCCGTGGGTCAACAAGCTGGCCTCGGGCCCGGCCTGGCGCGAGAACGCCGCGCTGGTGAAGGGCATCAACGTCGAGGGCGGCAAGCTCGTGCACCCCGCGCTCCTGGACATGAAGGTCTGACGCACCCCGGTGGCTGAGGCAGCGACCAGCCGCAGGAAAGCCGCCGCCTCCGACGCGAAGCGCCGGGCGCCATCGCCCGGCCGCCAGCGGCTGTGGCGCGACATCGCGCTGATCCTGGTCGCGCCGCTGCTGCTGTACCTGCTGGCGAGCCTGGTCACCTACTCGCCGCAGGACCCGGGCTGGTCGCATTCGGGCAGCGTCACCGCGCCGCTGCACAACGTGGGCGGGCAGGTCGGCGCCTACGTCGCCGACGTGCTGCTGTACCTCACCGGCTACGTCGCCTTCCTGCTGCCGCTGGTGCTGGGCATGGTCGCCTGGATCGCGCTGTTCGGCATGGACAGCGACGGCGACGGCGATCCGGACCTCGGGCCGGCGCTGCGCCTGGTCGGCATCGTCGGCTTCCTCGTCTCCGCCACCGGCCTGCTGCACCTGCGCATCGGCGCGGTGCCGGATTTCTCCGCCGGCAGCGGCGGCATCCTCGGCCAGCTGGTCGGCCGCTCGCTGTTCCGCGCGTTCGGCCCGATGGGCGGCAACCTGTTCCTGCTCGCGCTGCTGCTGGTGTCGGTGACGCTGGCCACCGGGCTGTCCTGGCTGGCGGTGATGGACCGGGTCGGCAAGTGGACGCTGGCGATCCCGGGCCTGCTGGCGAAGTTCGCGCGCGTGTCCGGCCGCGAGGCGGACAAGTGGAAGCAGACCCGCGACCTGCGCGAGGAGCGCGAGGAGGTCCGCCGCTACGACACCGAGCTGCGCGCGAAGCGCGCGCCGGTGAAGATCGAGCCGCCTGCGCCGCCGCAGGTGGAGAAAAGCGACCGCGCCAAGCGCGAGCAGCAGATCCCGCTGTTCCACGTCGGCGACGGCTCCGGCATTCCGCCGCTGGCGCTGCTCGACGATCCGAAGCCGCAGGCCAAGGGCTACGACGAGCAGACGCTGGAGACGCTGTCGCGGCAGATCGAGTTCAAGCTCAAGGATTTCCGCATCGACGCGCAGGTGGTCGGCGCCTATCCGGGCCCGGTGATCACGCGCTTCGAGATCGAGCCGGCGCCGGGGGTCAAGGTCAGCCAGATCTCCTCGCTCGACAAGGACATCGCCCGCGGCCTGTCGGTGAAGTCGGTGCGCGTGGTCGACGTGATCCCGGGCAAGTCGGTGATCGGCCTGGAGATCCCCAACACGCACCGCGAGATGATCTTCCTCAGCGAGCTCCTCCGCTCGCGCGAGTACGACAAGTCCGCGAGCCCGCTGACCCTCGCGCTGGGCAAGGACATCGCCGGCCGGCCGACCGTCGCCGACCTGGCGCGCATGCCGCACCTGCTGGTCGCCGGCACCACCGGCTCGGGCAAGTCCGTCGCGGTCAACGCGATGGTGCTGTCGCTGCTGTACAAGGCGTCGCCGCAGGACGTGCGGATGCTGATGATCGACCCGAAGATGCTGGAACTCAGCGTCTACCAGGGCATCCCGCACCTGCTCGCGCCGGTGGTCACCGACATGAAGGAGGCCGCGAACGGCCTGCGCTGGTGCGTGGCGGAGATGGAGCGCCGCTACAAGCTGATGTCGACGGTCGGCGTGCGCAACCTCGGCGGCTTCAACAAGAAGGTCAAGGACGCGATCGACGCCGGCCAGCCGATGTCGGACCCGCTGTTCAAGCCGGAAGCCGGCGAGGCGCCGCGCACGCTGGAGCCGCTGCCTTACCTGGTGATCATCATCGACGAGTTCGCCGACATGATGATGATCGTCGGCAAGAAGGTCGAGGAGCTCATCGCGCGCCTGGCGCAGAAGTCGCGCGCGGCCGGCATCCACCTGGTGCTGGCGACGCAGCGGCCGTCGGTGGACGTGATCACCGGCCTGATCAAGGCGAACATCCCGACGCGCATCGCGTTCCAGGTGTCGAGCAAGATCGACTCGCGCACCATCCTCGACCAGAGCGGCGCCGAGACGCTGCTCGGCCACGGCGACATGCTGTACCTGCCGCCGGGCACGGCGATGCCCGAGCGCATCCACGGCGCCTTCGTCAGCGACGAGGAAGTGCATCGCGTGGTCGAGCACCTGAAGCAGTCCTGCGACGGCCCGAAGTACATGGACGGCGTGCTCGAGGAAGTGCAGTCGCTCGGCGACGGCAACGTCGTCGGCGCCACCGGCCTGCCGGAAAGCGGCGGCGGCGGGGACGAATCCGATCCGCTGTACGACGAGGCGGTGCGCATCGTCACCGAGACGCGGCGCGCGTCGATCTCCGGCGTGCAGCGCCGGCTGAAGATCGGCTACAACCGCGCCGCGCGCCTGATCGAGGCGATGGAGGCGGCCGGCATCGTGACCCCGCCGGAACACAACGGCGACCGCACGGTCCTCGCGCCGCCGCCGCCCGCGCCCTGACCGCGCCCTGATGCAGGGCCGACCCATGGTCGGCTCTACCGCGCGTTCAGGCAGGCGGCGGCAGACTGGCCGCCAGACCCAGATCCGCACGGAGCCCGATGATGATCCGTTCCGCCACTGTGCTCGCGACCGCCACACTGCTGTTCGCCAGCGCCGCTTCGGCCGGCGCCCGCGACGACCTCGCGACGTTCACCAAGGGGCTGAAGGGCCTGCAGGCCCCGTTCACCCAGCAGGTTTTCGACCCCAACGGCAAGCTGAAGGAAACCTCCAGCGGCGAAGTGGCGCTGTCGGCGCCGCGCCTGTTCCGCTGGGAATACCGCAAGCCTTACGAACAGTTGATCGTCGCCGATGGCAGCCGCGTCTGGGTCTACGACCCGGACCTGCAGCAGGCGACCCGGCGCGCGCAGGGCACGGCGGAGCAGGGCAGTCCGCTCGCCGCGCTGATCGACCCCGCGAAGCTCGACCGCGACTACGTCGTGGCCGAGGCCGGCAACGCCGACGGCCTGCACTGGCTCACGCTGAAGCCGCGCCAGGCCGACGGTGCCGGTTTCGAATCGGCGCGCCTGGGCTTCGGCGACGCCGGACTCGAGAAGATGCAGTTCATCGACGCGCTCGGGCAGAAGAGCGTGATCGATTTCGGCGCGTGGAAGCGGAACCCGGCATTCCCGTCGGCGACGTTCCGGTTCGCGCCGCCCAAGGGCGTGGACGTGATCGGAGGCTGAACGCGGCAACCGCAGGCGGCGCCGACCTCACGGCCCTTCCACGGCCCCGGGTGCATGGTGACCCCGACGCCGCGGACGCGGCACGGGGACTCCGATGCGCCATCCCGCACTCCTCATCGCAACGCTCACCGGAAGCCTGCTGTTCGGCGCTTCGGTGACCGGCGCGTTGCGTGCGCCGGCGCTTGCCCCCGCTTCGCCGGGCGCATGGGCCTCGGTGGAGGAGGGAGCCACGACGGCAGCACTGCCGGGCCGCGCACTGCAGGGCCCCCAGGCCCGCGCGCTCGCCGCGGCGATCTGCGCGCAGTTCCCCGGCCATGACGTGGATGTCGCCCTCGAGACGCCGCTCATCTCCGACGCCGGCCCCGCGCAGCAGGAAGTCGAGGCGCTCGCGCGCGTGCGCATCGACGGCAGCGCGCCGATGCTGGTCCGCGCCACCGCGCTCTACGATCGCCAGGCAGGTCGCGCGGAGGCGCCGTCGCTCTGGTTCGAGGGCACCGGCGAGCGCGCGGTGTCCGGCGCCACGCAGCACGGGCTTGCCGCGGCCGCCGTGCGGCGGCTGGATGCGGAATTCGCAGGCCAGCCGGTGACGCTCGCGATCGACGATGCGCGCGCGGTGCCGGT
Source organism: Luteimonas sp. (assembly GCA_040255375.1). Taxonomy (GTDB): domain Bacteria; phylum Pseudomonadota; class Gammaproteobacteria; order Xanthomonadales; family Xanthomonadaceae; genus Cognatiluteimonas. Next base: position 77,120 of record JBDZUW010000001.1, on the reverse strand, counting down.
CGGCGGCCGCTACCTGCGCGTGGTCGCGCGCGGCACCGCCGACTTCGGCAGCGAAGGCCGCGCGGCCACCACCATCGAAGCCCTGTACGACCCGGGGAGCGGCGAATGGCTGCGCCTCGACTATGCGCTCGGCGCCGATCCCGCCGCGGCCGGCGAGGGAATCGCCTACGCCGGCTCCTGAGCGCGCGCGCCGCGCCAGCGTCCCCGGACGCTGCGAGCGGGTACGCTAGCGCCATGCCTGCCCGACGTCCCGCTTCCGCCAACGCGACCGCCGACCTGCTGCCGGACGGCGATCCCGCCCTGCGCCCGCTCGCCGAGCGCATGCGCCCGCGCACGCTCGACGAGATGGTGGGCCAGCGCCGCCTGCTCGCGCCCGGGTCCGCGCTGCGCCGGGCGATCGAATCCGGACGCGTGCACTCGATGATCCTGTGGGGTCCGCCGGGTTGCGGCAAGACCACGCTCGCGCTGTTGCTGGCGCAGTACGCCGACGCCGACTTCCGCGCGATCTCGGCGGTGCTCTCCGGCCTGCCGGAAGTCCGCCAGGTGCTCGCCGAGGCCGCCGCGCGTTTCGCCGCCGGGCGCCGCACGGTGCTGTTCGTGGACGAGGTGCACCGTTTCAACAAGGCGCAGCAGGACGCGTTCCTCCCGCACATCGAACGCGGCACGATCCTGTTCGTCGGCGCGACCACCGAGAACCCGTCGTTCGAACTGAATTCGGCGCTGCTCTCGCGCTGCCGCGTGCACGTCATGGAAGCGCTGTCCGTCGAGGACATCGTGCAGGCCCTGCAGCAGGCGCTGGACGACTGCGAGCGCGGCCTCGGCGGGCGCGGCCTGCAGGTGGCGCGCGAGCAGCTCGAATTGATCGCGCAGGCCGCCGATGGCGACGTGCGCCGTGCGCTCACGCTGCTGGAGATCGCCGCCGAGCTGGCCGGGGAAGGCGAAGCGGAGGAGGGCGCGGCCGCGGGGCAGGGCGCCACGATCACCGACGCCACCCTCGCCCAGGTGCTCGCCGATCGCACCCGCCGCTTCGACAAAGGCGGCGAGCAGTTCCACGACCAGATCTCGGCGCTGCACAAGTCGGTGCGCAGCTCCAATCCCGATGCCGCGCTGTACTGGTTCGCGCGCATGCTGGACGGCGGCGCCGACCCGGCCTACCTCGCGCGCCGGCTCACGCGCATGGCGGTGGAGGACATCGGCCTGGCCGATCCGCGCGCGCTGCAGATGTCCATCGATGCCTGGGATGCCTACGACCGGCTCGGCAGCCCCGAGGGCGATCTCGCGCTGGCGCAGGTGGTGATCTACCTGGCCAGCACGGCGAAATCGAACGCCGCGTACGCCGCGTTCGGCGCCGCGCGCGCCGACGTCGAGCGCCACGGCACACTCGAGGTGCCGATGCACATCCGCAACGCGCCGACGAAGCTGATGAAGCGGCTCGGCTACGGGCAGGGCTACCAGTACGACCACGACGCCGAAGGCGGCATCGCCCTCGACCAGACCGGTTTCCCCGACGCGATGGGCGAACGCGTGTACTACGAGCCGGTGCCGCGCGGGATGGAGCTCAAGCTCAAGGAGAAGCTCGATGCGCTGCGTGCCGCGCGCGAGCAGGCGCGCGCCGGACGCAAGCGCTAGCGCTGGCGCTAGCGGACGAGGGTGACCGGCGTCTTGCCGGCGGCGACGACCTTCATCGCCACCGAGCCCACGAGCGCGCTCTTGACCGCGCCCTGGCCGCGGGAGCCCATCACCAGCAGGTCGGCGTCGTGCCGTGCGCAGGCCTTCATGATTTCCTCGGCCGGCGCGCCGACGACGGTTTCCTCCTGCCAGGCCACGCCGGCGCGCGCGAACGCCTCGCGGGCTTGCTGCAGCGCCGCGGTGAACGTCTCCTCGTGGAAGCGGCGGACCGCGGCCGCGCCGATCTTGCGCTCGACGCCGGGCATCATCGGGATGTCGACGACGAGCAGCGTGATGACGGGCGGCTTCCGCATGGCCTTGGCCAGCGCGACCACGTGCCGCGCCACCCGCGCCGAGACGGGACTGCCATCCACTGCAACGACGATGCGCATGAACAGGACCTCGATTCCGGAGGCCGCCATCATCGCCGGTAATCGCGGGAATGGCACTGACGAGGATCAAACCCCGTGCTAGCGTTCCGCGGTCTGGTGCGGGAGGGGCGCCGATGTCCCGTTGGGGAACCGATCACGAACCCGCAGGGTTCTGGACCATCCTGTTCGCGGTCTGCGGCGGCGTGCTCCTGGCCGACCTGGTGAAGCTGCTGTTCGCCGCACTCGCGGCCGGCGCGCTGCTTTCCTCGATCCGGACGCAGGCACCGGTCCAGGCGACGACACCTGGCCATCTGCCGGCAAGGCGCGGGCTGGTCGAGGTCCAGCCCGGAAGCGATGCCCGGCCGCACTTGCCTGGACCGGTTGGCGCGCGCGCCGCCGCTGCGAGCTGGGCCTGCATCAGCGGATACATCGCGGAGCGGAACGGGGCGGGCTGGACCCAGCGCACGCCGCTGGAGCCGTGCGTAGCCGATTCCGAATGACGTGTCGGGCTGGCGCTTCGACCCAGCCAACACTTCGCATAATGCATATTATGTCATTGTCGCGATGGCCGCGACGGCGGCAGCGCTGTCGGGAACCCCTTATTGCTGTCATAAGCCCCTTAATGTTGTCGCGACCCCTTAATGCTGGCGCGCCCCGACAGCTCCACCATGGAAAATCAACGGGTTGTGGGTGCATCAGCGGATTGCGGCTTCGTGGGCGCAAGGACAAGAGGACTCCGTAATTCTGGCGCGTCCCGTAATGCTGGCGCGCCCGTCGCCCGACATTCGCACCCGTAATGCTGGCGCTTCCCGACAAATGATCCCGTAATGGTGGCGCGCGCCGACAACGTGTTCTGCCGATGGCGCCCTAAAGGTGGCGCGTCCCGACAAAGTCCACTCCCGCAATCCGGTGCTTGCAGACCGACATGACCATATCGGCGACCCAACTGGACCACCTGCTCAAGGCCGCCTTGGCGGACCAAACCCAGGAAGCGGCGTTCTTCAAGGCCTTGCTGGACGCCACCGTCCATGCCCACTGTCCCGCCGGCGATCGTTCCGGCCGCTTGCGGTTCGTCCAGTTCCATGGCCCGGAGGGCGAAGTGCTCCTGCCGTTCTTCTCGGATCGAGCAAAAGCCGAAGCCGCGGCCTCTCCCAATATCAGGATCGTCAGCTTGCCCGGCAGGACGTTTCTCGAGGCCACCCTTGGCGCCAGCCTGGTCCTCAACCCGAACGACAACTGGTGCAAGCTCTACCCGGCGGAAGTCCAACAACTCCTAGGCGGAGGAAACCTCGTCAACCTGGAAAAGGTCGACTTCGGTGGAAAGGAGTTCATCTGGCGACCTGCGAGCCGGATCCCGGACGGACTGGTCGAACACCTCGTCATGAGCCTCCAGTTACTGGAAAGTCTCGATTCGGCGTACCTCGTGGAAATGGCGCCGGCAGACCACCCTGATCGAATCGAAGTGGTCGTCGCTCTTCGGTCCCCGGCGTTGGTGAAAGATCGGCTCGTCCGGACCGTCATCACGGACCTGCAGCTCCACTTCCCCGCGCCCGAGGTTCCCCTCGCCGTGGTGTCGATCGACTCTGCGGAGCCTTCGCCAGAGTGGGTTGAAGCTCTGGAGCTGAACCCCTTGTACAAGCGCGAGTCTTCCGCATAGCAAACCCGGGAAGATCGTAGAAGCTTGACCCGAAAGAGCGGCGTACTCCAGTGAACCCGACGTTGACCGCCTTTCTCCTATTCTCGTGGAACACCATTCGCCGCCTTCAGCCGGTGACGACGGCTGTGGAATCCGGCGCGTATGGCTTCATTATCCAAGGAGAGGAACCATGGATCCGCAAATGCAGCAACAACAGATGAAGCAGATGAAGATGATGTGGCGCAAGTTCGCTGCAATGATCGCGACTTCGGTCTTCATCATGTTCTTCCTGATGTACCAGCTGATCTACAGCGTCGACCATGCTTTTTTCAGCCTCAATCGCCTCGTCGCATCCCTGGTGATGGGATGCGTGATGATCGTGGTCATGCTCGGCTTCATGTGGTCGATGTATCACGGAAGATCCACCAAAGTCACACTGGTGGTCGTGGCGTCCGTCCTGGGAATCGTCCTTTTGCTCGTCAACCGAAGCCAGGCCATGGTTGGCGACATCGCCTTCATGAAAGCGATGATTCCCCACCATTCAATTGCCATCAACAATGCCCGCAAGGCTCACATCTCCGACCCTCGCGTCCGAAAGCTGGCAGACGAGATCATTACCTCCCAGGTTCGCGAAATCGCGGAAATGAAGATGCTGATCGAGGATATCCAGCGCAACGGTGAACGCGGCCAGACCCCGTTGCCTGCGAAATCGGCTGACCTGACTCCGCAACTGCGGCAACAAGCCGAGCAGGCCGTCCGTTAACGGGGGCGTACAGCTGCGAGCGTGCGGCGCCGCGGCCAGGCGCCGTGCGCGGATTGACTCAGGGTCCTGCGGATGCGGGAGCAGGCCGCCGCCTTTGATCCAGGTCAAGCTGATATCCGCCCAAGAGCGTATTCTTGCGGCGTGAATTCATTTCGCCGTCGCCGCCTGCGTTACCGGCTGTCGCTCCTCGCGATGGTGGCGCTGCTGTGGTCGCAACTGGTGCTGGCCGCCCATCCCGGGTGCCTGCCGATGGCGGAAAGACACGCGGCACCAGCCATGGCCGAGATGCCGGGCTGCGATCACGACTCGCCGGACCGCCCGGAACCGGTCTGCCAGTCGCATTGCGATCAGGGTGGGCTGAGCAACGACGTCACCCGCGTCCCGCCTGTGCCGCCACTGCCGCCCGTAGCGGCGTTGGCCTTCGTGGCGCTGGTCGCGGCCCCGCAGGCGGCTTCCCTGTTGCCAGCTACCGTTGATGGCCCGCCGCCCGTCTCCTGGCACCGCCCTACAGCCCATCCAGCAGCCCTTCTGCTGATTTGATGCTCCGGCCGCCTGCCGCCCACGCGACGCGTGGGTGGCCGCGTCCTCGCGCCGTGGAGACACGGCATGTCCCCACGCCCTGATCCCTCGGCGCTTCACACCGGGGGCCTCACGGACCTTCGACATGGCATCCAACACAAAGTCGCGGGCGCTCCCGGATCCGTCCGGGCGCCCGAAGCCCCTTCATCATCCCCGCCCGCGCCGAATCGCGGTACTCGGTGCGCTGCTTGCGCTGAGCCTGGTAGCGTCGTATTCACAGGCGCAGTCGGCGCCACAGACGCCCCCCGGCCAGGACATCGACTCCCTGCATGAGTGGCTGCGAAGCCACAACCCCGAGTTGCGCGCCCTCGCAGCCGAGGCAGAAGCGGCGCGTGCGCGGATCCAGCCCGCGGGGGCGCTGCCGGATCCAGCGGCGTCCATCACCTTTCGCGAACTCGACCCGGACCGCCCTTGGCGAATCCCGGGTAGAGAGGGCGAGATCGCCTATTCGATCCGCCAACGCTTCCCTTTGTGGGGCAAGCGCGAGCTGGCGCGCACCGCGGCGACCCAGGAAGCCAACGCCATCGAGCTGGACCGCAGTACGGTCGTTCGCGAACTGCTCGCGGAGGCGGAGACGGCCTATGTCCGTTACTGGCATGCCGACCAGGCCATCGCGGTCCTCGATCGCCGCATCGCCTTGCTGCGCCAGATGGAAGAGCTCGCCGGCGTGCGCTACGCGCTCGGCTTGGCCGCGCAGCAGGACGCCATCCTGGCCCAGGTCGAGGAGACGCGGATGCAGCGCGAACGCATCGAGCGCACTGCAACCAAGCGTCAGGCCAGCGCGGCGCTCAACGCGATACTCGGGCGCTCGGCGGATGCGCCATTGTCGCAGCCCGCGGGGATCCCTGCCCTGCCCCTCCGCAGCGAGGGGTTGTCCGGTGTACTGCGGGCGCTGGAGCAAGGAGGCCATCCGGCGATCGAGGCCAACGAGGCGCGAGCGCAAGCCGCGCGCACCGATGTGGAATTGCAGCGCCGCAATCGCTTACCCGACCTGACACTCGGAGTGGGCGCAATGCGACGCGCAGGGGGACTGCAGAGCATGGAGCTGATGCTGGAGGTGGAAATCCCGTTGCAGCAGCGAGCCCGCCGCGAACGCGAGCGTGAATCGCGGTTGCTCGAAGACGCTGCGCTCGCCCGCGTCGAGGCGATCCGCAGCGCACTCGCCGGCGAGGCCACCATCGCCTGGACGCAGTGGACCAGCGCCCGTGAGCGGCGCGAACTGACCGAAAGGACGCTGTTGCCGCAGGCCGATGCCGCCTTCCATTCCGCGCTCGCCAGCTACCAGGTCGGAGAGGTCGACTTCGGCACGCTGCTGGAAGCGCTCAATCAATGGCAGGGCGCGGACCTCGACCGGGTCGACGCGTTGCGCGACGAATTGCTGGGCGCCGCCGCGGTGCGCGCCATCCAGGGAGATACGCCATGACCCGTCCCCAGATCCTTTCGGTGGCAGTCGCCGCCGCGCTTGTTGCCCTCGCCGCCGGCTGGCTGCTCGGTCGTGCCTCCGGCGACCAGGCCCCCGCCGGCACCGCGACGACGGCCGCGCCGGCCAGCGAACGCAAACCGCTCTACTACCGCAACCCGATGGGGCTGGCGGACACCTCGCCGGTGCCGAAGAAGGACTCGATGGGGATGGACTACATCCCCGTATACGCCGACGATGAAGCGCCAGTTGCGCCGGGAACTGTCACGGTGTCGCCGGAAAAACTGCAGGCGCTGGGAGTGCGCACCGAACCGGCAATGCGTTCCGCGTTCGCCACGCTCGTGCGCACCAGCGGTACGGTGGAGATCGACGAAACGCGCCAGTACGCCATCGCTCCCAGGTTCGAGGGCTGGGTGGAACGGCTGTACGCCAACCAGACCGGCATGCGCGTGCGCGCCGGCCAGCCGCTGCTTGCGGTCTACAGCCCGCAACTTGCCGCGGCGCAGCAGGAATATCGACTGGCCGATGCGGCGGCGCGGCGGTTGGCGCCATCGGATCCCGCCAGTGCCGCCTCGATGAGCCGCCTTCGCGATGCGGCCCGCGCACGCCTGCGAAACTGGCAGATTGGCGACGCGCAGCTTGCACGTCTCGGAGCGAACGGCACCCACAACCTTGTCCTGGCCTCTCCTGCCGACGCGGTCGTAATCGAGAAGCCGGTGGTACAAGGGGCCCGTTTCGAGGCAGGCGAAACCATTCTCCGCCTGGCCGACCTGTCCACGGTCTGGGTGATGGCGAAGGTGCCGGCCGCGCAAGCCACCACAGTGGTGGAGGGGCAACCAGCGCGTTTCACCTCGGACACCCTCCCCGGCCGCGTATACAACGGCACGGTCAGGTTCGTCCAGCCGATCGTCGATGCAGCCACGCGCACAGTGGACGTCCGGGTCGCCTTCCCCAACCAGGCCGGCGAGCTGCGGCCGGGGCTGTTCGGCACCGTGCTGCTGGAAGAGCCGGCGCAGACACCCGTCCTGAGCATTCCTCGTTCGGCGATTCTCGACAGCGGCACCCGGCAGATGGTGCTTGTGGAGACGGGAGCCGGCCGGTTTGCCCCGCGCGAGGTGACCACCGGACGTCGAGCCAGCGACCGCGTGGAAGTCCTCGAGGGGCTGACGGATGGCGAAAACGTCGTGGTCTCCGCGAACTTCTTGATCGACGCCGAGAGCAACCTGCAATCGGCGCTGGAGGGATTCGGCGGGCATGCCGCCCACGGGGATCCCGGGCCCCCGAGCGCGCCCCCGCCTTCCACGGACGACGCGCACGCGGCGCATCGCCCCGGACACGAGGCCGCAGGCGCCAGCGCCGCGCACGAGGGCCACTGAGATGCTCGGTCGCCTCATCGAATGGTCGGTACGCAATGTCTTCCTGATTCTGGTGATGGCTCTGGCCGTGATCGCGGGTGGCGTCTACGCGGTGGTGCATACACCACTCGACGCCCAACCAGACCTGTCAGACGTGCAGGTGATCGTCTTCACCGAAGTCCCGGGCCAGGCGCCGCAAGTGGTCGAGGATCAGGTCACTTACCCACTGACCAGCGCGCTGCTGACGGTGCCGAAATCGAAGGTCGTGCGCGGCTTCTCGTTCTTCGGCGCCTCGTTCGTCTACGTGATATTCGAGGACGGGACGGATCTTTACTGGGCCCGGTCGCGGGTGCTGGAGAACCTCAACTTCGCCTCGAAGAATTTGCCGGCCGGCATCACGCCCACCCTCGGCCCCGACGCGACCGGCGTGGGCTGGGTCTACCAGTACGTGCTCAAGAGCGCCCGCCATTCGCTCGACGAGCTGCGCGCGATCCAGGACTGGTTCGTGCGGTACCAGCTGACCACCGCGCCCGGCGTCGCCGAGGTCCCCAGCGTGGGCGGGTTCGTGCGGCAGTACTCGGTCACCGTCGATCCAGTCCGCCTGCGCGAGTTCGGCATCCCGCTGTCGCGTGTTTCGGAGGTCATCGCCAGCAGCAACCGCGATGTCGGCGGGCGCGTGATCGAGATGGCCGAAACCGAATACATGCTGCGCGGCCGCGGGTACCTCCGTGGGATCGATGACATCGAGCAACTCGTCCTGCGCGCCGAAGGCGGCGCACCGGTTCGCATCGGCGATGTCGCGCGGGTCGAGCTCGTTCCGGACGAGCGCCGTGGACTGGCGGATCTCGACGGCGAAGGCGACGTCGTGGCCGGGATCGCCGTCGCGCGTTATGGCGAGAACGCCCTGGCCGTCATCGGCGGCCTGAAGGACAAGATCGCCGAGATCTCGCGCGGCCTGCCCGAGGGCGTGAGCATCCAGGCCGTCTACGACCGGTCCGACCTCATCCACCGCGCCATCAAGACGTTGCGCTCCACGCTGCTCGAGGAGAGCCTGATCGTGGCGCTGGTGTGCCTGGTGTTCCTGTTCCACGCACGCAGCGCCCTGGTCGCCATCGTGATGCTGCCAGTAGGCGTCCTGATTGCCTTCATCGCCATGCGCCTGCTCGGGATGAACTCGAACATCATGAGCCTGGGCGGCATCGCGATCGCCATCGGCGCGATGGTGGACGCCGCAATTGTGATGATCGAGAACGCGCACAAGCACATCGAACGCGACGACGGCACGCGCAGCCGCGCGCAGTTGATCATCGACGCCTGCCGCGAGGTGGGACCGGCGCTGTTCTTCAGCCTGATGATCATCACCGTCTCGTTCCTGCCGGTGTTTGCGCTGGAAGCCCAGGAAGGCCGATTGTTCAAGCCGCTGGCATTCACCAAGACCTTCGCCATGGCCGGTGGTGCCCTGCTGTCGGTGACGCTGGTGCCGGTGCTGATGCTGCTGTTCGTGCGCGGGAAGATCGTGCCGGAACAGAAGAACCCGGTGAACCGCTTGCTGATCGCGGCATACCGTCCAGCCATCAATCTCGTGCTGCGGCACAAGGCGGCCACGATCGTGGCCGCCTTGCTGATCCTGCTTGTCACGGCATGGCCGGCAAGCCGCCTGGGCAGCGAGTTCATGCCTACGCTCAACGAAGGCACGCTGCTGTACATGCCGGCCTCGCTACCGGGCATGTCGGTGACGAAGGCATCCCAACTGCTGCAGCAGCAGGACCGGATCATCAAGGGCTTCCCGGAAGTCGAGTCCGTGTTCGGCAAGGCCGGTCGCGCCCTGACCGCCACCGACCCGGCGCCGCTGGAGATGTTCGAAACCGTCATCAACCTCAAGCCCGAGGACCAGTGGCGTGCGGGCATGACCACCGACAAGCTGATCGCGGAGATGGATGCGGCGCTCAAGTTCCCCGGCGTGGCCAACTCCTGGACCATGCCGATCAAGGCGCGCACGGACATGCTGGCGACCGGCATCCGCACTCCCGTGGGCATCAAGGTCTTCGGTCGCGACCTGCAGCAGATGGAGGACCTCGCGCGGCAGATCGAGGCAGTCGTCCGCGAGGTCCCCGGCACTGCCAGTGCCTATGCCGAGCGGCTCACCGGGGGCTACTACCTGGACATCGTCCCGGACCTCGACCGCTTGGCCCAGTATGGAATTCCGGCCGGCGAGGTGCAGGATGTGGTGTCCACCGCGCTGGGAGGGCAACTGGTGACCACGATGGTGGAAGGCCGCGAGCGATTCGGCGTGATCGTCCGCTACCCGCGCGAGTTGCGGGACGATCCTCAACGCATCGCCACGCAGGTGCTGGTGCCCACACCCGATGGCGCGCAGGTACCGCTGGGGGAGTTGGCCAGCGTGCAGGTCCGCAAAGACGCCCCGGGCATCCGGACCGAGAACGCGATGCTTTCCGCCTACATCTACGTCGACACGCGTGAGAGCGACCTTGGCCGTTATGTGCGCGACGCACAGGAGGCGGTCGCACGCGAGGTCGCCTTCCCGGCCGGCACCTACGCCACCTGGAGCGGCCAGTACGAGTACATGCAACGCGCCGCCGCGAAGATGAAAGTCGTCATCCCCGTCACGCTCGCCGTCATCTTCCTCCTGCTGTACCTGAACTTCCGCCGGGTGACGGAGTCGCTGATCGTGATGCTTTCGGTGCCTTTCGCCCTCGTGGGAGGCGTGTGGCTGATGTGGCTGCTGGGCTACAACCTCAGCGTCGCGGTCGCGGTTGGCTTCATCGCCCTCGCCGGCGTTGCGGCCGAGACCGGCGTGGTCATGCTGATCTACCTCGACCACGCGCTCGAGGCCCGCGCTCGCGTACGCCGCGCCAGCGGCGAAGCGCTTACCGACGGTGACCTGCGCGATGCCATCGTCGAGGGTGCCGTGGAGCGCGTACGTCCGAAGATGATGACGGTCGTGGCGATCATGGCCGGCCTGTTGCCGATCATGTGGAGCACGGGCACCGGCTCGGAAGTGATGCGCCGGATCGCCGCTCCCATGGTCGGCGGGATGGTGTCGTCCACCGTCCTGACCCTTGTGGTCATCCCCGCACTCTACGCAGTGATCAAGCGCGGGCAGCTGCTCGGGCTTCGATCCTTTCCATCGGCTTCGTGAATGCTGCATCACGGCACCTGATACCGCCCTCACCAAAGGAGAACGAAATGGCGGCCACTCATGTACATCTCCCTGGGGCCTCCCGAACGCCGCAGGAGCACGAGGGTGCCCTGCGCAGCCGTTCCTGGCCCGTGGGCGGCATGCTGACCGCCGGTTGCGGCCGTACGCTGGAAAAGACCATTGCGGCCCTGCCCGGCGTGCGTTCGGTCGCCGCGAACGTCGCCAACGCCAGCCTGCGGGTGGTGTTCGAGGGCGGCAAGCTGCCAGAAGGGGCCGTCCCCGAAGCCATCAGGCGGTGCGGATTCGAATGCCACACCGGCGAAGCGTCGCCAGGCCAGCACACAGGGATCGAGAGCCACGATGCCCATGCCGGCATGCACCACGGCACGGATCTGCATGCGGCCGCGCGGGACATGCGCCGCCGCTTCCTCGTGGCACTGGCCTTCGCGATCCCGATCTTCATCTGGTCGCCGATGGGGCTCATGGAGCCCCCACCCCCACCGTTCGGTCTGGAGCAAAGCCTCTGGTTGTTCCTGTTGGCCACCGGCGCGGTACTGTACCCGGGTTGGCCCTTCTTCGTCGCCGCGGTGCGGTCGCTGCGGCATGGCGTACTCGACATGGCCGTACTCGTCCTCCTCAGCGTCGGGACGGGCTACGGCTTCAGTATCGCTTCGACCTTCTTCTTCGACGGCCCGAACTTCTTCGAGGCCTCGGCCGTCCTACTGACCTTCATCCTGCTCGGGCACTGGCTGGAGATGCGTGCGCGCGCCGGCGCTTCCGACGCAATGAAGTCCCTCCTCAAGCTCTCTCCACCCCGCGCAGTCGTACGCCGTGGCGGGAGCGACATCGAGGTCGCCACGGCGGATGTCGTGGTCGGTGATATCGTCGTCGTGCGGCCCGGGGCGAAGGTCCCGGTGGACGGCACGGTCCTGGACGGGAGCTCGCAGATCGATGAATCGATGCTCACGGGCGAGTCCATGCCCGTGCGCAAGGATCCCGGAGCTTCCGTGGTCGGCGGGTCGATCAACAAGAGCGGTGCGTTCACCTACACCGCCACCAAGGTGGGCAGCGACACCGCGCTCGCCCAGATCATCAAGCTGGTGCAGGACGCGCAGAACTCGAAGGCACCCGCACAGCTGCTGGCGGATCGTGCCTCCCAATGGCTCGTGCTTGCGGCCATCGTCATCGGCCTGGCGACGTTCGCCGTCTGGTTCTGGTGGCTCGGCCAGACCTTGCTGTTCGCGTTGACGTTGACGATCACGGTCTTCGTCATCGCCTGCCCGGACGCGCTGGGATTGGCAACGCCGATGGCGATCATGATCGGCACCGGGCTGGGCGCGCGCCACGGCATCCTGTTCAAGCACGCCGAGTCCATCGAGCAGAGCGCGCGCCTCGACGTGGTGATCTTCGACAAGACGGGCACGCTGACCATCGGCCAGCCCGAGGTGGTGGACCTGGCCATGGCGCCTGGATGGACGGCCGAGCGGCTGCTCGCCACCGCCGGGGCGGTCGAGGCGCACTCCGAGCACCCGCTCGCACAGGCCATCCTCAAGCGTGCTGGTCCTTTGGCGCTGCGCGCCGAGGCATTCACGAATATCGACGGACAAGGCGCCACGGGCATTCTTGACGGAGCACAGGTATTGCTCGGCAACCGGCTGCTCATGGAGGAGCGCAAGATCCCGCTCGGCCTGCTGGAGAGCGATGCGGAGCGGCTCACGGGCGCAGGCCGCACGGTAATCTTCGTCGGCGTCGATGGCCAGCTCGCCGGCCTGATCGCCATCGCCGACGCGATCCGCGAGAGCTCGCGCGCGACGATCGACGAACTGCACAGGCGCAACGTGAAGGTCGCGATGATCACCGGGGATAACCGACCGACGGCGGAACGCGTGGCCCGTGACCTGGGCATCGACATCGTGCTGGCCGACGTGTTGCCTGGCGGCAAGGCGGACGAAGTGCGCAAGCTGCAGGCGCAAGGCCGCAAGGTCGGCATGGTGGGCGATGGCGTCAATGACGCGCCGGCGCTGACCCAGGCCGACGTCGGGTTCGCCATTGGCGCAGGAACCGACGTCGCCATCGAAAGCGCGGACATCGTCCTGATGCGTAGCGACCCCTACGACGTGGTGCGTGCGATCACCATCGCCCGTGCGACCTTGCGCAAGATGCACCAGAACCTGGCCTGGGCCGTGGGCTACAACGTCATCGCCTTTCCGCTCGCGGCCGGGGTGTTCTATCCGTTCACCCTGTCCCCAGAAATCGCGGCACTTTCGATGTCCGGAAGCTCGGTGATTGTCGCGGCCAATGCATTGATGCTGCGCCGCGTCCGGCTGGCCCCACGCGAGGCTCCCGTCTCCACGTCCTGACCACTTTCACGAACTCGTTTCCTTCTGCTGGAGTCCTCATGAACAAGCAAGGCGGATCTACCCTGCAGTTCCTCGGCGCCGCCGGCACCGTCACCGGATCGCGCTACCTCCTCGAGTCCGGTGGGCATCGTGTGCTGGTCGACTGCGGCCTGTTCCAAGGCTACAAGCAATTGCGCGAGCGCAATTGGGCGCCGTTCCCCGTCGATCCGGCCTCGATCGACGCGGTCGTGCTGACCCACGCCCATCTCGACCATTCCGGCTACCTGCCCGCGTTGGTCAAGGGCGGCTTCCGTGGCCGCATCCATTGCACCGAAGGCAGCGTCGCTTTGTGCGGATTGCTGCTGCCGGACAGCGGCCATTTGCTCGAGGAAGAGGCGAAGTACGCAGCACGCAAGGGCTATTCAAGGCACAAGAACCCCTTGCCCCTCTACACCGAGGAGGATGCCAGACACAGCCTTCGCCAGTTGCAGGGCCACGACTATGAGCGGGAAGTCGACGTCGCCCCGGGCGTCCGGGTCCGCTTCCACCCGGCCGGGCACATCCTGGGCGCGGCCCATGTCAGCGTGGACCTACCTGGTCAGCGCCTGCACTTCAGTGGCGACCTCGGCCGCCAACATGAGTCGTTGATGAAACCGCCTTCCCCCCTGCCCGCGTGCGATGTACTCGTGTGCGAGTCCACCTATGGCAACCGGGCGCACGTGCCAATCGACCAGGAGGCGGAGCTTGGGCCCATCGTCCGCCGGGTGGCCGCGCGAGGGGGCGTCATCGTGATTCCGGCCTTCGCCGTGGGGCGCGCCCAGGCCCTGCTGTTGCACCTGGCGCGCCTGCGCCAGCGCGGCGAGATTCCCGCGGTGCCGGTGTTTCTCAACAGCCCCATGGCGATCGACGCCACGCACCTGTATCACCGCCACCATGCCGAGCACCATGTGTCCGATGCGGACTGCCGCGCGATGTACGAACTGGCGACCTTCGTCAACAGCGTCGAGGAATCCAAGGCGCTCAACCGTCGTCGCGGCCCGATGATCATCATCTCTGCGAGCGGGATGGCCACTGGCGGACGGGTCCTGCACCACCTCGAAGCGTTCGGTCCGGACGACCGGAATGCCATCCTGCTCGCCGGGTACCAGGCGGGCGGCACCCGTGGCGCGGCACTCGTGGGCGGCGCACGCGCATTGCGCATGTTCGGCCGAGAGGTGCCGATTCGCGCGGAGGTGATCCAGCTGGAGGGCTTTTCCGGCCATGCCGACGCCGCGGAGTTGCTGGCATGGATGCGGACCGCGCCGACGCCGCCGCGGATGGTCTACGTAACCCATGGAGAGCCGGATGCGTCCGATACGCTGCGCGCGCGGATCCAGCGCGAACTGGGGTGGCACGCGCGCGCTCCCGAACACCTGGAGCGGGTGTCGCTGGAGACAGTGAGATGAGCGCCGACGCGCCTGCCCATCGTCGACTGCGGGTGGTCCGCGCCGGCATCGACACCTACCAGCAGCCCGTGGTGTACATGCACCGCGACTGCGAGGTCTGTCGCTCCGAAGGTTTTGCGGCAACCACTCGGGTCCTCATGGAGGTCGGACGGCGCTCGCTGGTCGCGACCCTGAATGTCGTGGTGAGCGACCTGCTCGCCGTCGACGAGGTGGCCCTCTCGGAAGCCGCCTGGCGCGCCCTTGAGCCGGCGCCGGACGCCCTGGCGAGCTTCCGGCACCCCGAGCCGCCCACCTCCGCCGGGGCGCTTCGCGCCAAGGCATTCGGCGCGCGGCTTGAAGAGGCAGACTTCCTTGCGTTGATGCAGGATACGGTCGCCCACCGCCTGTCCGACCTCGAACTCGCGGCATTCGTCACCGCCTCGGCCGGCGAGCGCCTGGACCACGACGAGACCACGTCGCTGACCCGGGCCATGATCGCGGTTGGCCAGCGCCTGGACTGGGGCGGCGGCCTGGTCCTGGACAAGCACAGCGTCGGCGGCTTGCCGGGCAACCGGACCACGCCGATCGTCGTGGCGATCGTTGCTGCGCTCGGCTACCGCATTCCCAAGACCTCCTCGCGGGCGATCACGTCACCCGCGGGCACCGCGGACACGATGGAGGTGATGGCGCCGGTCGCGCTCGACCTGCCCGCCATGCGGCGCGTGGTCGAGCAGGAAGGTGGCTGCATTGTCTGGGGCGGCAATGTGCGCCTGAGCCCCGCCGACGACATCCTGATCCGGGTCGAACGGCCGCTGGATTTCGACAGCGACGGGCAGCTGGTCGCCAGCGTGCTGTCGAAGAAGGTCGCGGCGGGATCGACCCACGTCATCATCGACATGCCCATCGGCCCGACCGCCAAGGTGCGCAGCGATTCGGCCGCCGACAGCCTGTCGGCCCGTCTCGCCAGAACCGCCAGCGCGCTGGATCTGCAATTGAGCGTGTGCCGGTCCGACGGTTCGCAACCAGTGGGCGTGGGCATCGGCCCCGCGCTGGAGGCGCGCGATGTGCTCAAGGTGTTGCGCAACGAATCCGATGCGCCGGCCGACCTGCGCGATCGCGCCGCGACACTTGCGGGTGCCTTGTTGGACCTGGTGCCCGGCAATCCGGTCGGCGCCGGGGCAGCACTCGCTCGCAGGACGTTGCAGTCCGGGCAGGCGCTGGCCAAGTTTCTCGCGATCTGCGAGGCCCAAGGCGGATTTCGCGAGCCACCGATTGCACCGTTCACCGCCGAGGTGGCGGCCACCATGGAGGGACGCCTCGTTTCGATCGATAACCGGCGGTTGGCCCGGATCGCGAAGCTCGCAGGCGCGCCCGTATCGGCGGCGGCCGGCGTGGAGATGGGATTGCGCATCGGCGATCGCGTCGCGCGCGGACAACCGCTGTTCACTGTACACGCGCAGTCGCGCGGTGAACTGGCCTACGCGCTGCAGTACAGCGCTTCGATCTCGCCGCTCTCCATCGCCCGGGAGGAGCTATGAACCGGGTGCTGATCCCGTTCCCGGCAGACGCGCGGCTGGCCAGCACCGTTGCGCCCGGATTGAATTCACGTGTCGCGCCGCTGGCATGGCGCCACTTCCCCGACGGCGAGTCGCTGGTCACGATCGACGACGGTCTGGAGGGCGCCGATGTTGCAATTCTCGTCAGCCTGCGCGACCCGGATCCCATGGCCCTGCCATTGCGCTTCGCGGCACAGGCCGCGCGCGAGTTCGGCGCGCGCTCCGTGGGACTCATCGCACCCTATCTGGCTTACATGCGCCAGGACACCCGCTTCCATCCAGGCGAGGCAGTCAGTGCGCCCATGTTTGCGCACTTCCTCGAGGAAGCCTTCGACTGGCTGGTCACCGTGGATCCCCACCTCCATCGATTCGCCCGGCTCGAAGCCCTGTATCGCATCCCCGTCCGCCATGTTTCCGCCACGCCCGCGGTGGCGGCCTGGATTGCACGCGAGGTCTCCGACCCGATCCTGATCGGCCCCGATGGCGAGAGTGAGCAGTGGGTGGCCGGCATTGCCGGACTGGCGGGCCTGCCATTCCAGGTGCTGCGCAAGGAGCGACGTGGCGATTACGACGTCGAGGTCAGTCTGCCGGACGCCGCGGCCGCCACCGCGCGCACCCCGGTGCTTGTGGACGATATCGTCTCGTCCGGCCGAACCATGCTGGAAACCGTGGCCCACCTGAAGCAACTGTCGGCAAGCGCACCTGTCCTGGTGGCCATCCATCCGGTGTTCGCAGGCGATGCCTACCACCAGCTGCAGGCCGCTGGCCCAGTGCGCATCGCAAGCACCGACACCATCGCCCACCCCTCCAATGCGATCCCGTTGGGCGCCGAGATCGCCGCGGCAGCGTCTGCACTGATGGGACCCGTCCCTGTCCCCCGGGAGACCACATGAACCTGCACCTCACCTGCTGTACCGCCGATCAGCTGGCTCCGGTCGAGCGCCAGCGCGTCGAGCACCTGGCCGCCGCCCACCGCCAGGCTGACCCTGCCTTCGCGCACTGGGCCGCGGGCTACGGCGTGATCCGGCACGACGCGCTCACCCAGATGCGAGTGCGCACGATGGTGGACGAACTCGTCGCGCTCGGCCGGGTTCCGGATGCCGATACGGCCTGGCGACGGCTTGCCGCAGGCGACCGGCTCGCCAGTGCGGCCATGTGGCTGGTCGTGCACATGACCTACGCCCACCGGGTCCGCACCGACGGTGCCGCGCTTGAGACAGGGGATTTCAAGGCCACGCCTGAGGGCCATACGGGTGGCTCCCTCAACATGGTGCCTGCATACGCGGGTTACCTGCTGATCGATGCGCTCGATGGCACGACCCGCGCCTGGATGATGGGTCAGGGGCATTGCGTGGCCGCGATCGACGCGGTGAATCTCCTCGTCGGCAACATGACCGCGGCACACTCGGCCCGCTACGACCGCTCCGAGCAAGGCCTGAGCCGGTTCACCAGCGACTTCTACGCCTACTCCCTCAACCCGGACGGCACGCCCGAGTCCCCCCTGGGTTCGCATGTCAATGCGCATACGGCGGGCGGAGTCCTGGAGGGGGGCTACCTGGGCTTCGCCGAGCTGCAATACGTCCATGCGCCGCTCAAGGGGGAGCGTCTGGTCGCCTTCCTCAGCGACGGTGCTTTCGAGGAGCAGCGCGGCAGCGACTGGGCGCCGCGCTGGTGGAATGCCGAAGACAGCGGACTGGTCAGTCCCATCATCATCCTCAATGGCAGGCGCATCGAGCAGCGCAGCCAGATCACGCAGCAAGGCGGCGAGCGATGGCTCGACCGGCACCTGCGCCTCAACGACTTCGACCCCATTTCGCTGGACGGGCGTGATCCTGCCAGCATCGCCTGGGGCATCCACGTGATGGAGTCGCGCCTGCAGGTACAGGGGGATTCCCGGGAAGGCGAGATCCGGTTGCCTTATGGCATCGCCGAAACCATCAAGGGCTATGGGTTTCCGGGCGCCGGGACCAATGCCGCGCACAACCTGCCGCTGCCCGGCAATCCGTCCCGTGATGATGCGGCGCGCGACCTCTTCAATCGGGGCGCGGCGGCATTGTTCGTGCCCCCGGCCGAGCTCGACCGGACCCTGGCCGACCTCGCCACGCACAAGGCGCAACGACGGGTCCGCGAGCGCGACCATGCCCTGGTCACCCGCCAGGTCCCATCGCCCCTGTTACCTGGCATCGACGAAAGCGTGCCTGGCGCCGCCACTTCGCCAATGCAGGCCGTGGACGCCCAGTTCGTGGCGATTACCGAAGCCAACCCGCAGTTGCGCGTTCGCGTCGGCAATCCCGACGAGCTGCGCAGCAACAAGCTCGATCGAACCCTGGACACACTCAAGCATCGCGTGCGTGAACCCGAGAACGGCGTCGCCGAGTCCACGACCGGTGCCGTCATCACCGCGCTCAATGAAGAGGCGGTGGTCTGCGCCGCGCTCGGGAACAAGGGCGGGCTCAATCTCGTCGTGACTTACGAGGCTTTCGCACCCAAGATGCTCGGTGCAGTGCGCCAGGAGCTGATCTTCGCGCGACACCTGCGGCAGGCGGGGCGGCCCCCGGGCTGGCTCGGCGTTCCCTTGGTGCTGACGTCCCACACCTGGGAGAACGCAAAGAACGAGCAGTCGCATCAGGATCCCACCATGGCCGAGGCCTTGCTCGGCGAGATGGCCGACATCTGCCGCGTGGTCTTTCCACCCGACGCCAACGGCGCGGCGGCAGCCCTCAGGCGTGCTTACGGGCAGTCCGGTACCATCACCGCGTTGATCGTGCCCAAGCGACCGGTGCCGTCGGTCTTGACGGGGGAGCATGCGCAAGAGCTGGCGGCCACAGGCGCCGTGCGCCTTGCCGGAAATACGGCGACGGCGCCCATCCTGCTCATTGCCACCGGGGCTTACCAACTGCAGGAAGTGCTGCGCGCAAAGGCACGCCTGAGCGCACGCGGCATCGGGGCCGCCGTCGTCTACCTGGGCGAACCGGGCCGCTATCGTGCGCCACGCGACGGCGACGAAGCGGCGTACGCCCATGCGGATGTTGCTGTCCGGGCACTTTTCCCGCCAGATCGCCCCCGAGTATTCCTGACGCATACACGCCCGGAACCTTTCCTCGGCGCGCTGCGCCGGATCGACACGGGGCCCGCCACGACTGCAGCGCTCGGCTTCGTCAATCGCGGAGGGACGCTGGACGTGCCCGGATTGCTGTTTGCCAACCGCAGCACCTGGGGGCACGTAGTGGATGCCGCCGCGCGCTCACTCGGTTTGGCGCGCAGCACCCTTCTCAGTAAGGCGGAATGCGCGGCAATTGACGGCACGGGCCACCCCGACGCGTTGCTCCACCCTGCCCGGGATGCCTTGACATGAGCGAGCCGCTGCGAGCACGCAAACGCGCCGACCTTCTCTCGTTGAGTGGCGTAGCGACCATCGGCGTCGCCGCGGGTGCGTTGCTCGCGGCTGCACTGCGTCCATTCGCACTGGAGATATTGGGGGTGGGCCTGGTGGTCCACGCCGTCGGCATGGCCGCGCGCCACCGCCTGGATCGGCAGGCTGGTCCCTTGCCTGGCATCTGGCAGTCGATTTACGTCTTTTGCTGGATCGCTATCGCGACCCTGCTCGTGCTGGGAGCATGGCGCTTGTTCGGAGGAGTGCGCTGATGATCGCCACGCTGACGCGAGGATTGCAGATCGGCTGGGCGGCAATGCGCTTGGGAATCGATGCGTCGCGCCTGCGTCGACGCCCGCCCGAACAGATGGCAGAACGCGTCCGCGCGACCCTGGTCGAACTTGGCACGACGTTCGTGAAACTCGGCCAGGGATTGAGCCTCCGCTGGGATCTGTTGCCAGAACCCTATCGGGAGGCCCTCTCGCGCCTGCATGGCGACGTACCACCGTTCCCGGCGAGCGTGGCCGTCCGCACCGTCGAGCAGGCCTTCGGCCAACCGCTCGGGCAACTGTTCGCCAGCTTCGCCGAGACGCCATTTGCCGCGGCTTCGGTGGCGCAAATCCACGCCGCCCGACTGCATGACGGCCGCGAAGTCGTTGTCAAGGTCACTCGTCCAGGCATTCATGCCCAGGTGCAGGCGGACCTTCGCCTCCTCCGTCGCACGGTGCGCATAGCGCAATGGGTGTGGCCACCGCTCCAGCGTCAGCGCCCCATCGAGCTGGTGGACGAACTTGCCGTGTTCCTGCGGGACGAAATCGATATGCGTCACGAGGCGCAGAACATGCGTCGGATGGCGAGCGTGATCGACCCCTTGCCGATGGCATCGCTACCACACGTCATCGAACCACTCTCCACCCGGGAAGTGCTGGTACAAGAGCGCAGCCACGGCGTTCGGCTCGAATCGGCCTACGGCACGCCCTCCGCCCCTGCACTTGCCAGCGCGCTCCTCATGGCCTACGTGCACCAGTTGTTCGGCGCGGGCGCGTTCCATGCCGATCCGCATCCGGGCAACCTGTTCCTCCTCGACGATGGCCGCCTGTGCTTCCATGATTTCGGATCCATCGGCGTACTGGATCCTGCCTCGCGACTGGCGCTCGGGGGCATGGTTGAAGCGATCGCTTCCAGTGACGCGGGCATGGTGCTTGATACGGCGATCGCCCTCGGTTTCTTCCAGCCTCATGTCGAGCGGCGCAGCCACGAGCGTGAAATCCATCTCATCCTTGCCGAAATGGCTACCCGGCCGCTTGCGCAGTGGTCCATCGCCGAGGCCATCTGGCGTGTGGCACGGATCGGCCACGGTGCGAACTTCCGGCTGCCACCGCACCTGCTGGTGCTGATGCGCACGCTGTTCCTTATGGAGAACACCTTGCGTGCGCTCGACCCCAACCTCGATTTACTTGGGACGTTGGCCACGCGCGCAGGAGACATTGCGCGCATCGTCGACGCCAGCCAGCCGGCCCGAAGGCCGCTGGCCCGGCGGTTGGCGCGTACCGCCCAGCAGCTGCCCCAGCTTGCAGCGGATCTGCTGCGACAGGCGCAATTGAGCGACGGCCGCCCGGCCCTTTCCGTCCATCACCACGGCCTGCATTCAACCCAGGAGGCGCTTGCGCGTACCGGCAACCGCTTGGCGCTCGCGCTGGTGACGCTCGGCCTCTACGTCAGCGGCGCGCTTCTCGCGCTGCATGGCGAGGGCCCGCGCGTGCTTGGCCATCTGCCGGTCCTGGCGGCAGTCGCTTTTGCCGTGGCGGGACTGCTCTCGCTGCGACTGGTCCTCGCCATCAGTCGCTCGGGGCATTTATGAAGGCGCACCGATTGCTCGCCCTCAATGTCGGCTCCGCCACGCTCAAGGCCGCCGCCTATACGCTGGAAGATGCCGGTCACAACCAGGCTCCGTGGCTGATCGAGCGGATGCGTGTGGAAAGGCCCGCGGCCGGCGTGGTCGGGGGTCGCCTGGCTGCGCTGCTTGAGGCATTGGCCGACGAAGCTGGCACCCCGGACGTGACCGTGCATCGGATCGTCCACGGTGGGGATCGAACAGGCGGCCTGGAAATCCATGATGCCCTGATGGACGAGCTCGCCGCGATCGCGCCAATGGCCCCGCTGCATCAGCCGCCCGCCCTCGCGCTCGCCAGCACCGCACGCCGGGTCTGGCCGCAGGCCCGGCACGGCGTGGCGTTCGACACGAGCTTTCATGCCACGCTCGCCCCGTGGAGCCGCCGCTTGCCTATCCCGGCGGATTGGCACGCCGCGGGAATCCGTCGCTACGGCTTTCACGGCCTCGCCTTTGCCTCGGCGCTGCGCGCGGTCGCCGGGCAGGAGCCGGGCATTCACCAAGGCCGCGCCGTCTTCGCGCATCTCGGCGGCGGTTGCAGCGTCTGCGCAGTGGACAAGGGCATGAGCCGCGACACTACGATGGCGCTGACGCCGCTGGGTGGCGTCCCCGGGCCGACCCGGTCCGGGGACCTGGATCCCGGGATCGTGTTCTACCTGTTGCGCCACACTGGCCTGGAGGCCCAAGCGATCGAGGAGCAACTCTCGCACCACGGCGGCCTCGTGGGCATCGCCGGGTACGGTGACGTCCGCCGCCTGCTCGCCGATGGCAGAGAGGCCGCCACGCTTGCTCTCGAGGTGTTTTCGATGCGGATCGCGCAATCCGTTACCGCGATGGCCACCGCGATCGGCGGGCTGGATCATCTTGTGTTCTCGGGCGGGATCGGACACCGCGCTCCCTCGATACGCGCGCGCATCGTCGCCCACCTGTCCTGGCTGGGATTGGGCGTGGATCCGGAAGCAAACGAGGCTGGTGTCATGCGTTTCGATCGCGGGACCGGCCCGGCGTTGTGGAACGCCCCCATCGACGAGGAGCGGGAACTCGCTGAATCGGCACCGGAATGGCTTTGGCCGGAAACCCGGGCGTCGCCGGCGAATCGGTGATTCACGACCCAGGCGTGGTCAGCACGGTAGCGAAACCTCCTCCGGGCGTTCGCATGTTCGTCGTCTGACCTTGGTATAACCTTGCAGCAAACAACAGCACTCCTGATTCGGATGCGAAACAGCGCACGTCGGCTTTGAAGGCCTGCTCATCGTGGAGAATGCGGACACCAGGAGGCGTAAGGGCCTGCGCCACGTATGGCTCCGCTTGCATTTCGTCCCAGACGCGACGCGTCAGCTTGTCGCCCCGGTAGCTCCCACGACTGCCATAGCCCCCCGCCGGCTTGAAGAAAAGCTGGTTGCGCCTCGCCCACAATGCGTCCCGGTTCGCCGGCTCCAGCAAGGTCGTCCGCGGGATTGCCTGCGCCAGAACCCTCGACGCCGTGGCGTCCATGCCCCACTCCACCAGCAGTCGGGAGTCGCCCAATACGACCAGGTTTCGTTTGTCCGCGAACAATGCATGCGCCCTTGGATGGGGGGACAACGCGACTTTCCCTAGCAGATATGCCTGAGCCAACGCTGCATTCGCAGGATGCTGCAAGGAGAAATCGGTAAGGCGGTTGTAGACGGCATCGATGGGCCCAAGCGCGTCGTGCAGGCCGGTTGCGTCCAGGGCCAGATGCCCGGGCGCACGGATCACACAGTCGACCCCCTGCTCGCGGAAGGCCGCCGCATACAGCTCGAATTCCGGGTAGAGGAATTGCTCTTCCGGAGCGACGTCGACGATCGCCAGGCGCGCCGGCATTCGCCCGAGCTGCAGCTGCAGATCCAGAAGCCACGCCGATACCGCATCTTTCCTTGCTTCGGCGGCCGTCGTCCATGTGGTCCAGGTGGATGGCGCGCAAGAGCGGACAGCATCCAGCGCCATCGCGTTGAGCAGGAGGCCGCCGGGGTTGGTGTTGATTTCGATCAGTCGTGGTCCGTCCACCGTCAGATGGAAATCCAGTCCCAAGATGCCGCCAACCGAACCGGGATCACGCCGGGCGCTGCCGGCAGCCGACCGAAGGGCGTGCTCGATGTATCGGGTGTTCCGAGCCACGCCGAAGACCGCTGCAGCCACGTCGTCCATGGCATCCAGGCTGGCCCGATCGACGAACAAGGCGTATGGGGAGAAAAGGGACTCGTGGATCCCCTGGCCGAACCCGCTGGACGCCGGAGTCCTGGCCGCCAAGGCGCCCAGCACCGATCCGGCGTCCAGGACCGCACAGTCGCACCGGCTGTTCAGGATGGCGGCGGTGGAGTTGGCGCAGTCCGAGTCGCACGTCTCTGGAGGGCCGGCCATCGGAAACCTCGCCAATGCAGGGCTGGATTGATCCACGTCAATGTGGCGCCACCGGGCAAGGCTAGCGTCACCGGTGCAGCAGTGTCGTCTTGGAGCTCCCATGGAAGCATCGCACACTTCGCAAGCGCCCCGCGTGCATTGGACATGGTGGTTGTTTGCCGCAGTGGCCGCCTTCTACCTGATCAGCGAGCATCGCACCCATGTCGCCGGCGCGATCAGCTGGTTGCCTTTCCTGGTTTTCCTCGCGTGCCCGCTGATCCATCTGTTCGGACACCGGCACGGCGGGCACCGGGAGAAGGCGCCATGACAAATGCCGGCACCAATGGATACGGCCTCTGGTTGCTCGCGGCGATCAACATCGCCTTCTTCATCTTCTTTGCGTGGAGCTTCTACAGGCCCATCAACGCACGCGATTGGCGCAGTCTCGGCATGTTTTCCGCGTTCGTCACTGCGCTGTTCGCGGAGATGTACGGCTTCCCGCTGACGTTGTACCTGCTCTCGGGTTGGCTGACTGCGCAGTTCCCCCGGGTGGACTGGTTCAGCCATGACGCCGGGCACCTTTCCGAGATGCTGTTCGGATGGCGCGCCCACCCGCACTGGGGCCCCTTCCACCTGGCCAGTTTCGTGCTCATCGGCGGGGGGTTCTGGCTGCTCGGTTCAGCCTGGCCGGTGCTGTACCGGGCACAGCGGCAAGGGCGCATCGCCCGCGAAGGCGTGTACGCACGTATCCGCCATCCGCAGTACGTCGCCTTCGTTCTGGTGATGACGGGCTTCCTTCTCCAATGGCCGACGTTGATCACGCTGGCCATGTATCCGGCATTGCTGTACGGCTTTACCCGGCTCGCGAAAAGCGAGGAGCGCGACAATCTCGAGCGCTTCGGCGAGGACTATGCCCGATACGCCCGTGAGGTTCCGGCCTTCATTCCCCGAACCACCCCCGCGCCACGAAATACCCTCGATTCCCGCAAGGAGCGCAGAACATGAAACCCTTGAGCCCGCTGGGCTATGGCGTCGCACTGGCCATCACCGTCGGAATCCTTTACCTGTCCTGCGCGGTCGTGTCGATGATTGCACCTGCGGCCCTAGCAGACGCCATCGACGTTGTCGCCCACGGCGTCAACATCAGTCCGCTGACCGACAACGTCGCACCCGTGAAGCTCGGCGATGTCATCATTGGCCTGCTCTACATTGGCTGCTACAGCTTTGTCGCCGGCGTCCTCTTCGGTGCGATCCGAAATCGAATGGCCGGCACATCGCGGGAGACGAAAAACGCATTCCAGCAGGCACGGTAGGACCGCGCGCCCGGGGGTGCCGTAATCCCGAATCGCGGGGTGGCGACGCTCAAGCGCCGCCACCCCGCCTCGCTACATTTGCTCCAGCGCCTTGAACTCCGCGCGGCTCAAGGTTCCGTCCTTGTTGGCGTCGACCATGGACGCGTGAGCGGCCATCGGATGCTTGGCCAGTTCGGCCGTTGAAAGTCGTCCGTCCTTGTTCGAGTCGAGCGCGTTGAACTCCTTGGTGGTGTCGTCCGGCGCCGCTGGCGCTGCAGGTGCCTGGACCGTGGGCGCCGCGTGCGCATGGCCGTGCGTTTGCGCAGACGCGACGGCGCCGCCAAACGCGAAGGCCGTGGCAACAAGAAGGGAAGCGACGTTCTTCATGGGAAACTCCGTAGGATGGTTATTGCTTGATTACGTGTGCAAGCCGGCTGGCCGCTTGGCGGAAGCCTTCCTATGTATCAGGCGCCAGCTTGGACTATGGACCATGCTCCAGAGTCAAGTCCTTTTTGTCGGACGTTCATCGCGCGTGGATCCCCTCGGTGCGACACCTGCTTGCCCGACCCTCAGGAGCCAAGCCCATGAACCCCAGGATCCATCTCGCTGCCGGCGCGCTGCTGCTGTCCGCCACGATCTTCGGCACCCTCGCCTGCGCCCAGCAACCCACCAACCCGCCGCAGCAACCGGCCACCACGGCCGGCCCTGGGCACCCCGCCTCGATGGAGATGCACAAGGCCATGATGCAAGGCGCAACGATGGCCATGCCAATGAGTGGGGATGTCGACAAGGACTTCGCGACCATGATGACGATGCACCATCGCCAGGCGATCGCGATGATCGATGTCTATCTGCAGCATGGCGATGACGACGGCCTCAAGGCGCTGGCACAGCGGATGAAGCAAGGGCAGCAAAAAGAAATCACGGAATTGGCTCCGCACACGAAGTGAGGGATGGCCCGCCAGCGTCCACCGCTGGCGGGCGCACCTTTCGGCTACGCGGCCGCCATCGCCGCGCAACTGTCGGCGCAACGCCGGCAAACCTCGGCGCAGCGAGCCATCTCGGCATCGTCGAACGCTTCGCACGCCTCGGCGCACCGGCGGCACACCTCGGCACACGCGCCGCAGATCACGCGGTGCACTTCAGCGCCTCGCAGCATCGCGGCCGCACTGGTGGCGCAGATGTCCGCGCAAGCGGCCAGCATGGCGATGTGGGCCGGTTCCGCATGTTTTCCTCCTTGCCCGAGGCAATAGCTGATCGTCTCCAGGCAGATCGCGTGGCATTGCGTGCAGTTGTCGATGCACTCGTTCATGGCCTGTGGCCGATGGGCTGCGGAATGGTGAGTCATGTCGTTTCCTTCCATGTCGTATGCAGGCGCAATTCGGCGCGCCCGCGGTACCGTCCCCGGTACACTGGCCACTCAATGTCGCGCGAAAGCGGTGGCCTCCCCCTGTGGGTCGATGAGCTCCACGGTGTAGGACTGCACGCCCCCGTCGGGCACTTCCATGCCAGGCGAGCCCAACGGCATGCCGGGCAGAACCAGACCCTTGGCTCGAGGCTTTTCGGTGAGCAGTCGCTTGATGTCTTCTGCCGGGACGTGGCCTTCGATGAAATAGCCGCCGATCTCCGCGGTGTGGCACGAACCCTTGCCGGCGGGAATGCCCAAGCGCGTCTTGACCGGGTCCAGGTTGTCCACGTCGTGGACCTCGACCCGGAATCCGGCTTGCCGCATCCGGTCGACCCACGCCCCGCAGCAATCGCAGCTGGCGTTCTTGGTCACGACCATCACCGGCCACGGACTCTGTGCGGCGGGCACGGGGATGGCGCCCAGCACCGCCCGTTGCTTCGCCGTGCGATCTGGCGCGGGCGATGAGGGCGTGCAGCCTGCGACCACCAATCCGAGGATGCCCGCGGCGAGAAGAAAACGACTGCGCATGGAGATCACCTTCCTGGTTGCAGCGGTTGCGAGGCCCAATCCACCCGGGTAATCAGCCAGGTGTTGCCGCTCTTCTTGAGCGTCAACATCTCGCTGCTCAGCATTGCCACTTGTTCGGCGTGGTGCACGGTGCGCACCTGGCTGCGACTGCCTACCATCGCGGTGTCGCCCATCGGCATGGAGCCCATCTCGACTGGCCGGACATCGGCCTCCTTGAGGAATGCGATGTCGTGACCCAGGTGGCTTGCCGCGTAGACGCTGCGCGTTTGGGTTTCGCCGCCTTCGTGGATGGACACTTCCGGCGCGAGCAACGCCATGACGGCCTGGCGATCACCGCGCTTGAGCGCCGCGTGGAAGGCCCTGGCGACCGACTCAGCAGCCGGGACGGCGTTGGCCGTCAATCCATCCATGGAGATGGCCTCAGGCGAGGCCGGCGCGGGATTGTCGGCGCCGTGGTCGTGCTTGCTTTCGCCATGGGAATGCCCGCCGTCGGCTTCATCCTCCATGCCGGCATGCATGTGATGCTCGTCTTCGGCCGGCGGCTTGCCGCCGAGCGCCGCGTACTGCTCCGGCGTCATGCCGGGCAGCTTCTGGAGGAACGCGACCATATTCCAGATCTGCTCGTCGGTGTGCGTCTTGCCCCACGCCGGCATCGCGCTCATCTTGATGCCGTGCTTGATGATCCAGAAGCTCCGCTTGGGGTCCGGGTTCGAGACAGCCGTCAGGTTCGGCGGCATCGGATAGAGGCCCGGCCGGATCTCCGTGTCGTCAACGCCGGGCGCGAGATGGCAGCCGGTGCACATGGCGCTGTAGTTGACAGCGCCGAGCTGGATGCGTCGCGGATCATCCAGATCCGGCACGGCGACATCCGACATACGTGTCGTGATGGAGCGCTCGCGCAGGTTGTCGATCAGCATGCGGGTCGGCGTCCAGTGCGGATCATCGGCGCCGATGTTGTAGAGGCCAGACCAGACGAATCCGGCGACGCCGACGGCGAGGACGCCGATGGCGACGCCCGCGGCAAGGAGGTGGCGCTGGTGGTTCTTCATGGCAAATCCCCTTTGTATTGTCGTGTCAGAACCAGAGCCGCAAGCCTGCGACGATGCGGGTGTCTTTGATGGAATCGAGCTCGGCGCGACGCAGGTCGGCGGTCCCGCCGAATGCGCGCTCGTGGACGATGCCGATGTAGGGCGCGAACCGGCGGGTGAACTCGTAGCGCAGGCGCAGGCCTGCCTCGAAGGTGCTCAAGCCCGAGCCGATCCCGCGGTTCGGATCGTCCTTGCCGTAGAAGTTCGCTTCGACCCGCTCCTGCAGGATCAGGCGATTGGTGAACAGCGTTTCGTACTCGGCCTCGAGGCGAGCCGCGGACTGCCCGCCCTGCCCCACATAGGCGGTTGCGGCGACCTCGAATTTGTACGGCGCCAGCCCCATGAGGCCAATTGCCGCGAAGTCCTGGGACCCGCCAGGGTGGAAGTCGTGGCGCACACCCGTGACCACGTCCCACCACGGACTGAAGCTGTGGCCGTAGAGCACCTCGACGTCGGCCGATTCGAGCCGGCCATCGACCCGCTCGCCTTCGCTGCGCAGCCACAGGCGGTTGAGGTCGGTGCCGAACCACGCCTGCCCTTCCCACGCCAGGCCGGTCCCGGGATCGGCTGCCCAGCCTTCCAGGCGATCGAACAGGACATAGGACTGCAGCGTGTTGTCGTGGACGGGGTGGTCGCCCGGCGGCGGAACCGCCGCTGCGCGATCGGCATCCGTCAAAGGCGGGATCGGCGTACGCGGCTGCGTGGGCGCCGGCATCTGCATGGCGCCGTGCTCCATCGGCATCGTCATGCTTCCCATGTCATGGCCCATGGCGCTGTGGTCCATGGTCATGTCCTGCATTGTCGTGGTCGCCGTCGATGGCTGCGTGGCGTCCGCGGGTTCCGGAGAGTCCGTTGTCGGCGGCTTTTCCTGATTGGCAGGCGGCTTTTCGGGAGCCGCCGCCGGAGCTGGCACCGGCATCTGCATGCCGGCATGGCCGGCGTGCTGCGCCAGCGCGGGCAGCGGCGTCAGCGCCACTCCAATCACGGCAGCCAAGGCAGCGAAAGGACGGCAGCGAGTGAAATCGGTCATGGCATTCATTCCTCCACCCGGACCTTCCGCATCATCCCGGCTTCCATGTGATAGAGCAGATGGCAGTGAAAGGCCCAGGTGCCCAGGGCGTCGGCGCGCACGCGATAGCTGCGCTTGCTGCCCGGCGGCATGTCGATGGTGTGCTTGCGCACGTGGAAGTTCCCGCCCTCATCCTCGAGGTCGCTCCACATGCCGTGCAGGTGGATCGGGTGCGTCATCATCGAGTCGTTGACCAGCACGATCCGCAAGCGCTCGCCATAGTTGAAGCGCAACGGCTCGGCGTCGGAGAATTTCTTGCCGTTGAACCCCCAGGCGAACTTCTCCATGTGTCCTGTCAGGTGGAGTTCGATTTCCCGCCCCGGATCGCGGCCGTCGGGATCCTCGAAAGCGCTGCGGAGCATCGCGTAGCTCAAGACCTTGCGACCGTTGTCGCGCAGTCCGATGCCGGGATCCTCGAGCTTCGGGACCGGTGCCATCGCCTGCATGTCGACCAGCGGGTTGCCCGTTTCGCTCGCCGGATGGTGCTGCATCTGCGCGCCGCCCATGTCCATGCCCGGCGTCCCGTGGTTCATGCCCGCCATCGATGCCATGTCGTGCCCGGCCATGCCCGACATGTCCATACCGCCATGGTCCATACCGCCATGACCCATGTCGGCCATGGTCAGGATCGGGCGTGGATCGACCGCCGGGATCGGTGCCCGCAGGCCCTCGCGTACGGCCAGCGTGCCGCTGACGTAGCCGGTGCGCCCCATGTCCTGGGCAAAGATGGTGAACGCGTCCTGGCCCGAGGGTTCTACGATGACGTCGAACGTTTCCGCGGTCGCGATGCGGAACTCGTCTACAGTGACCGGGTGCACGTACTGGCCGTCGGCGGCGACCACGGTCATCTTCAACCCCGGAATGCGCACGTCGAAATGCGTCATCGAGGAGCCGTTGATGAAGCGCAGCCGGACCTTCTCGCCGGAGCGGAACAGGCCGGTCCAGTTGCCCAGCGCCGTCGTGCCGTTCATGAGGTACGTGTAGGTGTTGCCGTTAACGTCCGAGAGGTCCGTCGGCGTCATCCGCATTGCGCCCCACATCCGGCGATCGGTGATGGTGGCCGCCAGCCCGTCCTCGCGGACATCTTGGAAAAAGTCGCCGACCGTGCGCTTTGAATAGTTGTCGTAGTCCGACATCTTCTTCAGGCGGGCGAACAACGCGGTGGGATCCAGGTCGGTCCAGTCGGTCAGCATCACCACGTAGTCGCGGTCGAAGGCGAACGGCTCGGGTTCGGTCGGATCGATGACCAGCGGCCCGTAGAGGCCCGCCTGCTCCTGGAACGCCGAATGGCTGTGGTACCAGTACGTGCCCGCCTGGCGCACGTGGAAGCGGTAGTGGTAGGTCTCGCCCGGACCGATGCCGTCGAAGCTCAGGCCGGGTACGCCGTCCATGTTGGCCGGCAGCAGGATCCCGTGCCAATGGATCGAGGTTTCGTGGCCGTGGATCGAGCCAGGCGGCAAGGCGTTGGATACACGCAGGTTGACCGTCGTGCCTTCGCGCCAGCGCAAAAGCGGCGCCGGCAACGAGCCGTTGACGGTGATCGCCGGGCGAGTGCGTCCGGTGAAGTTCATGGGAGTCTCGCCGATGGCAAGGTCGAACTCGGTACCCGTGAGCACGGTCTGCTGGCCTAGCGACTGCAGCGCCCAGCTCGCCTTGGGCCAAAGCCCCAGGCCGGCGACGGCCCCGCCGGCGGCGAGACCTTGTACGAAGCGCCGGCGCGATCGCCCGAACGGGCTGTCGGCACCGAAGCCGGAAATGGCAGATGACATGGAGAACTCCGAAGCGTCGGTCAGCTAGAAGGCTGAACAGGATCGAGCTGCGCTCGAGACGGGCGCAGGCCAACGGGCGCCGGATGGCGCCCAGGGACGCTTAGCCGATGGGAGGTCGAATCAGGTGAGGCAGCGCCGGATCAAGGTGGCCAAGCGACAGCCGCTTCGTCAGGGGGGCATGCGCCCAGACCGGCGTGGGAAGCGAAGGCGTCAGGACCACCGCCTGTGCGACCGACGTGCACGCGCAGGCGCATGCACCACCCTTGCAGCAATCTGGAACGGCCGGAGCCTCCTGCGGCTGGCCGTGGCTTTTTCCAGCGCCCATCGCGCCCTGCTCGTGGCAGGGCATGCCTGCCTTCGTGTCAGGCATGGTGGCCTCGGCTTTCTGGGCAGGCGCCGTCGTCAACTGCATCCGGGTAGCGGCCATCGCGCTACCGATGCCATTCAGCACCAAGGTCAAGCTCAACAGGATGCGGAGGATGGCGGGCCAACGCGACATGGCCGCTAGTCTAGCCCGGCCGGCCGCGGGTGAAGTGCAGGATCGATGAAGGCTACTCGAGTTCGGCTCTCTCCCATGCGGCTCAGCCAGCGCCAGTGATTGCGCCGCGGCGTCGCGATCGGTGAGATCCCGTAGCGCGAATCTGACCCCGTTGCCCGGGCAAGGAGGGGACGGACTCTGCAAGGACCTGCAAGGCTCGAATCCGCTCGGGCGTGAACCAGCCGACCTCCGTGGCAGCGGCTTCCGGTTTCGGTGCGGCGACTCCCGTCAGCAACCAGTGCAGATCGAGGGGTTGCCCCGCCGACTGCGCCCAGGCTGCCAGCCGCGCCAGACGGTCCAGATCCAACTGCGAACGCGCGGCCATGGCTGCGCGCAGGGTCGTGTCGTCGCTGTAACCCAGCGCCGTGGCGATTGCCCTCAGCCCCGACGGTTGCGCCTCGAGGACTTGCCGCAAGCGGCCCGCGAAGGCTAGGCGGTATTCAGGATTGCTGGCGGTACGGGCCATGGGCTGCCGAGGGTAATTGGGTGGATATTATCCGTCGGCTAGGATAATATCCAAAAACGATGCGAAACGACGGTTTAATTCGTTGTAAGCAACGAAATGGTTTGGGGCACCCCAGTTTGAGGCACACTACTTTCCATGCGCTACACCCCTGCCCAAGTCAAGGAAGCCTTGGCGATCAAGGAGGAGACCTTGCGCCACTGGCGCAAGGCGCTGCCGCCGCTCGGCGATCGACGGGGGTATGGTCCCTGTTTCGGCCCCGGGGACTTGCTGGCGCTGAAGGTCGTCAGCGAGCTGCGCGACCTGGGCCTCAGTGTCGGCCAAATCGCGCCACACGCCTCAGCGCTGTTTGCCGCCTGTTCCGACGGTGCATGGTTCGGCCTGGAGGACAAAGTGCTGGTGTTCGACCGACAGGCCATGGAACTGGTGCCGGCAGCCAAGGAAGGGGGCTGGGCCCGGCAAACACGCGTCGCAGTCCCGTTGTTGCCACTGATTCGCGAGCTTCGCCAGCGATTGTCCGAGGAAGACGTCCCGGCCAAGCAGCCGGAGATCGCCTTCCCACCCGTCGGCGTGGCACAGGCAGGTGCCCGATGACCTACCCCAATCCAATCCGGCAGAACACCCGCGCGAGGCTGAACCCGGATGATGTGCCATGGACACGCGAGGACGCGCCGTGTTTGCTGCGCTGACCAAGCAAGAGCTTGCCAGCGCCTTGGGCGCCGCGCCCTCAGACATCGTGACGCTGGGCGTCAGCGACCTTGCGCCGGAGCATCTAGACTTCCTCGGGCTGGTCCAGGCGCGGGCACGCAACGAACTCGCGCCCGATGCCGTCGTCCTGCGCGATGGCCAGCCCTTGCTGTACGTGTGGGATCTTCGCCTGAACCCGCAGCTCGACGCGGGAGAACTGCGTCGGGGCATGGAGCGCCTGGCGTTGCGGTCGGACGCGCCTTATGTCGCCCTGCTGCGGCCGGGGCAAGTACAAGTGTTTTCGCTGGGCGCGACGCGAGCAAAGGCGGTTCGCCCCGTGCTGGAAAACACGACCCTGCAGCCCGGGCTGATTGCCAAGCTGGCGGTGGGTGATGTCAAAACACGCCAGGACGGCATCAGCACCCATGATCTGATGCTGCAGCTGCTGAACGTCGTCAGCCGTGAACTGATCGACCATCGCGGCGTGTGCGCGCCTGAGACCATCGCGCTGATCGGCCGCGCACTATTCCTGCGGTTCCTGCGCGACCGCCGCATCATTCCCGACGACAATCCCCTGCCGGGAGTGCCTCGTTTCAGCGACTGCCTCGCGACGCCCGCCTATGCCGCGGCCAGTTGCAGCTGGCTCGACGACACCTTCAATGGCGATCTGCTGACCCTGCCCGAAGGCGGCAACCAGGCATACTTCACGCGCCTGGCGGCCCATGGCGGCACGAACGCACTGGATGATCTGAGCGCGATCATCCGGGGTGAAAAGCCGCTCGGTGACGGCGCCTACCAGATGCAGTTCACCTGGGGCGATTTGCATTTCGCCTACATCCCGGTGGGGCTGCTCAGCCAGGTGTACGAAGCCTTTGTGCATCGCTTCGAACCCAAGAGCGCCAAGCACCAGAGCGTCTACTACACGCCGCGGCACCTTGCGGAGTACCTGGTCGACCACGCGTTGTCGATGGCGGGGCCTAAAGCGCATGAAGCGAAGATCCTGGACCCGGCAGCTGGCGGAGGCGTTTTCCTGCTGGCCGCGTTCCGACGCCTCGTGCAGGGGCGCTGGCGCGCCACGGGCAAGCAGCCTACGACCAAGGTGATCCGCGATATCCTGAATTCGCAACTGGTCGGCATCGAAATCAATCCTGCCGCGCGACAACTCAGCGCCCTTGCGCTGTATTTGACGGCCCTTGAACTCGACCCGGATGTCGAGGCGCTGCGCGATCTCAAGTTCAAGAAGTTGCAGGACCGCGTTTTGCTCGCGGCCGAGGACTGGTGCGACGAAGCCAGTGGACTTCCGCTCGGCAGCCTGAGCGAGCCCGTCGCAAGCCAGCTCAAGGGCAAATTCGACGTCGTGGTCGGCAATCCCCCGTGGACCTCCACCGGCTCCAAGAAGTTGCAGCGCGCCATCGACGCGATCGCCCGCTCGGCCATGGCCGAGCGCGGCGTAACACCGGTTGCCAATCCCGATGGCGTACCTGACCTGCCCTTCGTGTGGCAGGCCACCGGCTGGGCCAAGCCCGGTGGGGTTATTGCGTTCGCCTTGCACGGGCTTGTTGATCAAGACTACTGATGCGGGCATGGCAGCGCGCAAAGCCATCTTCGATGGCATGGACGTGACGTACGTTCTGAACGGGCTCGAGCTGCGCGGCACCGAAGTCTGGCCCAACATGGATGCGCATTTTTGCATGCTGTTCGCGCGCAACCAGCGCCCTGCTGCGGACAGTCGCTTCTACGCCGTCACCCCGGTGGAGGATCGCGGCCTCAATCGCGAGGGCCGGGTCCGCATCGACAGCAAGGACGCGTGGACCTCCGATCGGTGCATGGTCAGCGCGGTTGCCCCCCTGTTCAAGATTCTGGCCAAGGGCAACGCGCTCGACGTGGAGTTGCTGGAGCGGCTTGGGCGGCAGCCGAATTCAGTCGCGATCAAAGTGCCTGGTTCGCTTCCCACACTTGCCGATTACGCCGACGCCATTGGTATCCACCATGGGCACGGGTACCAGGTCAGCAGCCAGAAGGAAGACGCGAGCTTCCTCAAAGGCCGGCCCATGATGCCGGATCCGCGCCTGGCCAACTGGGCCGTGGTGCCGACTCAATCGCTGCCGCGGTTCAAGCGTTCCCGGATCCATCGCGCGCGGGCACCGGAAATCTACAACGCGCCGCTCGTCCTGCTGAGAAAATCGCCCAGTACGCTGCCCAACACGCCGTTGGCAATGCTCGCAATGGACGGGGTCGCGTATCGCGAGTCCTACATCGGCTTCAGCTGCGCGAAGGCCAAGCAGCCGGTGCTGACGGCAACGTACCTGTGGGCCCTGCTGAACAGCGATCTGTTCCTTTACTACTGCTTGATGACCAGCAGTATTTTTGGCTGCGAGCGCAGCGCAATGCAGAAGTCGGACGCCGACCAGTTCCCGACCATTCCGCTCGATCGCGTTCCCGAGCAGCATCTTCGTGCGCTCAAATCCGCCGCCCGGGCGATCCAGCGCGACGAAGCGGATGTTTCCTCGCTCAACGCCATTGTCAACGCGATCTATGGATTGTCCGAGGCCGATCTGAGGTTGATCCGCGATCGACTGGCCACTGCCCTGCCCTTCAGTCGCGTCGAGCGCTGGGCCATGGCCCCGCCCAAAGAGCCTGAAGCTCAGGCCTTCTGCGATACCTTGACCAGCTTGTTGCGCCCGTTCGATTTGAGCGATACGCCGCTGGAGACCTACGCCTACCCGCAAAGCGCGCTGTCGCCGTGGCGCTTCCTGCGCATCGGTGGCCGTTCCATCGAGACTCCGTCGGTGGACTTCCTGCTCGGAACCCTGAACATGGCCGACAGCATGGATAGCTCGCTGGTGGAATACCGCGAAGGGGATGCCATTTTCCTCGGCATCTTGAATCAGCACCGCTACTGGACGCACACCGCGGCCAGAACCTTCGCGCTGGAGCTCATCAAGCGCGATGATCCGGTGCTCAAGCGTCGGGCCAATGCTTCATGACGGCCCATGGTGCGCCAGCCAAACTCGTCTCCAACGCAGGCGGGTTCCCACATCCAGTACCGCTGTCGGTCATCCTGATCGTCGCGCGAGCATTGCGGAAAGCCTGGGAAATCATCTGTGCGGATCCGGAAAAGCACCTTGCCCCTGCCTCGTCCTCCAACCCGGAGGAGGATCGCTACACTGACGCACTCTGCGAGATCCTGCTGTGGTGGCTGAGCCGCCCGGAGGAAGGCGTTGAGGGCTTCTCCAGGGAAGTGTTTGAAACCGTCTGCCGCGGCGAGAACCTTTCCAACTACGACATGAAGGTTATCAACAAGCAGCCAGACCTTGTAATTCGCTTGGCGAAGTCGCCCATGGACCACCTGAAGCGCTACGTCGGCTTGTTCGCTGAAACCAAGATTGTTTCCAACGACAAGGCCATCGGCGCGTATACAGGCGACGGCGTTGCGAGGTTCGTGCGCGGCGACTACGGCTGGGGCATGCAGGACGGCTTGATGTTGGCCTACCAGAAACAACCCCATCGAGACATCGGTACCCTGGCCAAGAAGCTCGAGGAGGACGGCGCACTATGCGTAGAGGCCGAGGACGGCAGCGCTTTGGTGACTGTCGGTCTCCCCGTAGGCCTGTGCGGCAAGAGCACGCACCGACGCAACTGGACCTACCAAAATGGTGACGCCCCGGGGGCCATCCGTCTTTGGCATTTATGGGCGCTACCCTGCCCTGAGAGTTAGGTGCCACCAGCGGGCTCGACGATTCCTTTGGAGTCAGACCGCGGCGGCATGATGCCCCAGCCCGGGGATAGCGACGCTGGCAACCCCGGGATCGACATCCACGCCACGACCCAAAGGGCTGCGCGTCGGATGGCAGGGTCATTGATACCCCGGAAATGCTCCCACGTATTCTCGCCCCCCGCGTGCACATGCCGGCCGCAACGGACGAAGGGTGCAAGGGTTTCCCCCGGGGCGACGTTGGCGAGCAATGGGGAGTCCGTGCCATCGCTGCGGCGGAAGGTCACCTGGAGCAATCGTTGCCTGGCCGATTGCGGGCAGCCCTGCCAATGTGCCGGCCACGGTTCGCCGAAGAACAATGCTCGCTCCAACGTGGCACCGAAGCTGTCGATCAGGCTTAGTATCTCGCGATCTTCGTCGGTCAGCATTGTGACGTGACGGTGGTCCAGGCCGGAATGGTTCCGGCTCACAGGCAGGCACAGCGGCGCCCCATGCCGCGGACACCAAGTGCGCAGGACGTGCGTCCAGCCGCGCAGCTCCGGTTGCGGATCCCCGGACGCGGCCTGCTCCCAGCAGATCGGGCAGACCGCCTGCCGGGCATTCGGATCCAGTCGCCACGGTGCGTCGTCGACCAGATGTTCGCGCAGTTGCCGTGCAGGCAAGCCCAATGCCCGGCCTAGTAGCACCAACCCCTTGCTCGAGGGAGCGTCGATCGTGCCGGCGCCTGCAGCTCCTTCTCCATTCAGCGCCTGCCAAAGCTGGCCTGGCTCCCAGTGATACAACGCCGCCGCCCGCTCCAGCACCGACCGAAGCGTCTCGTCCGGAGCGGGCGGCGGAATCCACCAGCGCATGCCCGAGGGCTCGCTCATGCCGCTTGCGCCACAGGGCTCGCGGAGTTTACGGGTCGAACTGCGGCGACCGGTGGGACGTTCGCCGCGTATTCGATCAGGTCCGGCGTAATGGCCTCCTTGCCACGCTCCACTGCGTGCGCGGCGGCGTGCGTCACCAGGCGTACGATCACGTCGAGCACCCCGCCCGATAGCCGCAGGATCGTAGAGCTCACCGGCAGGGAGGACAGGCGCGAGGGCTCGCGCAGCGGCAACGCCCGTTCCAGCACGTCCAGGAAGTTGACGAGGTACTTGTCCTGCGTCCAGACCGGCAATTGCCGGTACGTGAACCTGGCATTCAAGTGCTCGTCCACCTGCATGGCCTCCGGCGCCTGCGCGGTGCCCAGCGCCAGGATCGGCAGCGACAGTTCGTTCATCAGGAACTTGATGGCGTCCAGCGCGATGCGCTGCTGCCGGGGGGTCGAGGTCAGGATGTCCTGGATCTCGTCGACGATCAGGAGCCGGACGCCGGCGGCTTTGCAGATCTTGAGCACCATGCGCTCGCGATCACTGCCAGCGTAGCGGCCAGGATCCGGCACCCCCAGCTGGCCGAGGACGCGGTTGTAGAGGATCTTGGCTTCTCGGGCCCCCGTCATGCTGATGCTCAGCACCGGCCACGTCGCCGCTTTCCCACCATCCGCAGGCTGCGGCGGGCAGCGCCTGACCACGGCACGGGCCACCATGGTCTTGCCCGAGCCCGGCCGGCCCGAGACCACCAGCCCGGCGGCGCGCGACTGCTGCGGCCGCAGCCGCAGGAAATCCACGTGGTCGAGAATGGGCGTCACCCGTTCATGACTGATGAACCGGTCGCTCAGCATGCGCGCCGCCCGTTCGGCGTCAGGGAGCGCCAGCAGCGACTGGACGGCGGGATCGAGGTGTTCAAGATTGCTCATGGCGTTCTCCTAGACCCATTCTTCGGCGGCTGGCAGGCTGGTGGCCGAGCGCATCGCCGGCATCGCGGCGAGCGGGCTAGCCGCGGGCGGTGCGGCAGTGGGGTGCGTGGCACGCTTTCGACCCGATCGCTTGGCCTTGGCCTTTTCCGCGGCGGCGGCTTTTTCGATCTGATCGGTCGCCTCGAAGCCGGCGTCAATGCGCCGCTCCAGTTCGGCGAGCTTCTCTACATCGAGCACAAGACGACTGCCCGGCTGTCCAACGGCGCGCCCGGCGATCGCAGGTGCCTCAACCAAGAGGCCGTCGTTGCGCCTGACCCAGATCTGCCTTGTCGAGCGCGGATCGAAGTGAAAAAGGACCTCCTCACGTCGATTGAGCAGCGGCGCAAGCTCCTCGTGCCAGTAGCGCGACGCCCCGAACTCGATGCCCGTGCGACGCATCTTCCGAAAAGCGAAGGGCAGGAAGCTCATGCGGAAATCCAGCGGCCTCGAGAGTAGAGGTGGCGGCACGAGCTGCCCGGCGTCGTTGATCAACCCGCGCTCCCACGCCACCAGGGGCGCCACCCCCAACGCCCGGTGTTTCCGGACGTGGTAGTGCTGACACACCTTCTGGGTCATCCACTGCCGGAATTCGCCCAAGGTCAGTATTGCCCGCTTTTCGCTCGGGTAGTCACCGCGCTGACGGGTATTGCTGAACGTGGTGCCCGGCAGAAGATGGCAGATCTGCATGAGCGTCCCGATAAGCCGCTCAATGTGCGCGCCAAAGTGCGGCGTCCGTACCGGACGCCAGGTCAACTCGATGCCGTGCTCCTCGCATCCACGCTTCAGGGCCTCGGCACGAAAGTCCTTGCCGTTGTCGACCAGGATCCGCTGTGGCTTGCCGTACATCGGCCACAACGTCGCGTTGTCCGCATTTTCCGGCTTTGGCAGCACCATGTGCTCGATGCACAACGACACCGAGACCGACGAGGGCGGGTCCATGGTGATGTACATCCCCGCGACGCAGCGGGTGGCGACGTCGATGGCGACGGTCACCCATGGCCTGCCAATAACGGTTTGGCGATCGTCGCTCAGCAGCAGGACATCGGCCGGCGTGTGGTCGATCTGGATGAGTTCCAGAGGCTTGATCGCCTGCAGCTGCCCAGGGCGAGGCTCCCACTTCTGGCTGGCCGCCTTCCGGCCCAGGCGCGCGGTATCCACCGCCCAGCCTTTTTCCTGCGCGATGCGTGCCAAGACGGCCTTCTTCGAGGGCTGTGCGAGGCCCAGGCGCCGTGCGAGGGACTGGGCGCGGGCGACCACGTAGGCCTTGCTGGGGCGCTCGCGTCTCAGGTAGTGCTTGTGGATAACGTGCCGGATCAGCGAGTCCATCGACGGCGCAAGGCAGTTGGTACCCTGCCGTCGCCCGCGACTTTGACGCAAAAGCGCAGTGACACGCTCATTTTTCCGAAGGGCGGTCCGGGCGCGCTGCACGCTACGGAGACTGCAGCCGTTCGCCTTGGCGATGCGGATCAGGTCTGCCCGCGGCACGCGCTGCTGGTCCTTCAGCCCGGCTAACGCAGAGGCCAAGGCTGTACACCGCTTCCATTCGGCTTCCGGGACCCTGTTCGCGTCGCCAGACGCGGTCTGTTCCGGAATCGGTCCGATCCGCGAGACAGGGACCGTGATGAGTGCGCCGGTGGCGACATCGCGCGCCCGCACGTGGGTCAATGAATCAGCCCCGTCGATCTGGATCATCTTGCCGTTGGCGACGCACACGGTTCCGGGTGTGAGGTCAAGCGCCATGACGCACCTCCCGGCTGGGGGCGTGCCGTTCGGT
This sequence comes from Luteimonas sp., assembly GCA_040255375.1. Taxonomy (GTDB): domain Bacteria; phylum Pseudomonadota; class Gammaproteobacteria; order Xanthomonadales; family Xanthomonadaceae; genus Cognatiluteimonas. The sequence continues at coordinate 37,074 of JBDZUW010000001.1, read as the reverse complement.
GATGATCGCTGTCGCAAAGCCCAGCTGTTCGCGAACCGCGCGATGGTGGCGGGCCAGGTCTTCTGCAACTTCGTCCAACTTGGATTCCGGTTTGATCTCGACCACGGTCCAGCGACCGAATCCGAGCCGGACCAGCGAAGGCGACAGGCGATCGAAGACCGCGAGCAGGTCGGGGGTATAGCGACGGCGCCTGCAGCCGTCGCGATAGAAAAGGGTGAACGGCTGGCTGTGCAAGGCGACCAGCCCGCGCTCGCGCGTCAGCAGCCGGGTCGCACGGGCCTCAAGATCACTTTCGACATCGATTGCAGTGGCGGCGGGCTGCCACGGCACGCGACCGCACGCATGGCGAGCGCGTGACAAAGGGATTGTTCGGGCGGACCAGGCGATGCGGTGGTCCGGGTTGGACGATGCGATAGTCAATTGATGATTCATGTTTTTTCTCGCGAAGGGGAACGAAATGGCCGAGTCACCGGACCGAGCGTTCTAAATCATTAGAGGCGCATGGGAGTTCCCTCCTTCGGAAGGGCAGTCCATGTCGGATTCCGGGCGGCCCATCCACCACGGATCGCTCATCCTTGAGCTCGGCGACGGAGCGTCAGGCGATATCGCCAAGCGAAATCGCACATGCCTGCGTCGGGGCAATCAACCTGCCCCGTTCCGAACGGCGCGAAAGTTAGACGCGGTCGCAACGGCGCGTTCTGAGCAGGCTCGCCGGGTCATTTATGTGGCCCGAGATCCGGAGCGCGGGGCCGGCCAGCGGCTGAGGGGTGCGCGGCTGGCGGCGAAAATCTACGCCAAAGCCCCGATCCAGGCGTCAAGGCTGGGGGCGCGGCTAACTTTCAGTGCCGCTGGAACGTGGTTCCGTGGATGTCTAATCGTCACTGGAGCCGCCACATGGCATCAACTTCCGAACGCCTGCGGACGTCGCTGGCGCTGGTCTATCCCGCTTGCATGGGATGCCCCCTCCCGGAGCACCTCGCCGACGAACTCGAGCGGGATCTGTGCCGCGGGCTGGGCGTGCGGTCTCAACTCGCCATCGCGGTCTCACTACAGCATTGGATGACGTGGTGGTGCACCCATGGAGAGGGGACTCACGCCGGAAGCGCATCCGCAATCGAGGCTTACGTAAGCGCACAGGAGAGGGACCGAGCCCCAGCTTCTTCCGTTGCGCAGCGGGTCTGGGCCATCAACCGGCTGCTCAAGGCTCTTTCGTGGCCAGACCCAGAAGCCGAGCAATTGGTTCGGCGCATCCAACTTGCCGGATGGCACCGGGGTTGCGGCACTGATTGCAGTCCGCCCTCAGCGAAGCCGCTGGACTGGGAACAAATCCAGCACATCGTCGCCCACACGGACGAGCATTCCCCGCGTCCGGTCAGGACGCTGGCAGCCCTGTTGCTCCTCTACGAAACCATGGCTCGCCCCGATCAGATTTTCGGCTTCAAGCACGAAGGCCGGTGGCTCGTGCCCCCGGCCAGCCGCCAGTCCGTGCGCCGCAGCCGCCGCGGCGGCGTGATCGACCTGATGGCCGACTCCCGGGGCAGGGGGAAGCGCAGCGTGCCCCTCTCGGAAATGACAATGGCGTGGCTCGAGCGATCCTTCGCATTTTGGCCGGGGGAAGACGGAGCATTGTTTCGGACAGAGAGGCGAACGCCCCTGACCAGGGGCCATTGGACGAAAGAGTTCCGGGGACTATGCAAACAACATCGCTTGGCAGCCTGCTCGCCTACGTCTTTGCGTTGGGGGAAAACCCGGGACCTTGTCGGCATGGGTGTCCATGTCTTCGACATCCAGCAGGCAGCTGGTTGGGCCGTTGTGAATACGGTGCTCCGGGTCTTGCCGCGATCGACCACCGCCAAGCGGAGGCAGCATCCTGTGGCTTACCCAGGGGGCGGGCCACGCCTGCCCCGTCCTCCCCCGTCGCCTCCGGGGCAAATGGAGACGGGCGACCTCTTTGGGTATGAAGCCCGGCCCTGATCTCCCACGATACCGCTGGAGTGGCGACTAGGGGTCCGGCCAGGACAGTCTGGTGCCGTAGCGCAGGGGCCCGAATTGGCAATTTTCGGCCCATGCGGGGTCCTTGTAGGGCGACTCCAGGCCAGGCCCACCCTGCAGTGCCATTCCATGCAGCTCTTCGATGGTGGGGAAATGGCGCGCGATGCTCACGGCTTTCCGTCGGACCCGAAGCGGGACTTCCTCGTCGCGCGCCAGCTCGATTAGGAAGCCGCCTGCCCACACCAGGGCTCTGACGCGTTCGTCTGGCATGGTCATCGCGGGCTCCTCCTCGATCGGGCGGTTCAGACAGCCTCCGCCGAAGACGTCGCAGTACCTGCGATCCCGGCCTGAAGACGCCAACTGGGCAGCGGCCTCACGGGGTTGCGGTCCAGACCTCGGCATGGTGGCGCTAGCCTCTCGTGCACGCGGCCTGGCGCGCGGACAGATTGACGCCGTAATGATGGCGCGCCCCGACATCTGCCCCTGATATGGTGGCGCGCCCCGACAGAACTCGGCCTTCCCCTCAGCTTGACACGCAGGCAAACTCACCTGAAAAATCAAATGGTTATTCACGATATTCAGCCGGCGCCAGCATTAAGGGGACACCGACATCCGTCCGGCTTGTTGACCTGCGTCAACGGGCCCACTCCGCCCCGGCTGCAGCATCAGCCGAGCCTTTCAGCGGAGACCGCCATGTCCGGCACCTGGATCCTCGTCGCCGACCGCGCCAAGGCGCGGCTGTTCGACCTGCAACGCGTCGCCGAACCGGATGGGCACCGCCATCCCGTGCTGGCCGAGATCGGCGGCTTCTCCGAACCCGAGGGCCGGCTCAGGCCCCGCGACCTGGAAAGCGACCGGCCGCCGGCCACGCACGACCGCTTCGGCCACGCCAGCCATGCGATCGAACCGCATACGACGCCCGAGGACAAGGAACGGGCGCGTTTCGCCCGGTCCCTCGTGGAAGTGCTCGAGGACGGCCGCCTCGCCGGCCGCTTCGGATCGCTGGTGATCGTGGCCACGCCCAGGTTCCTGGGCGCGCTGAACGCCGAGATGGCGCCTCCGCTGCGCAGGTGCGTGACGGCGGAAGTGGCCAAGGAACTGGTGGACGCCGACGCCTCCACGCTGCTCGAGGCGATCGGCGCGACGGGCGCGACGGGCGCGACCAGCCATTGACCTGGATCGGTACTCCTCCGTACGGTATCGCCATGACCCGCCTGCAGCGCGGCATCGCCATCACCCTCGGCGCGAAACTCGCGCTGCTGGCCCTGCTCTACGCGCTGTTCTTCTCCCCGGCCGACCGGCCAACGATGACGCCCGGCGGAGTCGCCGCGCGCCTGCTGCCACACAGGTGACCCGATGCCCGACCTGACCGTCGTCGATCTCTCGCGCCTGCAGTTCGCGATCACCGCGCTGTACCACTTCCTGTTCGTGCCGCTGACGCTCGGGCTGGCCCTGCTGATGGCCATCATGGAGAGCGTCTACGTGATGACGAACCGGGCGATCTGGAAGCAGATGACGCGCTTCTGGGGCGTGCTGTTCGGGATCAACTTCGCGATGGGCGTGGCCACCGGCATCACCATGGAGTTCCAGTTCGGCACGAACTGGGCGTACTACTCGCACTACGTCGGCGACATCTTCGGCGCGCCGCTGGCGATCGAAGGGCTGATGGCCTTCTTCCTCGAGAGCACGTTCGTCGGCCTGTTCTTTCTCGGCTGGGAGCGGCTCGGCAAGGTCCAGCACCTCGCGGTGACCTGGCTGACGGCGCTGGGCGCGAACCTGTCGGCGCTGTGGATCCTCATCGCCAACGGCTGGATGCAGAACCCGGTCGGCGCCGAGTTCAACTTCCGGACCATGCGCATGGAGGTCGTCGACTTCGCCGCGGTCCTGTTCAACCCGGTGGCGCAGGCGAAGTTCGTGCACACGGTCAGCGCCGGCTACGTCACCGGCGCCATCTTCGTGATGTCGGTGAGCGCGTGGTACCTGCTGCGCCACCGCAACGTGCAGCTGGCGCGGCGCTCGATCGTGGTGGCCGCGAGCTTCGGCCTGGCGGCGGCGCTCTCGACCGCCGTACTCGGCGACGAGAGCGGCTACACCGCGTCCGAGAACCAGAAGATGAAAGTGGCGGCCATCGAGGCCGAGTGGCACACGCAGCCCGCGCCGGCGGCGTTCACCCTGTTCGGGCTGCCGAGCATGGAGCGCCGCACCACCGACGCGGCGGTGCGCATTCCGTGGGCGCTCGGGCTGATCGCGACGCGCTCGCTCGACGAGGAGGTCAAGGGCATCCACGATCTCGTCGAGGAGAACCGCGCGCGTGTGCGCAACGGCGTCGCGGCGCTCGGCGCCCTCGAGGCGCTGCGCGCCAGTCCCGAGGACCCTGCCCTGCGCGAACGTTTCCTCGCGCTGCGGCCCGACCTCGGTTTCGGCCTGCTGACCCTGCGCTACACGCGCGATCCCGCGCATGCCGGCGAGGCGATCATCGACCGCGCCGCGTGGGACACGGTGCCGAACGTGCCGGTGCTGTTCTGGTCGTTCCGGATCATGGTCGGGCTGGGCTTCTTCTTCATCGCGCTGTTCGCCTGGGCGTTCTGGCTCGCCACCTCCGGCCGGCTGGACAACCGGACGTTCCTGCGCGTGGCGCTGTGGAGCCTGCCGCTGCCGTGGATCGCGGCGGAGCTGGGCTGGGTCGTCGCCGAATACGGCCGCCAGCCGTGGGCGATCGACGGCGTGCTGCCGACCTTCATGGGCGTGTCGTCCACCAGCACCAGCCAGGTCACCGCGAGCCTGATCGGCTTCGTCGTGCTCTATACGGGGCTCGCGGTCGTCGACGTGATGCTGATGCGCCGCGCGATCCGCAGCGGCCCCGACCGCATGGGGCTGTGGCCCGCCCCGCACCAGGACGACGAGGAGACGCCGGCATGATGGACTACGAAGCCTTGCGGTTCGTCTGGTGGCTGCTGCTGGGCGTGCTGCTCACCGGATTCGCGCTGACCGACGGCTACGATCTCGGCGTCGCGGCCATCCTGCGGTTCATCGGGCACGACGACGTCGAGCGCCGGATGGCGATCCAGGCGATCGAGCCGCACTGGGAAGGCCACCAGGTGTGGTTCATCCTCGGTGGTGGCGCGGTGTTCGCCGCGTGGCCGCTGCTGTATGCGGCCTCGTTCTCCGGTTTCTACTTCGCGATGCTGCTGGTGCTGCTGGCGCTGATCCTGCGGCCGGTCGGCTTCGCGTTCCGCAACCGGCTGCCGGAGGCGCGCTGGCGCGGCGCGTGGGACTGGGCACTGACCGTCTCGGGCGTCGTGCCTTCGCTGGTGTTCGGCGTGGCCTTCGGCAACCTGTTCCTCGGCGTGCCCTTCCACTTCACGCGGGACCTGCTCCCGGTCTACGACGGCGGCTTCCTGCAGCTGTTCCATCCGTTCGCGCTGCTGGCAGGCGTGGTGAGCCTGGGCATGCTGGTGATGCACGGGGCGTCGTTCGCGGCGATGAAGATCGAGGCGCCGGTCGGCGCCCGCGCCGCCGTCATCGCCCGCGTCGCCGCGTTGGTCACGCTGGCGGCCTTCATCGCGTGCGGCGCATGGCTGCTCGCGTTGCCGGGGCCGATCCTGGTCGGCGACGCGGTCACGAATGGGCCGTCGAACCCGCTCGGCAAGGACGTCGTGCTGTCGAGCGGCGCGTGGCTGGTGCACCACGGCCGGCATCCGGTCACGTTGCTGCTGCCGCTCGCCGCGCTGCTCGCCCTCGTGGCGGTCGCGACCTGGCGCCGCCCGGTCGCCCGCTTCGTGGCCAGCGGCGTCGCGGTCGCGGCCATCGCGTTCACGGCGGGCGTGGCGCTGTTCCCGTTCCTGTTGCCGTCGTCCACGCAGCCGGCCCACGGGCTGACGGTGTGGGACGCGTCGTCCAGCCAGCACACGCTCGCGATCATGCTGTTCGCCACGTGCGTGCTCCTGCCCATCGTGCTCGCCTACAGCGCCTGGGCGTTCCGGGTGATGCGCGGCCCGGTCACCCGTGCGCTGGTGCAGGCGCACGACACCCCCGAGGAGTCGACCTGATGTGGTACTTCGCCTGGATCCTCGGCCTCTCCCTCGCCTGCTGCTTCGGCATCCTCAACGCGATGTGGTACGAATCGCGCTCGGACGAAGCGCGCGCCTGGCGCGAGGTCGCCGAGGACGATTGATGGCCCGCGCCGTTTCGCTGCTGCTCGCCCTCGCACTGTCGGCGGGCCTGATGGTGCTGCCCGCGGCCCGCGGCCAGGCGCTGACCGCGGCGGAACACGCACTCCTCGCGCCGGCGCTGCTCGTGGATTGCGCGCTGTTCACCCACGGGCTCGGCTTCGTCCCGCGCCCCGCCTGGCTGCAGTGGGTGCTGCAGCCGGTGGTCTCCTGGAGCGCGCTGGCGCTGCTGGGCGCAGCTTGGGCGCTGGGTTGAACGCGCGGCCCGCCGGATCGCCGACGGGCGCGTAGCGCTCAGTCCCGCCGCGCGGCGAGCAGCGCGTAGTACAGCAGCGGGATCACCACCAGCGTCAGCACAGTGCTCACCAGGATGCCCGACACCAGCGACACCGCCAGCCCGTTGAAGATCGGGTCGTCGAGGATGAACAGCGCGCCGAGCATCGCCGCGAGCCCGGTCAGGACGATGGGCTTGGCCCGCACCGCGCAGGCGTCCACCACCGCATCCGCCAGCGCCACGCCTCGCGCCGTCTCGTGGTTGATGAAATCCACCAGCAGGATGGAATTGCGGACGATGATGCCCGCCAGCGCGATCATGCCGATCATGCTGGTCGCGGTGAACTGCGCGCCTGCAAGCGCATGGCCCGGCATCACCCCGATGATGGTCAGCGGGATCGGCGCCATGATCACCAGCGGCACGAGATAGCTGCGGAACTGCGCCACCACCAGCAGGTAGATCAGCACCAGCCCGGCCGCATAGGCGATGCCCATGTCGCGGAACGTCTCGTAGGTGATCTGCCACTCGCCGTCCCACTTGACGGCGAAGCGGCTGGTGTCGGCCGGCTGGGCGATGAACCGCTGCTCGAAGCGCGTGCCCGCGACGGCGCTGTCGCGCAGCTGGCCGACGAGATCGAACATGCCGTAGAGCGGGCTGTCCAGGCGGCCCGCCTCGTCGCCCGTCACGTAAACGACCGGCAGCAGGTCCTTGTGCTGGATGGCGCCGTCCCAGGGGGCCTTGCGCACCTGCACCAGCTCCGACAGCGGCACGAGTTGCCCTTCGCCGCCGCGCACCTCCAGCGCCAGCAGCCGCTGCAGGCTGGCCTGCGCTTCCGCCGGCAGGCGCAGGCGCACCGCGCGCGGGTACTTCGAGGCGCCGTCGTGCACGTAGGTGGCGTCGAGGCCCGAGACGGCCGCGGACAGCGCGTCGGCGATCGCCGACTGCGGCACGCCCAGCCGCGCCGCGCGTGCGCGGTCGACGACCAGGATCTCGCGCGGGGCATCGGCCTCGACGCTGGTGTCGACGTCGACGATGCCTTCCGTGGCGCGGAAGCGCTGCTCCAGCGCCTTGCCCAGGCGGCGCGCACGCGGGTAGTCGGGTCCGTAGATCTCGGCGACCAGCGGCGCGAGCACCGGCGGGCCGGGCGGCACTTCGACGACCTTCACCGAAGCGCCGTGCCGGTCCCCGATCGCGGCGAGCACCGGACGCAACGCGCGCGCGATGTCGTGGCTCTGGCGTTCGCGCGCGTGCTTGTCGACCAGGTTCACCTGCAGGTCGCCCACGTTGCTGCCGCTGCGCAGGAAGTACTGGCGCACCAGGCCGTTGAAGTTGATCGGGGCGGCGGTGCCCGCGTAGCCCTGGTAGTCGAGCACCTCGGGCACGCGGTCCACGGCCGCGGCGAGGTCGGACAGCAGCGCATTGGTGTCCTCGAGCGTGCGGCCCTCGGGCAGGTCGACCACGACCTGGAATTCCGACTTGTTGTCGAACGGCAGCATCTTGAGCACGACGAGCTGGAATACCGCGAGCGATGCGGACAACAGCACGAGGCCCGCCATGCCGCCGAAGAGCCAGAGACGGCGGCGGCCGCCGCGCTCCGGATCGAGGAAGGGGCGCATCGTGCGGTCGAACAGCCGGTGCAGGCGGCCCGCGACGCGGACCTCCGCGGCCTTGGCCTGCTCCGCGTGGGCGCCCTCGCCCTGCGCGCCCGCCGCCTCTTCCCCGCCATGGCGCGCAAGCAGCTTCAGCGACAGCCACGGCGTCACCACCAGCGCGATCGCCAGCGACAGCAGCATGCCGACCGAAGCGTTGATCGGGATCGGCCGCATGTACGGGCCCATCAGGCCGGACACGAAGGCCATCGGCATGAGCGCGGCGATGACGGTGAACGTCGCGAGGATCGTCGGGCCGCCGACTTCCTGCACCGCGGGCGGGATCGCCTCGCGCAGCGACTTCCCGCCGAGCGCCATGTGGCGGTGGATGTTCTCGACGACGACGATGGCGTCGTCGACGAGGATGCCGATCGAGAAGATCAGCGCGAACAGCGACACGCGGTTGAGGGTGAAGCCCATCGCCCAGGAAGCGAACAGCGTCACCGCCAGCGTCAGCACGACCGCGCTGCCGACGACGATGGCCTCGCGCCAGCCCAGCGCGAACAGCACCAGCAGCACCACCGAGCCGGTCGCGAACACCAGCTTCTGGATCAGCTTCATCGCCTTGTCGGTCGCCGTCTGGCCGTAGTCGCGGGTGACGACCGCATGTACGCCCTCGGGAACCAGTTCGCCCTGCAGCTGCGCGAGCCGGGCGCGGATCGCGCCGGTGATGTCGGCCGCGTTGCTGCCGGGCTTCTTGGCGATGGCGATGGTGACCGCGGGGGCCACGCCCGACGCCGGCCCGGCCCGGCCGGCCGGCGTGCCGAACCATGCGTAGCGCGTCGCGATGTCGCCGCCGTCGCGCACCGTGGCCACGTCCGACAGGCGCAGCGGCTTGCCGCCCGCGAGGCCGACGACCAGGTCCGCGACGTCCGCGGAACTGGCGAGGAACGTGCCGGCCGTCACCGGCACGGCCGCGTTGCCGCCGACGCGTTCACCGGCATTGCGCACCACGTTGGCGGCGCGCAGGGCCGCGGCGAGGTCGGACACGGACAATCCCTGCGCGGCGAGCTTCGCCGGATCCAGGGTCACCGCCACGACGCGGTCGGGCGCGCCGATGGTGTAGACGTCGCGGGTGCCGGGAACGCGCTTGAACTCGGTCTCCAGGGTATGGGCGACCTCGGCGAGCTGGGTGGCGCCGCGCTGCGGATCGTCGGTCCAGAGCGTCACCGCCATCACCGGCACGTCGTCGATGCCCTTGGGCTTCACCAGCGGCGGGCCCGCGCCGACGCCGGCGGGCAGCCAGTCCTGGTTGGAATAGACCTGGTTGTAGAGACGCACGAGCGCGGGTTGGCGCGCGACGCCCACCCGGTACTCGACGGTCACCACGGCCATGCCCGGCCGGCTGACGGAATACACGTGCCTGACGCCTTCGATCTCGGACAGCTTCTGCTCGAGCGGCGTCGCGACCAGCTGCTCGACGTCGCGCGCGCTCGCGCCTTCGAACGGCACGATCACGTTGGCCATCGTCACGTCGATCTGCGGTTCTTCCTCGCGCGGCGTGATCAGCACCGCGACCAGGCCCAGCAACAGGCCGAGCAGCGCCAGCACCGGCGTCAGCGGATTGGCCTGGAAGGCGGCGGCGAGTCGGCCCGGCAGGCCCAGGCGCGGCGCATCACTCATTGCGCGCTCCGGCGTTTCCGGCGTCGCGCCGCGCCGCCAGGACCTGCAGCGCCGCGACGGGATCGGCGGCAACGACGTCGCCGCGCTCCAGCCCCGCCAGCACCTCGACGCGATCGCCGTCGCGGGCGCCCAGCCGCAACTGGCGCAGGGCGATGCGGTTGCCCTCGATCACGTAGACCGCGACGAGCTCGCCGCGCTGGACCAGCGCGCTGGTCGGGATCGCGATCGCAGCGCCGCCGGCGGCGATCGGGAACACCACCTTCGCGGTGACGCCGGGCGCCGGCGCAGGCGCGATGTCAGGGAGCAGAACGCGCACGCCGACGCTGTGCGTCAACGGGTCGGCGGCGGGATGCACGATCACCCGCGCCGCATCGAGGCGGCGCCCGTCGGCCAGGACGATGCCGGCGCGCGCGGCCGCGCGGATCGCGTCGGCGTCCGACTGCGGCACCTGCACTTCGATCCGCAGCGCGCCGGGCGCGTGCATCGCCAGCAGCGGCTGTCCCGGCGCGACGCTTTCGCCGGGCTCGACCCGGCGCGCGTCGACGATGCCGGCGAACGGCGCGCGCACGACGGTGTAGTCGGCCTGCTGCCCCGCCTGCGCCAGCTGCGCCCGCGCCGCGTCGCGCGCGGCGACCGCGCTGTCGCGCGCCGCCCGCGCCTGGTCGAGCTGCGCGCGCGACACGTACTGGCCGCCGGCAAGCGACGCGAAGCGGCGGTAGTTCGCCTCGGCCTCCACCGCGGCGGCCTCGGCCGCGCGCAACTGCGCACGTGCGGTGTCGGCCCCGGCCTGCTGCTCGACCGCCGTGAGGCGCAGCAGCACCTCGCCCGCCCGCACCCGGTCGCCGACGTCCACCGCGACATGGGCGACGCGTCCCGAGGTCTGCGCGCTGAGCTCCGCCTGCTGCACCGCTTCGACGACGCCATCCCAGGAACGGCCCACGGGGGCGCCGGCAGCGCCGGCCGTGAACTTCGCCAGCGGCGGCAACGGCGTCGGCGCGCCCGCGATCGGCTCGCCGCCGCAGGCCGACAGGAGCCCCGCGACCGCGAGGGCAAGGACGGCATGGTTGCGCTTCATCGTCGACAGGTCCGGCAAGCGTCAGCGGCAGCAGCTCTGGCCCTCGGCCGCGCGGCCGATGCCCATGCGCTTCATGACCATGCCCGCCGGGCAGAACCCGGTGAACGCGGACTGGAACAGATTGAGGCCGACGAATGCGGTCAGCAGCCAGAACCAGGGCGAGACGAAATGCGTGAGCACCAGGCTCAGCAGGATCATCACGCCGGCGAAGGCCATGATCGCGCGGTCGAGGGACATTGGCGGGCGCTTTGCGGGGGTGTTCATGCGTGCTCTCCTTTGTTGGGCTTGAGCCGCTCGATGCCGAGCAGGCCCATGACGTATTTCTCGTAGATGGGTTCCGAGGTGCCGTGGCGCATCTTGTAGAGGAAGTACTTCTCGAAGGCGATCTTGGCCACGTGCACCCACTTGCCGATCTTCGTCCAGGTCACGTTGCGCGGCGGGAATTGCGGCAGGGCGACGAAGGCCGCGCCGGTGTCGCCCATGTCCGCGAGGCAGACCGCGTTCCAGGTGCCCTCGAAGGACGCCGGCTCGCCCGCGAGCTCGGCCTGGATGTTGCGCACGATCGTGGTGACCATGGATTCGATCATGAAGCCCGTCTTCGGCGCACCGGTCGGCACCGGCGTCGCTTCGATCGGCGGGATGGCGACGCAGACGCCCGCGGCGAAGATGCGCGGGTGCTTCGGGCTGCGCTGGTGCTTGTCCACGATGACGAAGCCGCGCGGGTTGCACAGCCCTTCGACCGCTGCGATCGCATCCACGCCCTTGAACGCAGGCAGCAGCATCGCGAACTTGAACGGCAGCACCTGCTCGCGCACGGGCTGGCCGGCCACGTCGTGCTCGACCGCGACGATTTCGCCGGGCCTCGCCTCGCGCACCTTCGCATTGACGATCCACTGGACGTGGCGCTGCCGGAATTCGGATTCCATCAGCCCCTTCGAGTCGCCGACGCCGCCCAGGCCCATGTGCCCGATGTACGGCTCGCTGCTCACGAAGGTCATCGGCACGCGGTCGCGCAGCTTGCGCTTGCGCAGGTCCGCGTCGAGGATCATCGCGAACTCGTAGGCGGGGCCGAAGCAGCTGGCGCCCTGCACCGCGCCGACGACGATCGGCCCGGGGTCCTTCAGGAACTCCTGGTAGGCCGCCCAGGCCTCGAGCGCATGCGGCAGCGTGCAGATGGATTGCGTATGCCCCGGCGCCGGTCCGATGCCCGGCACCTCGTCGAAGGCGAGTTTCGGCCCCGTGCAGAGCACCAGGTAGTCGTAGTCGAGCAGCGCGCCCTTTCCGGTCCGCACCTGGCGCGCAAGCGGATCGATCGCCTCGGCGCCGGAATCGTCGAAGGCGATGCCCTTCCGGGCCAGGGCCTCGCCGGCGTCCAGGCTCGTCTGTCCGGGCTCGCGCCACCCGACGGCGAGCCACGGGTTGGACGGGGTGAAGGCGAACCGGTCGCCCTGCCCCACCACCGTGATTTCGTGCCCGTTGCCCAGCGTCCCGCGCAGCTCGAAAGCCGCGGACATGCCGCCCAGCCCCGCTCCCACCACCACGATCCTGGCCATGGACCACCTCCTGCCTGTATATTAGTTATTACTAATATTAGAGTCAACTGATATAATGCCCGTCGCCGCAATGCCCGCCGGCAAGCCGATTGCGCGCCGCAGCGGGTCGCCGCACATTGATCGAGGTCAGCCATCGCGCATTCCGCGCGGCCCCCGCGAGCCCCATGCCCCGCAAGCCACGAGCCCCCATCGACCCCGAAGCCATGCGCCGCCATGCCGGCGAGGCCGCCCGACTGCTCAAGGCCCTGGGGAACGAGAAGCGCCTGCAACTGCTCTGCCTGCTCATCGACGGCGAGCGCAGCGTCGGCGACCTGAATGCGCGCCTGGACCTGAGCCAGTCGGCCCTGTCCCAGCACCTGGCCGTGCTCCGCGCGGACGGCCTGGTCGAGGCGCGACGCGAGGCCCAGGCGGTGATGTACTCGCTGGCGCCCGGCCCGGCCGCGCAGTTGCTCGAGACGCTGCATGGCATCTATTGCACGGCGCCGGGCGGCGCGCGGAGACCCTGAGGCGCGCATGCAGGATCTTCCGCCTCGAGCGCCGATGACCGAGCCCGCCCGCGGGCTCGCGTCGGCCGAGGCCGCGTTGCGTCACGCGCGGATGGGCCCGAACCTCCTGCCGCGCGACGCCCCGCACCGCTGGCCGTCGATCCTCGCCGAGGTGCTGCGCGAACCGATGCTGCTGCTGCTGTTCGCCGCGGGCGCCGTCTACCTGCTCCTGGGCGACGTCGGCGAAGCCATCGCGCTCCTGTGCTCCATCGTCGCCGTGGCGGGCCTCGCCTTCTCGCAGTCGCTGCGCTCGGAACATGCGTTGCAGGCGCTGCGCGAGCTGGGCAGTCCGCGCGCGCGCGTCCTCCGCGACGGCCGCGCGCAGACCATCCCCGGCATCGACGTCGTCGTCGGCGACCTGCTGCTGCTCGAGGAAGGCGATCGCGTCGCGGCCGACGCGGTGCTCCAGACGGCGCAGGACCTGATGCTCGACGAGTCGCTGCTGACGGGCGAGTCGCTCCCCGTGGCGCGCTTGCCCGCCGCTGCGTCCGCCATGCAGGAGGCGGCGATGGTGCGCGCCAGCACGCTGGTCGTGCGCGGCCGGGGCAGCGCGGTCGTCACGGCCATCGGCGCCGCGACCGCCGTCGGCGACATCCACGCCGCCATGCGCGGCATCCGCCCGAAGCCGAGTCCGATCCAGCGGGAAGTGCGCCAGGCGGTCATGGCGTTCGCCGCCCTGGGCATCGCGGCATCGGTGCTGGTGGTGGTCCTGCACGTGCGCGCCTCCGGCGACTGGCTGCAGGCGCTGCTGGCCGGGCTCACGCTCGCCATCGCCAACATCCCGGAGGAATTCCCGGTCGTGCTCGCCGTCTTCCTCGCCCTCGGCGCATGGCGGCTCGCGCGCCAGCGCGCGCTCGTGCGGCGTGCGGCCGCGATCGAGACGCTCGGGGCGATCACGGTCCTGTGCACCGACAAGACCGGCACGCTCACCGAAAACCGGATGGCGGTCGGCGAACTCGTCGCAGGCGACATGGCCGGCGAACCGGGAGCCGTCCTGCCGGCGCCCCTGCGGGAATTGCTCGAATGGGCGCATCGCGCATCGCCGCCGCATGCGGTGGACCCGATGGAGGGTGCGATCCGGGACGCGGTCGCGAGGCTGGCAACGCCATCTCCCTTCGATGCGCAGCGCGTGCGCGATTATCCGTTCGCGCCGTCGTTGCCGGTGTCCGCGACGCTCTGGCAGCGCGCGCCGGGCGGACCAACCGTGGTCGCCGGCAAGGGCGCACCGGAGACGATGCTGCAGTTGTGCGGCGTCACGGACGGCGAGGCGCAGCGGATCCTGGAGGAAGTCGCGCGCATGGCCCGCGGCGGCATGCGGGTGATCGGCGTCGCCAAGGGCGAGTGGCACGGCGACCCCTCCGCGCCGCCGGCGAGCGCGGACGGTTTCGACTGGCAATGGCTCGGCCTGGCCGGCCTGCGCGATCCGCTGCGCGAAGGCGTGCCCGACGCCGTCGCGCGCGCGGCGTCCGCGGGCGTGCGCGTCGTGATGCTGACGGGCGACCATCTCGCCACCGCGCAGGCGATCGCGGCTGCGGCCGGCATCGCCGCCCCCGGCGAAGCGATGCTGGCGTCCGGGCTCGATGCGCTCGACGACGAGGCCTACGCGCAGGCGATCCGCCGCCACCGCGTCTTCGCGAGGATGCAGCCGCAGCAGAAGATGCGGCTCGTCGACGCGCTGCGCGCCCAAGGGGAGATCGTGGCGATGACGGGCGACGGCGTGAACGACGCGCCGGCGCTCATGGCCGCCCACGTCGGCATCGCGATGGGCGCACGGGGCACGGACGTCGCGCGCGAGGCGGCCTCCATGGTCCTGCTGGACGACGATTTCGTCACGATCGTCGACGCGATCGGGACCGGCCGCGCGATCCACGACAACCTCAAGCGCGCGATCGCCTACCTGCTCGCGGTCCACGTGCCGATCACCGGCCTGGCCCTGCTGCCGCTGCTGCTGGGGGCGCCGCTGGTGCTGCTGCCGCTGCACGTGGTGTTCCTGGAACTGATCATCGACCCGGCCTCGTCGCTCGTGTTCGAGCGCGAGCCCGCCGATCCCGGCCTGATGCGCCGGCCACCGCGCCCGCGCAACGCGCGCCTGCTCGACGCCCGCAGCGTGGCGTCGGGATTGGGTCTCGGCGCGCTCGCGTTCCTTGCGGTCGCCGCCGTGTACTTCCTGGCCGCGCGCGCGGGGCTCGCGCAGGCGCAGGTCGCCGCCGCCGCATTCATCGCGCTGGTCTCCGGCAACCTCGCGCTGATCCGCATGAACCGCGCGACGCCGCGGCGCGCCGGGCGCGTGCGCAACCCGGTCTTCGCTGTCGTGTCCGTGGGGGCGGTGGGCATGCTGCTCCTGGTCGTCGCCGTCCCGGCGCTGGGACGCTGGTTCCATTTCGCCCCGCCGCCGGCCTGGGAAGCGCTGCTGGCATTCGCCCTGCCGTGGCTCGTGATCGGCGCCGCAGGCGCGTTCCACCGCAAGGCCGCCCCGGGGGCGGTTTGATCCACGTCAATGGCGGGAGGCGCGCATCGGCGCAACATCGAACGCATCCCATGCGAGGATCCGTCATGCGCATCGTGATCGCAGTCGATGGCAGCCCCACCGCCAACAAGGCAGCGCGCCATGCGGCGCGGCTGATCGCCGCGTTGAAGCAGCCGCCGATCGTCGTCGTCCTGACCGTCGATCCGCCGCTGCCGAAGCCGGTCGCCGTCGCGCTCGGCGCCGAGCTTCGCGCGCAGTACTACGCCGACAACGCCCGCGCCGCGCTGCGCGCGCCGGGCGCTTCGCTCCGGCGCCTGGGGATCGGTTACGAAGAGAAGACGATGGTCGGCGATCCGGCGTCGTCGATCGCCGCGTTCTGCGCGCGCGAGAAGGCCGACCTGCTGGTGATGGGCTCGCACGGGCGCGGCGCCGCGAAGAGCCTGCTGCTGGGCTCCGTCGCGATGAAGGTCATGGCCGCCGCCTCGACGCCGGTGCTGGTCGTGCGATGAGCGCACGCCGCCCCTCGCGGTCGCACGCCGGCTGGCTGCGGATCGCCGTCATCGTGGCGATCGCCCTCCTCCTCGGCCTGTGCAACCTCCCGTCGGTTGCGCGCGCGGCCGCGGGCAACGACGCCATCCGCTGGCAGCCGCAGCTGGCGCCGCGCGGACCGGTGGTCGTCGTGGTCAGCCTGCCCGCGCAGCGCGCCGAGGTGTACCGCAACGGCATCCGCATCGGCAGCGCGCCGGTCAGCACCGGCCGGCCCGGCTACGAGACGCCGCCGGGCATCTATTCGATCCTCGAGAAGCAGCGCGAGCACTTCTCCAACCTCTACGACGACGCGCCCATGCCCTACATGCAGCGCCTCACCTGGGACGGCATCGCGCTGCACGCCGGCGTGGTGCCGGGCCATCCGGCGTCGCACGGTTGCATCCGGCTGCCATCGTCGTTCGCCGAGGACCTGTTCGAGGTGACCTCGCGCGCGACGACGGTCGTGGTCACGCAGGCGCCGCAGCCGCCTTCGCTGCTGGCGCCCGTGCCGCTGGCCGAAGGGGAGGCCCGGCCGGCGGGGACAGAGGCGCCGTTCTGGAACCCCGGGACGGCGGCGGACGGGCCGATCAGCCTGCTGCTGAGCACCGCGTCGCGCCTGCTGGTGGTGCTGCGCAACGGCGTCGAGATCGGCCGCCTGCCGGTCGAACTCGATGCCGCGTCGGTCCCGGGCGGCACGACCGCGTACGTCCTGCTCGACGGCACGCTGCCCTCCCCCAGCCCCATCGTTCCCGGCCGCCCGGCGCGCCCCTGGATGTCGATCCCGCTGGGCGATCCCGGCCAGGAACCCGGCGAGCGGCCGGTGGTGCCGAAGGAAGGCGTCCGCATTCCCCCGGAATACGCGGTCCCGCTCTACGACCTGCTCGTCCCGGGCACCGTCCTCGTCGTCAGCGACGAGCCGCTGCAGCATTGACCCAGGTCAACGCCCGGCCCGCGCACCGCGCGGAAAGTACGCACGTTCCCTCCGGAGAAGGTCCATGATCCACGACATCCTGCTCCCGGTCACCGGCACCAGCGGCGACGCGGCGGCGCTCACCGACGCGATCGCCCTCGCCTCCGACCTCGGCGCCCATCTTTCGGTGCTGCACGTCGTCAACCTGCCCACGCCCTACATCGGGCCGCTCGGCGTCTCCAACGACTACCTGCTGGGCGATCTCTACCGCGAGCTGCGCCGGCAGGGCGACGAGGACGCCGCGAAGCTGCGGACCCGCCTCGAGCGCGAAGGGCTCTCGTGGGAGCTGCGCCGCGTCGAGACCATCATGGGCGACGTGCCGCGTCCGCTCACCATGCATGGGCGCTACGCCGACCTGAGCGTCGTGCCGGGCCCGGGCGCCACGGGCGTCGACCGGGAGCGCGCGTTCCTGTTCTTCAACGGCTTCCTGTTCGATTCGGGGAGGCCGGTGCTCGTCGTGCCGGCGAAGAAACCCGCCAATGTCCCGATGAAGCATGCCGTGGTCGCATGGCAGCCGACGCGCGAGGGCACGCGGGCGCTCCACGATGCCCTGCCGCTCCTGAAGCGTTGCCGGTCCGTGGACGTGTTGACGGTGGATCCGCAGGTCGGCGCCAGCCACCACGGCGAGGAACCGGGCGCCGACATCGCGGTGCACCTCGCGCGGCACGGCCTGCGCGTCAACCTGGTGAGCCTCGCGGGAGGCGGCGCGCCGGTCGCGTCCGTGCTGCTGCGCCATTGCGCCGAGACCGGCGCCGACCTGCTCGTCTCCGGCGGCTACGGCCACGCCCGGGCGCGCGAATGGGTGCTGGGCGGCGTCACCCTGGACCTGCTGGAGACGCTCACGCTGCCGGTGCTGTTCTCGCACTGAGCGCGTGGTCAGGCCAGCGCGAGCTCGTGCACGACCATGCGGGCGTCGTCCTTGTCCGGGCGCGTCGTGAAGCCGAGGAAATGCGCCAGGTCGCGCATCTCCGCGTTCTCCGCGAGGTCGAACGACACCATCCTGCGCAGGCCGCGCGCACGCGCGTCCTCGATCAGGTAGTGCATCAGGCGCGCGCCGAGGCCGACGCCCTGCCATTCGTCGGCCACGGCCACCGCGCATTCGCAGCCTTCGCCGTCCGCCATCGTGCTGTAGCGGCTGATGCCGACGATGTGGTCGTCGACCTCGGAGACCGCGACGAAGGCGACGTCGTGCACCTGGTCCACCTCGGTGAGGCGGCGCAGTTCGGCGTCGGACAGGCAGCTCATCTGCCCCAGGAAACGCATCCGCCGGCTGCGTTCGGACAGGCCGGCGATGAAGGCCGCGTCCCTGGCCTTGTCCGCGGGGCGGATGGCGCGCATGAGCACGCGGCTGCCGTCATGCAGGGTTTCGACCCACTCGGTGGTGTCCATGTCCATGCTTACCTCGCTGTGTAGCCGCCGTCGATGACGAGCGCGGAGCCGGTGACGAACTTCGATTCGTCGCTGGCCAGGTAGACCACGCCCCAGGCGATGTCGTCGGGCTCGCCGACGTGGCCGAGCGGATGCAGCTTCGCCAGGCTTTCGCGGCCCGCGGCCATGTCGGATTCGCCGCTGGCCTGCAGGTGGTGCTCGACCATCGGCGTCCAGATGAAGCCGGGGTGGATCGAGTTGAAGCGGATGCGGTCGGGCGCGTAGATCAGCGCGTCGTTCCTGGCCATCATCGCGACCGCCGCCTTCGAGGCGTGGTAGGCGGGCACGTCGCCCGCACCGACCAGGCCGTAGATCGACGACAGGTTGATCACGCTGCCGCCGCCGGCGCGGCGGAGATGCGGGATGGCGTGCTTGGTGCAGAAGAACACGCCCTTGACGTTGATGGCCTGGACCTGGTCCCACTCGGCCTCGGTGAGCTTGTCGGTGAGCGCGGTCGAGCCGGAAACGCCGGCGTTGTTCACCAGCACGTGGAGTCCGCCGAAATGCTCGGCGACGCCGTCGATGGCCGCCTTGACGCCGGCCTCGTTCGCGACGTCCACGTGCCAGTAGCGCGCGGAGAAGCCGCGGCGTTCCAGGTCGGCCGCGAGCGCGCGGCCGGCGTCGTCCATGACGTCGAAGAGCGCGAGCTGCGCCCCCTCCTCCGCAAGGCGCAGCGCGCAGGCCTTGCCGAGGCCCTGCGCGGCGCCGGTGACGATGCAGATCCTGTTCGCGACGCGGTTCATGTCATGGGCCCCCGATGGACGCCGCTCAGGCGATGACCAGGTTGTCGTGGAGCGCCCTGACGCCCGGGATCGACCAGATCGCGCGTTCGACCGCGCGCTTCTCGACCCAGTTGTCGACTTCGCCGCTGATGGTGACGGTGCCGCCGTCGTTGATTTCCACCTGGATCTGCCCGGCCTGGATCTCTGCGTTGCGCTTCAGCGCGTCCTCGATCCGCTTCCGCACCGTGCCCGCCTGGGCGACCGGCTTCAGGGTGATGTTGTTGGTGATGCCGACCACGCCCGAGAGCCCGCGCAGGTCCTTCTCGGCGTTGTCGCGCTGGTACTGCCAGTCCACCTGCCCCGAGAGCGTCAACCAGCCGTCGTTCATCGTCACGTGGACCTGCTCGGGGACGGTGCCGTCCCAGCGGAGGATGTCGAGGGCGCGCTTGGCGACCTCCTCGTTGCTGCTGCGGTCGCCGGCGTGGCGGACCTCGATGTCCTGGACGACCGCCTTCACCCCGCGCACGCGCCAGGCGGCGCGCTCGGCGGCGAGCTTGTGCGCGTAGAGCGGGACGTGGCCGTTCAACGTGACGACGCCGTCCTCGACAAGCACGCCGATGTCGGCCGCGTCGATGCTCGGCTCGAACTCCAGTTCGTCGATGACGTCCTGGCGCAGCTGCTTGTCGTTCATCTCGCCTCTCCTCGGGGGTCGCTGCGTCCGCAGCCAGGGCATTGCACCGCAGCCCCGGGCGCCCTTCGTTGATCCACGTCAAAGTTGCGGCGGGGCTGCTTCTTGATGCGGATCAATATCCGCCGGCACGGGCGGTCCACCATCGCGGGGAAGGACGCAATCGCTGCGTCCGGAGTCCGGAGGACTGCAATGAACCACCCCACCCGTTGGTCCCCGTTCCGCCAGATGACCGCCTTCGACCCGTTCGCCGAGGTCGAGGACGCCTTCCGCGGATGGATGCCGCGCTCGGGCCGCCAACTCGAACGTGCGATGGAAATGCGGCTGGACGTCACCGAGTCGGACAAGGCCTACGCCATCAGCGTCGACCTTCCCGGCGTGAAGAAGGAGGACATCGACGTCTCGGTCGAAGGCTCGCAGGTGACCATCAGCGCGGAGGTCAAGCGCGATGCGTCGAAGCAGCACGGCAAGGAGATCCATACCGAGCGCTATAGCGGCCAGGCCTACCGGTCGCTGAGCCTGCCGCAGGAAGTCGACGCTGCCGCCGCCAAGGCGAATTACGACGGCGGCGTGCTGACGCTCACCCTTCCGAAGAAGAACGGCTCGGCCGCGAAACACCTGCAGGTCGCGTGAGCGCGGCCTGGCGTGGCCCGGCGCGGCGACGCGCCGGGCCGGCGCATGCCCGCCTCAGATGAAGGCTTCCGCCTCGTGGAGGGTCCCGCGCAGCATGCCCTGGCTCAGCGCGTCCATGAAGCGGCCCAGCGCACCGTGGATGTCGTCCGTCGAGATCACCCCGAGCAGGTGGTTGGCGTCGTCGAGCACCGGCAGCCGGCGCACGCCGAGCCGGCGCATCGTCTGGACCGCGTCGAACAGTTCGTCGCGGGCGTGGCACACGCCGACGCTGCGGGTCATCGCGTCGCGCACCGGCGTCTTGCCCGGGTCGCTGCCGCAGGCGATGACGCGGGTGACCAGGTCGCGGTCGGTGAGGATGCCGGCCACGTGGGAACCGGGCCGCGTCGGGTCGAGGACGACGAGCGTTCCGACGTGGTGCTCGCGCATCTTCAGCGCGGCCTCCGCGACGCTGGCGTTGGGATCGATGGTCTGCACCACGCGGGTGCACAGGTCGGCGACGTGCATGGCTGGATCCTCGGGTCGGGAGCACAGGGTCGCGCGCGCCGCATGCGCCCGTGTTGACCTGCATCAAGCTCCGGTGCGCGGCGCGAGTTCGACCGGCTGGAACAGTTCGGGGATGCAGGCCTCCCAGCCGAGTTCGCGCTGGATGCGGATGCGCAGCGCATCGGAGGGATCGGGTTCGCCATGGGTCACGAACACGGTGCGCGGCGGCGCCGG
The DNA here is from genome assembly GCA_040255375.1 of Luteimonas sp. Lineage (GTDB taxonomy): Bacteria > Pseudomonadota > Gammaproteobacteria > Xanthomonadales > Xanthomonadaceae > Cognatiluteimonas. The sequence continues at coordinate 16,041 of JBDZUW010000001.1, read as the reverse complement.
CACGCCGCGCATCCAGGCGAGGAGCTCGTCCGCGTCCGCGTGGGCGGAGGCCGATGCGAGCTGCACGACTTCCGCCCGCACCGGCACGTCCTGGCCGTAGATCCGCAGGGTCGCGTCCCCGCGCGCCAGCGAGGCGCCGCGCGTGCCGCCCGCCTGGAAGCCGGACAGCAGGATCATGTTGCGCGGATCCGGGGCGAACGCGATGAGGTGGTGCAGCACCCTGCCCCCGGTCGCCATGCCGCTCGCGGACACGATGATCATCGGCCCGTGGCGGCGGTTCAGCGCCTTCGACTCTTCCACGCTCGTGACCACGCGCGTCCTGCGCCCGAGCACGGCGAGCTGTTCGTCCGACAACCGGTGCTGGTCGCGGTGGCGCTGGTAGAGCATGGCGACGTCCGTCGCCATCGGGCTGTTGAGGTAGAGCGGCACGTCGGGCAACTGCCCGGATTCCTGCAGGCTCGCGACCAGGTGCAGGATCAGCTGCGCCCTGCCCACGGCGAACGCCGGGACGACGACCACGCCGTTGCGCGCGATGGCGCGCGACACGGCCGTTTTGAGGTCGGCGGCCAGCGCGCTGTGCGGATGCCTGCGGTCGCCATAGGTGGACTCCACCACCAGGTAGTCGCAGGCGCCCGGGGGCGCCGGCGGCGGCATGATCGGGTCGTGCGGGCGTCCGACGTCGCCGCTGAACGCGACCGAGGTCCCGGCGTGCGCGAGCGTCACCGATGCCGCGCCCAGGATGTGTCCCTGCGGCCGCAGGACCGCCTGCACGCCCGGCGCCGGTTCGAACGGTTCGTCGAAACCCACTGCGCGGATGGCGGACAGGCAGCGCCGCGCATCGTTCTCCGTATAGAGCGGCGCGGCGGGATCGTGGCGCGTCGTGTGCTTCGCGTTGGCATAGCCCGCCTCTTCCTCGAGCAGGCGTCCGGAATCCGGCAGCAGGATCCCGCAGAGGTCGCGCGTCGCCGCCGAGCACCACACCGTGCCGGCGAAGCCTTCGCGCCGCAGCCGCGGCAGGTAGCCGCTGTGGTCGAGGTGGGCGTGCGTCAGCACGACCGCGTCGATCGACGCGGGCGGCACCGGGAACGGCGCCCAGTTGCGCAGGCGCAGCGGCTTGTAGCCCTGGAACAGCCCGCAGTCGACGAGGACGCGCCGGCCGCCCGCCTCGACGAGGTAGCGCGAGCCGGTGACGGTGCCGACGGCACCCAGGAAGGTCAGGCGAAGCGGCGCATTGGCGGGCATGGTCACCTCGGTCGTGGCACGCGCAGCATGGAGGCGGCCGCGCGGGCACCGCATTGACCGGGATCAACGCCGCCTGCGCGCCGTTACAGACTGTTACCGAATGTTACCGGGTCGAAACGCTGCCGCAGGACGGGTTGCCTAGGCTGGCGCCATCCATCGGGAGGATCGCCGCCATGACCGTCGTGACCATGCTGCAGCCGTTGCGCCAACCGGCGCGGCCCGAGCCGGGCGTCGCCTCCCCCGCGGATCTCGCCTCCAGGCTGGCGGAGCGCGTCGGCGAGCTGCCGCTGCGGCGCCGCGCCGTGCGCGCGCGGCAGGTGCTCTTCCACGGCGGCCAGCCGACCGGAACGCTGTACCTGGTGCACGCCGGCTTCTTCAAGACCACGGTGGTCAGCGCCGACGGCCGGGAGAAGATCACCGGTTTCCGCCTGCGCGGCGACCTGCTCGGCATGGAATCGATCGGGCTGCCGGCGCATACCTGCGACGCGGTCGCGCTGGATACCGGCGAAGTCTGGGAACTGCCGCTGGAACAGCTGCAGCGGCACCTGCCCGACTGCCTGCCCGAAATCGCGGCCCTCCTCGCCGGCGAGATCCGCCGCGACTGGCGATGGATGCTCGACACGAGCAGCCTCAACGCGGAGCAGCGCGTCGCCGCCTTCCTGCTGGACCTGGGCGAACGCCTGCAGGCGCTGGGCTTCAGCCGCAGCGACCTGCGCCTGCGCATGACCCGCGCGGACCTCGGCAACTTCCTGTCGCTGCAGCTCGAAACCGTGACCCGCGCGCTGTCGCGGCTGGCGGCGTCGGGGCTGATCGAGGTCGACGGGCGCGAGATCCGGCTGCAGGATCCGGCGGCGCTGATGCGCCGGGTCGCCCTGGCCGCCTAGGCCTTCCCCGCGAGGGGGAGATTGCGCCGGATCGCCTCGGCGAGGTGCTCGCGCCGGTAGGGTTTCGGCAACAGCTCGAAGTCGCCGGACGACGCGAGGCGCGCCGACACCGGGTCGTATCCCGAAGTCAGCAGCACGCCGAGCCCCGGCCGCAAGGCGCGCGCGGCGAGCGCGAGCTCGACGCCGTTCATCCCGCTCCCGAGCATGACGTCGGTGAACAGGACCGCCGCATCGGCCGCTTCCGCCTCGAGGGCTGCGAGCGCCTGCGCGGCCGCGGGCATCGCGACCACCCGGTAGCCGAGCGAGGAGAGGAACGCCGCCGCGATCTTGCGCACGTCCTCTTCGTCCTCCACGAGCAGCACGGTCTCGCCGCCGCCCACGGCCCCGACCGTCGCGGCCGGCGCGACGGCTTCCTGCACGCCGGGCGGGGCCACCGGCAGGAACATCTCGACGGTCGTGCCGTCGCCCGGCCTGCTGTCGAGCTCGATGAAGCCGCCGCTCTGCTGCACGAAGCCGTACACCATGCTCAGGCCGAGGCCGCTGCCGCGGCCCAGCCCTTTCGTGGTGAAGAACGGCTCGAACGCATGCGCGAGCACGTCGGGCGCCATGCCCGGCCCGTTGTCCGCGACGCGGAAGGCGACGTAGTGCCCCGGCATCCTGGCCGGACGCGCCGCGTCCGCCATGATCCAGCGCTCGGACGCCGAAATCAGGATGGTGCCGCCGCCGGGCATCGCGTCGCGGGCGTTCAACGCCAGGTTGAGCAACGCATTGTCCAGCTGCGACGCATCGGCGAACGTGGGTGGAAGCCTGGCCGGATGCTCGATCCGCACGTCGATCCCTTCCCCCAGGGTGCTGCGCAGCATCAGCTTCAGGTCGCCCAGCACGGCGGCGGCATCGAGCGGCATCGGCGTGAGGTGCTGGCGGCGCGCGAACACGAGCAGCTTCGAGGTCAGCTCCGCCCCGCGGCCGACCGACCGCAACGCGCTGTTGATGATCTCCTGCGCACCGGGCCTGTCGCCGTTCTCCGCTTCGAGCAACTGCAGGCTGCCGGAGATGACCGTCAGCAGGTTGTTGAAATCGTGCGCCACGCCGCCGGTGAGCTGGCCCAGCGCATCCAGGCGTTGCGCGTGCGCGAGCTGGTCTTCGTAATGCCGGCGCTGCACGAGCGTGGAAAACAGGTTGGCGACCGTCTGCAGCAACTGCAGCGCGTCGTGGTCGAACCGGTCCGGGTCGCCCGAGGCCGCGACCAGCGCACCCATCGCGCTGCCGCGATCGAGCAGCGGCACGATCGCACCGCTGCCGAATTCCGCGGGCCACCCCTGGCGCCGCCAGCCGTCCGTCCCCGGACGCAGGGTCGCGACGGCGCCCTGCAAGGCTTCCTGCAAGGGTCCCGCGGTGGTGGACAGCCACGCGGGGCACCCCCCGTCGGCGAGGCCGACCGCCGCACGGACGGCTGGAATCCCGTGTTCGAGCACGACCAGGGCGACGACGGGCACGTCCAGCACGTCCGCGAGCAACTGCGGAATCTGGCTGGCGAGCCGCTCGTCGGTGGTCGAGGCCAGCGCGAGCTGGCCGATCCGCGCCACGACGGCGTCGTAGCGCGCGCGCGCCAGCGCCTGGCGGACGCGCTGCGTCTCGGAGACATCGCGGACGGAGGCGAGATAGAACAGGCCCTGCGGCGTCTCGACGGGGCTCAGCGCGATCTCGACCGGGAACTGCCTGCCGTCGCGGCGCTGGCCGCTGAGGGTCATGTTGGCCATGCCCATCGGCCGCACGCGCGGACTCGCCATGTAGCTGGCACGGTGCGCGCCGTGGCGCGCCCTGGCGTCGGTCGGGACCAGGTCGTCCACCGCCCGTCCGGCGAGTTCCCCGGGCGCATAGCCGAACAGGACGTGCGCGTTCCCGTTGGCCATGACGATCTTTCCCGCCCGGTCCACGATGACCAGCGCGTCGGGGATCGCCTCGAAGATCGGCAGGACGGGCGTGCCGTGCATCAGCGGCGCTCGACGCGCGCGGCGAGCAGGTAGCCGGCGCCGCGCACCGACTGGATCAGCGCGGGGCTGGCGGGATCCTGCTCGATCTTGCGCCGCAGCCGCCCGATCTGCACGTCGATGGAGCGATCGAACGGGCCCGCGTCGCGTCCGTGCAGCACGTTGAGCAGGTGGTCGCGCGTGAGCACCTGGTTCGGCCGCTCCAGGAAGGCCGACAGCAACGCGAACTCGCCGCTGGTCAGCGGCACGTCCGCACCATGGCGCCCGCTCAGCCGCCGCGTTTCGGGGCACAGCGCCAGCCCGTCGAACAGCAGCAAGGCCCCGTTGGCCTCCGCACCGCGCGCGCGGCGCAGCACGGAACGCATCCGGGCGAGCAGCTCTCGCAGGTCGAAGGGCTTGGTCACGAAATCGTCCGCGCCCAGTTCGAGCCCGACCGCGCGTTCGGTCGACTCGCCGCGGCCGCTCACGATGATGACCGGGCCCGCCCAGCGCGTGCGCAGTTCCGCCATCAGCGCGAGCCCGTTGCCGTCGGGCAGGCCGAGGTCGAGCAGCACCAGGTCGAACGACGGCGCCTGCATCGCCGAGCGCGCGCTCGTGCCATCGGGCGCGATCGCGACATCGAATCCCTGCGACGCCAGGTAGCGTTGCAGCACGAATCCGACATCCGGATCGTCGTCGACGACCAGCACCCGGATCGCGGGAGGATTGGAGTCTGCTGTCGGTGCCATACCCAGGAGCAGGGAAACCGCGAGTCGCAGCACGCGCCCGGCGAAGCCCCTGTCATCGCCCGCGACGCGCCACCAGCAAAGCACCAAACGCGGGGATCTGCAACCATCCCGGCAGGCTCGCACCGGTCAGCGCAGGGCGTGCTCGGGCGGCGCGACCGGTTCGCCTGCCGCCGCACGGAAGTGCTGCAGGAACCATTCCGCCGACAAGCGCTCCACTTCCTGGAGCGTGCCGGGTTCCTCGAACAGGTGGGTCGCGTGCGGCACGATCGCCAGCTCGCCCCAGGGCCCCATGTCGGCGAGCGCGATGCGATTGAGCGCGAGCACGTCGCGGTCGGCGCCGCCGACGATCAGGCGGGTGGGCGTGCGCAGGCGATCGAGCAGCGATTCGGGAACGAGGTCGGGCCGTCCGCCCCGCGACACGACGGCGCTCACGGCATCGGGCAGCGTCGCCGCCACCGCGATCGCCGCCGCCGCCCCGGTGCTGGCGCCGAACAGGCCCAGCGGCAATGCGCGCAGCGTGCGCTGCGCGTGGAGCCACGCCACCGCGTCCGCCAACCTCCGCGAGAGCAGCCCGATGTCGAACCGCGCCGCGGTCCCCGTGTCCTCTTCCGGCGTGAGCAGGTCGAGCAGCAGGGTCGCGATGCCCTGGGCGTTCAGCGCGCTGGCGACCCGGCGATTGCGGGGACTCAGGCGGCTGCTGCCGCTGCCGTGCGCGAACAGCACGAGGCCCGATGGCGTGCCCGCAGGCATGCCGAGGTCGCCGCGCAGCACCACCCGCGCCGAAGGGATCTCCACCGGACGCGACCTGGCGACGGGGTCCGGCGACAGCCAGCGGACGACTTCATCGTCTCCCACCTGCTGGAAGTCGGCGTAGTGCAGGCCGACGCCATGGAAAGGTGCCGGCGTGGCCAGGCACACGGTGTCGTCCGCTTCCCGGGCCACCAGTCGCATGGCCTCGCGGGAAGCGACGGGCACCGCGCACACCAGCCGCGCAGGCGCCTGGGCGCGGAGCGCGCGCAGCGCGGCGACCATCGTCGAACCGGTGGCGAGCCCGTCGTCCACCACGATGACGGTGCGGCCGGCCACGCGTTCGGGCGCGTGCCCGTCGCGGTAACGCCGCGCGCGCGCCTGCAGCAGCGCCCGTTGCCGGGCCGCCTCGTCGCGCACGTACGCGTCGTCCGCCCAGGTGCGCACGGCCTGTTCGTCGAGGGTCATGGCACCCGTTTCGTCCACCGCGCCGATCGCGAACTCGGGATTCCCCGGCGCGCCGATCTTGCGCACGAGCACGATGTCCAGCGTGCCGCCCAGCGCGTCGGCGACGATCCGCCCGATCGGCACGCCGCCGCGCGGGATCGCGAGCACCAGCGGCGATCGCCCGCGGTAGGCGGAAAGCGCATCCGCCAGCTGGAGCGCGGCATCCGCGCGGTCCCGGAACGGAAGATTCGCCATGTGTCACCACTCCTGTGCCCTGGCGGACGCAACGACCCCGTCATTCCGTCGACGGCGGGAACCCCTCGAACATCCGCGTGACGGCGCTCTGCACCGCCTCGTCGACCTTCCGCGGCGAATCGGGGATCGAGCCTTCCGCCGAGCCGCGCCACACCGCGCGCCTGGTCGCGGTATCGAACATGTCCAGCACGAAGCTGCCGATCCTGTAGGTCGTGATCCGGGTGTCGGGATAGACGCCCGGGCCGTTCCATTCCTGCTGCCAGGTCCAGCCGTGCCAGTGCGGGCTGCCGTAGAACGTTTCGATGGTCTGCTTCTCGCGCGTCGCGACGTTCCCGACGAGGGCGATGTCGGCGGGTCCGTCCTCCACGCGCGTCCAGCCCTTGGCGGCGAGCTCGGCATCGATCGCGGCCAGCATCCGCTGCTTGACCAGCGGGTTGCTGATCGCCGGTTCCTGCTGCCAGGCATACGAGCGGTACTTCGAGAAATCGACGGACGGATCGTGGTCCGTGCGGACGAGCGGCCGCGTCGCGCAGCCGGCGACGAAGGCGGCGAGCAGGACGACAGCGATGATGGGGAGGCGTTTCATGCCGGGCTCCGGATTGCGGGTCGGGGCCAGCGTGGGCGCGCGCCGCGCCGCGGGCATTGATGCAAATCAAGCTTCCGGCCGGCGTACGCGTTATCGTGCCCGGGCCGGAACAGGAACCCGTCCATGACCGAACCTTCCCGCCCGACCCGCACCCCCCTCTCCCACCGCGAATGGCATCGTGCCGACCGCATCGGCTGGCTCCGCGCCGCCGTGCTCGGCGCCAACGACGGCGTGATCTCCACCGCGAGCCTGATGATCGGCGTCTCGGCGTCCGGCTCCGGCACGGGGGCGGTGCTGACCGCCGGGATCGCCGGCCTCGCCGCCGGCGCGATGTCCATGGCGGCCGGCGAGTACGTGTCGGTGCAGTCGCAGGCCGACACCGAGCGCGCGGACATCGCCAAGGAAGCGCGCGAGCTGGAGACGCAGAACGATCTCGAGCGCGCGGAGCTCGCCGGCATCTACCGGCGGCGCGGCCTCGATGCGGGGCTGGCCCAGCAGGTCGCCGACCAGCTCATGGCCAAGGACGCGTTGGGGGCCCACGTGCGCGACGAACTCGGCATCACCGAAACGCTGCGCGCCCGGCCGATCCAGGCGGCGCTCGCGTCCGCCGGCTCCTTTGCGGCGGGCGCACTGATCCCCGTGCTGGTGACGGTCGCGGTGCCGACGCGGCCGGTGGCGACCGTCGCGACGACGGTCGTGTCCCTGTTCCTGCTGGGCGCTGTCGCCGCGGGCGCGGGCGGTTCCCCGCCGCTGAAGGGTTCGTTGCGCGTCGCCTTCTGGGGCAGCCTGGCGATGGCCATCACCGCGCTGGTCGGGCGCCTTTTCCACGTCGCCGCCTGAATCCGCCGGGTGCAGGGCTTGACCCTGGCCTTGCTCCAGGGTGCAGGCTTGCGGGTCCGCACCGGTCCCGGAACCGCATGAGCCCTTCGCAACTTCCCCCGTCGCCTTCCCGCCGCCGTTTCGTCCAGGGCATCGCCGCCGCGGGTGCGCTCGCCGGATTCGGCGGCGCGTGGACCCGGAACGCGTGGGCCCTCGGCACCGGCTCGCAGCCGGGCGTGCTGGCGGGCACGCGATTCGACCTCGCGATCGGCGAAACGCCGGTCGATTTCACCGGACGCGTCGTCTCCGCGATCACCGTCAACGGCAGCCTCCCCGCACCGGTGCTGCGCTGGCGCGAGGGCGACACGGTGGAACTGCGCGTGGCCAACGCGCTGCCGCCGGGCTCGATCCACGGCGACACGACCTCGATCCACTGGCACGGCATCGTCCTGCCCGCGGCCATGGACGGCGTCCCCGGCCTGAGCTTCGACGGCATCGGTCGCGGCGAGGCCTACCTCTACCGCTTCCAGGTGCGCCAGGGCGGCACCTACTGGTACCACGGCCACTCGGCGATGCAGGAGCAGGCCGGGCTGTACGGCGCGCTGGTGATCGACCCGATCGCGCCCGAGCCGTTCCGCTACGACCGCGACTACGTGGTACTGCTGTCCGACTGGACCGACATGGCGCCCGCGCGCCTGCTCGCGCGCCTGAAGAAGATGCCGTCGCACGACAACCACTACCAGCGCACGCTCGGCGACTTCGTGCACGATGCGCGGCGCAAGGGGCTGCGCGCCACGCTCGCCGACCGCGGCGCCTGGGGCCGGATGCGGATGACGCCGACGGACCTGTCCGACGTCAACGGCAACACCTACACGTTCCTGATGAACGGGACGACGTCGCTGGGCAACTGGACGGGCCTGTTCCGCAGCGGCGAGAAAGTTCGCCTGCGCTTCATCAACGGCTCGGCGATGACCCATTTCGACGTGCGCATCCCGGGCCTGAAGATGACCGTGGTCGCGGCCGACGGCCAGTACGTGCATCCGGTATCGGTGGACGAGTTCCGCATCGCCGCGGCGGAGACCTTCGACGTGATCGTCGAGCCCGCCGGGCAGGATGCGTTCACGATCTTCGCGCAGGACATCGGGCGCACCGGCTGGATCAGCGGCACGCTCGCCGTCCGCGAAGGCCTGCGCGCGCCGGTGCCGGCGCTGGACGCGCGCCCGATCCTGACGATGGCGGACATGGGCCACGACCACGGCATGGCTGGCGGCGGCATGGGCGGTGGAAGCATGGGCGGTGGAAGCATGGCCGGGATGGACCACGCCGCCATGGGCCACGACATGTCCGCGATGGCGGCGATGCCCGGGATGCAGTCCCATCCGGCCAGCGAAACCGGCAACCCGCTCGTCGACATGCAGACGATGATGCCGAAACCCAGGCTCGAGGATCCCGGCATCGGCCTGCGCGACAACGGCCGCGTCGTGCTCAATTACGCGATGCTGCGCACGCTGGGCGGCGATCCGGACGGCGGCGACCCGGCGCGCGAGGTCGAACTGCACCTGACCGGGCACATGGAACGCTTCTCGTGGTCGTTCGACGGTAAGCGCTTCGCCGATGCCGAGCCGCTGCGCTTCAACCACGGCGAACGCCTGCGGATCGTGCTGGTCAACGACACGATGATGACCCACCCGATCCACCTGCACGGCATGTGGAGCGACCTCGAGGACGAGGCCGGCAACTTCCACGTGCGCAAGCACACCATCGACATGCCGCCCGGCACCCGCCGCAGCTACCGCGTGCGCGCGGATGCGCCGGGGCGCTGGGCGTACCACTGCCACCTGCTCTACCACATGGAAACCGGGATGATGCGCGAAGTGCGGGTGGAGGCATGAACGCGCTGCGCCCACCCTCGCCTGCCGCGATGGCTGCTGCTGCGGCCGTCGCGCTCGCGCTGGCGGCGCCGGCGACGGCATTCGCGCAACACCATGCACACGAGGCGCACGCGGCGTCCGCCGCGACGCCGGCGCCCGCCGGCGCGCACGCTTCGGCAGCCGCGCACGCGATGCACGACGACGCGGTCTTCGGCTACCTGCTCCTCGACCACCTCGAAACGGGCGGCGGCGTCCAGGCCTGGAACCTGCAGGGCTGGCTCGGCACCGACCTGCACCGGCTCTGGCTGCGCAGCGAAGGCGAGCGCCGCGACGCGCGCCTCGACCATGCCGACGTCGAGGTCCTCTACGGCCGGGCAGTCGCGCCCTGGTGGGACCTGCTGGCGGGCGTGCGCCACGACGTGGGCGAAGGCGGCACGCGCGACTTCCTCGCGATCGGCGTGCAGGGCCTCGCGCCGTACAAGGTCGAGGTGGCCGCGACGGCGTACCTGGGCGAATCCGGGCGCACCGCGGCGCGCGTCGAACTGGAATACGAAGCGCGGCTGAGCGGCCGGCTGGCGCTGCAACCTTCGATCGAAGCCAACCTGTACGGCCGCGCCGATCCCGGGCGCGGGCTCGGCGCCGGGCTGTCCACGCTGGAGTCGGGGCTGCGGCTCCGCTACGAGTTCACCCGGCAGTTCGCGCCCTACGTCGGCATCGTGCGCGAGCATGCGTTCGGCGGAACCGCCGATGCGCGCCGTGCGGCCGGGCAGCCTGGGGCCGACACGCGCATCGTGGCCGGGTTGCGCGCCTGGTTCTAGCCGCAGCGACACGCAGCCCCCGGAAACGACGACGCCCGCTTGCGCGGGCGTGTCGGAAGTGGCGTCCCCACGGGGATTCGAACCCCGGTCGCTACCGTGAAAGGGTAATGTCCTAGGCCTCTAGACGATGGGGACGTGTTGCGAAGCGTGCGCCCGTGGCGCGATCCAGCGAAGCGATCCAGCAAAAACCGTGGTGGAGCCAGCCGGGATCGAACCGGCGACCTCCTGCATGCCATGCAGGCGCTCTCCCAGCTGAGCTATGGCCCCACGGGCTGGAAAGCGCGAAATTCTAGCGGCGCGCCGACGCGCGCGCAAGCGTTCCGGCGTTCATCCTCGCGGCGGGCTCCCACACCGGCGATTCCGCCGGATCGGCCGGGCGCAGCGTCGCCACCCCGTGGCCGCCTTCGGCCAGGTAGTGCAGCCACTTGCCGAGGAAGGTGTTCATGCGCAGGCGGTGGTCCACCAGCCGCGCCGGCGGCGGGAACATGCCCAGCACGTCCTGCCAGCGCCGGCCCACATAGCAGTGCGTGGCCTCGACCTGGCGCGCGTCGTGGTACAGGCGCAACCAGGCCGACGGGTCCGGCTCGCCGGTCACCGGATCCCGCAGGGCATAGGTCAGGCGCAATTCGGTGGTGTAGGCGTGCTGCGCGACGACGTCGAGGCGCAGGTCGAGCCCGTCGCCGATGCTGGACACCCACGCGCCCTCGCCCAGGTCCGCCGGTTCGAACAGGCGCACGAGCAGGTCGTGGTTCTCCGCATACAGGCCCATCAGCCAGCCGAAGCGGCTCAGGCGCGGGAGGCGTTCGATGCGGGCAAGGACGGGTGCCATGGCCCGATGCTACACGCGCATCCGCGCGCGCGGCAGCATTGACGGCGCGCGCCGGCGGGCATAGGTTAAGACTCCCTGCCGCGCGTTTTTTCCACCGCGTCCAGCGACCCGCCGCTAGAACATCTCGCGGTTGAGCCCCAGCACTTCCAGCACCCGGCTCGATATCTCCTCGATCGAGGCATGCGTGGTGCTCAGCATCTGGATGCCCTCGTTGCGCAGCAGGTTCTCGGCCGCGGCCACTTCGCGCCTGCAGGTGTCCAGCTGCGCATAGCGCGAATTCGGGCGCCGCTCCTGCCGGATCTGCTGCAGGCGCACCGGGTCGATGGTCAGGCCGAAGAGCTTCGCGCGGTGCGGGCGCAGCTTCGCCGGCAACCGGTCCGAATCCAGGTCCTCCTCGGTCAGCGGGTAGTTCGCCGCGCGCACGCCGTGGTGCAGCGCCATGTAGACGCAGGTCGGCGTCTTCCCGGCGCGCGACACGCCCACCAGGATCACGTCCGCCTCGCTGTAGTCCATGCTCACGCCGTCGTCGTGCGCGAGCGCGTAGTTCATCGCGTTGATGCGGCGGTGGTAGGCCTCGAAGTCGACCATGCCGTGGGCGCGGCCGACCTGCGATTGCCGCTGCATGTTGAGTTCGCGCTCCAGCGGCTCGATGAAAGGCGCGAAGATGTCCAGCATCAGCGCCCCGCTCTCCGCGAGCGCCGCGTTGAGCGCCGGGTCCACGCAGGAATTCACCACGACCGGGCGGAGGCCGTATTCGACGGCGGCCTGGCGGATCTCCGCCGCGGCCGCCCGCGCCTTCTCCAGCGTGTCCACGAACGGCAGCCGGTCGGTGACGAAGCGGACGTTCGCGAACTGGGTCAGGAGGCTGTGGCCGATGGTTTCGGCGGTGATGCCGGTGCCGTCGGAGACGTAGAACACCGGGCGCAGGTCGGGCATGTCGGCTCCAGTCGGGCCCGCCGGGGGCCATGGGTCGTGATCGGGTTGCTAAAATAGCCGAAACCCCGCGGAGTCCCCCCTTTGAGCGCCCCCGCCAAGATGAAGAACATCCTGTGGCTGCACGACCTCCGCCTGGCCGACCTGGCCCAGGTCGGCGGCAAGAATTCCTCGCTCGGCGAGATGATCGGGCAGCTCTCGGGCCTCGGGGTGTCGGTGCCGGGCGGTTTCGCCACCACCGCGGACGCCTTCAAGGCCTTCGTCGCCCACAACGACCTGCACCACCGCATCTACGACCGGCTGGGCAGCCTCGACGTCGAGGACGTCCCCGCCCTCACCCGCGCCGGCGCCGAGATCCGCGGCTGGGTCATCGACGCGCCGCTGCAGCCGGAGCTGGACCGCGACATCCGCGACGCCTACGCGAAGCTCTGCGCCGACGCCGGCGGGAGCGACGTCGCCGTGGCCGTGCGCTCCTCCGCGACCGCCGAGGACCTTCCCGACGCGTCGTTCGCGGGCCAGCAGGAAACCTTCCTCAACGTCACCGGCGCCGACGACGTCGTCCGCAAGGTGAAGGAAGTCTTCGCCAGCCTCTACAACGACCGCGCGATCGCCTACCGCGTCCACCACGGCTTCAGGCACGAGGACGTGTTCCTGTCCGCCGGCGTGCAGCTGATGGTGCGCTCGGACATCGGCGCCTCGGGCGTGCTCTTCACGCTGGACACCGAGTCGGGCTTCCGCGACGTGGTGTTCATCACCGCCAGCTACGGCCTCGGCGAGATGGTCGTGCAGGGCGCGGTGAATCCCGACGAGTTCTACGTCTACAAGCCCACGCTGAAGCAGGGCAAGCCCGCGATCCTGCGCCGTTCGCTCGGCGCCAAGCAGCTGCGCATGGTGTACTCCGACCAGCCCGGCGAGCGCGTGCGCACCGAGGAGACGCCCGCGGACCTGCGCGCGAAGTTCTCGATCAGCGACGCCGACGTGCACGAGCTCGCGAAGCAGGCGCTCGTGATCGAGCAGCACTACGGCCGGCCGATGGACATCGAGTGGGGCAAGGACGGGGCGACCGGCAAGCTCTACATCCTGCAGGCGCGCCCGGAAACGGTGAAGTCGCGCGGCCACGCCACCCAGGTCGAGCGCTACGCGCTGGGCAAGCGCGGCGAGGTCGTGGCCGAGGGGCGCGCGATCGGCCAGAAGATCGGCAGCGGCGTGGCCCGCGTGGTCCGCTCGCTCGACGACATGAACCGCGTCCAGCCCGGCGACGTGCTCGTCGCCGACATGACCGACCCGGACTGGGAGCCGGTGATGAAGCGCGCCGCGGCCATCGTCACCAACCGCGGCGGCCGCACCTGCCATGCCGCGATCATCGCCCGCGAACTGGGCGTGCCCGCGGTCGTGGGCACCGGCGACGCGCTCGACCGCATCACCGACGGCGCCGAAGTGACCGTCAGCTGCGCCGAGGGCGACACCGGCTACATCTACGCCGGCGCCCTGCCCTTCGAGCGCACCACCACCGACCTCGGCAACATGCCGCCGGCGCCGCTCAAGATCATGATGAACGTCGCCAACCCGGAGCGCGCGTTCGACTTCGGCATGCTGCCCAACGCCGGCATCGGCCTGGCGCGGCTGGAGATGATCATCGCCAGCCACATCGGCGTGCATCCGAAGGCGCTGCTCGAATACGACCGGCAGGACGCCGCGACGAAGGCGAAGATCGACGCGCGCATGGCCGGCTATTCCGGCCCGGTCGAGTTCTACGTCGACCGCCTCGCCGAAGGCATCGCGACCATCACCGCGTCGGTCGCGCCCAAGCCGGTGATCGTGCGCCTGTCCGATTTCAAGTCGAACGAGTACGCCAACCTCATCGGCGGCGCGAAGTACGAGCCGCACGAGGAGAACCCGATGATCGGCTTCCGCGGCGCGAGCCGCTACGTCGACCCGTCGTTCAAGGAGGCCTTCGCCCTCGAGTGCCGCGCGGTGAAGCGCGTGCGCGAGGAGATGGGCCTGGACAACCTGTGGGTGATGATCCCGTTCGTGCGCACGCTCGACGAGGGCCGCAAGGTCGTCGAGGTGCTGCGCGAGAACGGCCTCGTCCAGGGGGAAGGCGGCCTCAAGGTGATCATGATGTGCGAGATCCCCTCCAACGCGCTGCTCGCCGAGGAGTTCCTGGAGATCTTCGACGGCTTCTCGATCGGCTCCAACGACATGACCCAGCTCACCCTGGGCCTGGACCGCGACTCGGCGATCGTCGCCGGCCTGTTCGACGAGCGCGACCCGGCGGTCAAGAAGATGCTGGCGATGGCCATCTCCACCGCGCGCGCCAAGGGCAAGTACATCGGCATCTGCGGCCAGGGCCCGAGCGACCACCCCGACCTCGCGCAGTGGCTGATGGAACAGGGCATCGAGTCGGTGTCGCTCAACCCCGACACCGTCGTCGACACCTGGCTCGCCCTCGCCAAGGCCAAGGCCAACACCTAGCCGCAAAACGCTTTAGCCACAGATCACACAGATTCAAGAGGATTGGGTTCGCGCGACCGGGGTAGAGCCGCCCTGAACCGATCCTTTTCAATCTGTGGAATCTGTGGCTAAAAAGGCCGTCAGGGGGCGGCGAAGTCGGCGAGGTGGCGGCGGTAGTGGCGCAGCTCGGCGATGGAGTCGCGCACGTCGCTGAGCGCGGTGTGCGCCGCTTCCTTGCTGACGGCCGAGAGCACGTGCGGCGCCCAGCGCCGCGCGAGTTCCTTCAGCGTGCTGACGTCGAGGTTGCGGTAATGGAAATGCCGCTCCAGCGCCGGCATCTGCCGGTGCAGGAAGCGACGGTCCTGGCAGATCGAGTTGCCGCACATCGGCGACGCGCCCGCGGGCACCCACTCGCGCAGGAACGCGAGCGTGCGCGCCTCGGCCTCGGCCATCGGCACGCCCTCCTCGAGCACGCGGCGCCACAGGCCGGACTTGCCGTGCTGGTTGCGGTTCCAGTCGTCCATGGCCTCGAGCGTCGCGAGCGGATGCGCGATCGCCAGCTCGGGGCCTTCGGCCAGCACGTCGAGCTGCGAGTCGGTGACGATGGTGGCGATTTCCAGGATCGAGTCGCGGCCGGTATCCAGGCCGGTCATCTCCAGGTCGATCCAGACCAGCCGGCCCTCTCCGTTGCCGTTCGTCGTGCCCATCCGTGATTCCTTCCGCCGTGCGGCGTTCCAAAGCCTCGCTGCCACCACGATGATAACGCCGCGGGCGCGCGACGCCCGTGCCGCAAGGCCTACGCCGGTGGCTTCCCGCGCTTGCGGCGGAAGTAGGCGCTGAGGCGCTGGCCGGCCTCTTCGCCGAGCACGCCGCCGGTGACCTGGACGCGATGGTTGTGGCGCGGATCGGCGAGCAGGTCGAACACGCTGCCCGCGGCGCCCGTCTTCGGGTCGGCGGCGCCGAACACGACCCGCGCCAGCCGCGCGTGCACCATCGCCATCGCGCACATGGCGCAGGGCTCGAGGGTCACGTAGAGCGTGCAGCCGACGAGGCGGTGGTTGCCGACCGCCCTGCCCGCCTGGCGCATCGCCACGACTTCGGCGTGCGCCGTGGGGTCGGACTCGGCGATGTTGCGGTTCCATCCTTCGCCGAGCAGTTCGCCGCCGGGGCCCAGCACCAGCGCGCCGACCGGGATCTCGTCGTCCTCGCGCTCCGCCCGCTCCGCGAGCGCCAGCGCCCGCGCCATCCATTGCTCGTCGGTGGTGGTGGGTTCTTTGGCCACAGATTCCACAGATTGAAAAGGATTGGCTCCAGGCGACTCACCACATGATCGCCACAGCCCGATCCTTTTCAATCTGTGTGATCTGTGGCCAAGCGGTTATTCCCACTCGATCGTGGCGGGAGGCTTGCCGCTGATGTCGTAAACTACGCGAGAAA
>JBDZUW010000142.1:0-4410 GCA_040255375.1 Luteimonas sp. | reverse complement strand
CGCGATGGACGCCGCCGGGCCGCTGGGCGACTGGGATTTCGTGACCCTGCTGATCGGCGTCAACAACCAGTACCGCGGCCGCGCCCTGGCCGAGTACCGCGCGCAGTTCGAGGCGCTGCTGCATCGGGCGATCGTGCTCGCCGGCGGCCGCTGCGAGCGCGTGATGGTGCTGTCGATCCCCGACTGGGGCGTCACCCGCTTCGGTGCCGGCTCCGGCCGCGATCTGGCGCAGGTGTCGCGCGAGCTCGATGCCTTCAACCACGCGGCGCGCGAACTGAGCGCGCGCCACGGCGTCGCGTTCGTGGACATCGCGCCGGTGTCGCGCGCCCGCGGCGCCGAGCCCGCGATGCAGGCGGAAGACGGCCTGCACCCGTCCGCGGCGATGCACGCGCTCTGGCTGCAGGCCGCGTTCCCCGTGGCGCAGCGCCTGCTGGCCGACACGGAACCCGGTTGACGATGGCGGCCGACCTGACGCCGGCAGGCACGGGCGCCGACGCCCCCGCAGGCGCGACGCACGCGCTCGATGCGGCGACCGCGGCGCGCATCGCCGCTGCCTTCCGCCCCGCGCGGTGGTACGGCAACCGGGCCATCTGGTTCTACACGCGTGCGAAGCTGCGCTGCGATCCGCTGTATCCCGGCGTGACCGCCGCGCTGCGCGGTTGCGACGCGCCCCTGCTCGACCTCGGCTGCGGCATCGGCCTGCTCGCGCACGCGCTGCGCGCGGCGGGACTGCGCATGCCGTACCGCGGCGTGGACGTCGACACCCGCAAGATCGCGCAGGCGGAGCGCGCCGCGGCCAATGCCGGGCTCGACGGCGTCGCCTTCGAGGCCGTGGACCTGTCGACGCGCATGCCGGACCACCGCGGCAGCGTCACGATCCTGGACGTGCTGCAGTTCGTTTCGCCGCAGGCCCAGGCCGGGATCCTGGACGCGGCGGTCGCGATGCTCGCGCCGGGCGGCAGGCTCGTGATCCGCACGGGGCTCGACGACGGCAGCCTGCGCGCGCGCACCACGCGCCGCATCGACGTGCTGTCGCGCGCGGTGCGCTGGATGAATGCGGGCCCCCAGGCCTATCCCGACCCCGACGCCCTGCGCGCGCGCTTCGACGCCGCGGGCCTGTCCAGCACGTTCGCGCCACTGTACGGCAAGACGCCGTTCAACAACTGGCTCGTCGTCGCGGAGCGGCCCGCTCAGTCGGGCAGCACGGTGCGGTAGCCGCGCGCCGCGATGTCGTCGAGCACGCGCGCGACGATCTCGAGGTTGCGGCCGTGCGGCGACCCTTCGTGCAGCAGCACGATCGCGCCGGGCGCCAGCGTGCGCAGGATGCGCCTGGACACGATCGCCGGATCGCTTTCGACCGCATCGTAGCCGCGCGCGCTCCACGCCACGCGCGTCAGCCCCAGCCGCGCGAGCGGCGCACCGACGAACGGATTGGCCATGCCGACCACCGCGCGGAACCAGCGCGGCGCGACGCCGGCGAGTTCGGTGAGCGTGGCCTGCGCGCCTTCGATCTCGCGCGACATCCGCTTCGGACCGAGCGCCCAGAACCACGCGGCCGGATGCGCCGCGCTGTGGTTGCCGATGGCATGTCCGCGGCGGAGCATCTCGCGCACCAGTTCGGGCCGCGCGCGCGCGCGGTCGGCGACCACGAAGAACGTCGCCTTGATGCCGCGCGCGTCGAGCAGGTCGAGCATCGCGGGCGTGTCGTCGGACGGTCCGTCGTCGATCGTGATCCAGGCCACGCGTTCCTGCGCCGGCAGGCGCCACAGCACCGGGCAGAACAGCGCCGAGCGCGGGCGGAACGTGCCCCACACCACCACGGCGTGCGACAGCAGCAACAGCGGCAATCCGACGTGCCAGCCCATGCGCCACCACAGCAGCGCCGCGAGCGCCTGCGAGGCGGCCAGCGCCCACGCCCAGGCGTAGGGCCGGCGCGGGGGATGGTCGAGCGCGGGAAACACGGTTTCCATGACGCGGATCATGCCGCACGCGGGCGGCCCGTGCCGGCCCCGGGCGTAGAATGGCGGCCCCCACGCACGTTCCAGGATCGCCGCCATGTCGCTCGACCCCGCCCTGCGCGCCCGCATCGAGGCGTTGCTCGCCGCCAATCCGGTGGTCCTGTTCATGAAGGGCTCGCCGAACGCTCCGCAATGCGGGTTCTCGGCCAAGGCCGCCGCCGCGCTGGCCTCGATCGGCCTGGACGACTACGCGCACGTCGACGTGCTGGCCGACCAGGAGATCCGCGAAGGCATCAAGGCCTACGGCGACTGGCCGACGATCCCGCAGCTGTACATCGGCGGCGAACTGGTCGGCGGCAGCGACATCATCGAGCAGATGGCGTCGAGCGGCGAGCTGCAGGCCGCGCTCGGCCTGCCGCCGCCGGACCGCACGCCGCCGAAGGTGCATGTCTCCGACGCCGCCGCCGCGGTGCTGCGCCAGGCGCTGGCCGACGCCGGCGAAGGCTTCGCGCTGAAGGTCTCGGTGGATCCGCGCTTCAACGCGCAGCTGCAGGCCGAGCCCGCGAACCCGAACGCGATCGCGACCGAGGCCGCCGGCATCCGCATGCAGTTCGACCTCGCGTCGGCGCGGCGTGCCGAGGGCATGTCGATCGAATGGGTGGACGACGCGCGCGGCCGCGGCCTGGTGATCGAGAACCCGAATGCGCCGCCGAAGGTGCGCGAGCTCGCGCCGGCCGACGCGGCGCTGCGCCTCGCGGCCGGCAAGCTGCGGCTGGTCGACGTGCGCCCGGCGCAGGAGCGCGAGCTCGCCGCGCTCGCCGGCGGCTTCGACACGCTGGACGGCGGCGGCGCGGCCGCGCTCGAGGCGCTGCCGAAGGACACGCCGCTCGCCTTCCTGTGCCATCGCGGCGGGCGCAGCGCGCAGGCCGCCGAGCATTTCCGCCGCCTCGGCTTCCGCGAGGTCTACAACGTCACCGGCGGCATCGACGCCTGGGCCGACATCGACCCCGCCCTCCCGAAATACTGACGCCTACCAGCCGCCGCCGGCGTCGAGCCATGCCTGCTCGGCGGGCGTGGTGTCGCGGCCGAGCGCGGCGTTGCGGTGCGGGAAGCGGCCAAAGCGCGCGATGACCTCGCGGTGCGCGGTCGCGTAGTCGCGATAGCCCGCGTCCCCCAGCGCCGCGAACAAGGCGACGGAGCGGTCCTGGTCGGCGAGCGCTTCGGAGTGCTCGAACGGCAGGTAGAAGAACGCGCGCAACGCCGGTTCGAACGCGGCATCGTGGCCGGCGTCCAGCGCGCGCGCCGCGAAATGGCGCGCAAGCCCGTCGGTCGCGTAGGCATGCGCGCTGCCGCGGAAGATGTTGCGCGGAATCTGGTCGAGCAGCAGCAACAGCGCCAGCGCGCCCTCGGCTGTTGCGGCCCAGCCGTCGAGTTCGCGGCGCGCGGCCGCGTGGTGCGCGGCGCCGAGACGATCGCGGCATTCGGCGTCGAAGGCCGCGCCGCCGCGGAACCACTTCCCGGGGCCGGCATCGCGCCAGAACGCAAGGACGGCGGCGGGCGTCACGGCTTCGGTCACGACATCGCTCCCACGAAAGGCGCGACCCGTCGAGGCCGCCTTCCGCTAGCATGCCACGCATGCCGATCGACGCCTTCGACGCCGCCCTGCTCCGCCCGACGCCGTGGACGCCGCTCGCGCGGCTGCCGCACGGCCTGCTCGAGTTCCTGTATTTCGGCATCAAGGAGGCGCGCGCCTGCCTGTTCGCAGGCCTGTTCTTCGTCGCCATCTTCGTGGTGCCGCGCGCGGGCCTGTTCGGGATCCCGCGCTACGACCTGCTGCTGGTGATCGCGCTCGCGATCCAGGCGTTCATGGTGCTGGCGAAGCTCGAGACCATCGACGAGCTGAAGGCGATCACCCTTTTCCATGCGGTCGGCTTCGCGCTGGAGGCGTTCAAGACCTCGCCGGCGATCGGCGCCTGGTCGTATCCCGATTTCGCGTACACCAAGGTGCTGGGCGTGCCGCTGTTCTCCGGCTTCATGTACGCGGCCGTGGGCAGCTACGTCATCCAGGCCTGGCGCCTGCTCGACGTGCGCATCCGCCACCATCCGCCGTACTGGCTGGCGACGCTGGTCGCCGTCGCGATCTACGCCAACTTCTTCACCCACCACTGGATCGGCGACTTCCGCTGGTACATCGCCGCCTGCGCGCTGGGCGTGTACGCGCGTACCACCGTGGTGTTCCGGCCGCTCGACCGCGACCGGCGCATGCCGATGCTGCTGGCCTTCGTACTGGTGGGTTTCTTCATCTGGCTGGCCGAGAACTTCAGCACCTTCTTCGGCATCTGGCGCTACCCCGACCAGCTCGGCGCCTGGTCCACGGTGCACGTGGGCAAGTGGAGCTCCTGGTCGCTGCTGGTGGTGATGACCTTCACCATCGTCGCCCACCTCAAGCACA
>JBDZUW010000022.1:0-24167 GCA_040255375.1 Luteimonas sp. | reverse complement strand
AAGGGCGGCAAGGTCGGCCTGTTCGGCGGCGCCGGCGTCGGCAAGACCGTCAACATGATGGAGCTCATCAACAACATCGCCAAGGCGCACAGCGGCCTGTCCGTGTTCGCCGGCGTGGGCGAGCGTACCCGCGAGGGCAACGACTTCTACCACGAGATGAAGGACTCCAACGTCCTCGACAAGGTGGCGATGGTGTACGGCCAGATGAACGAGCCGCCGGGCAACCGCCTGCGCGTCGCGCTGACCGGCCTGACCATGGCCGAGTACTTCCGCGACGAGAAGGACGCGTCCGGCAAGGGCAAGGACGTGCTGCTGTTCGTCGACAACATCTACCGCTACACGCTGGCCGGCACCGAAGTGTCGGCGCTGCTCGGCCGCATGCCGTCGGCGGTGGGCTACCAGCCGACGCTCGCCGAGGAAATGGGCGTGCTGCAGGAGCGCATCACCTCGACCAAGACCGGCTCGATCACCTCGATCCAGGCCGTGTACGTGCCCGCGGACGACCTGACCGACCCGTCGCCGGCGACCACCTTCGCCCACCTCGACGCCACCGTCGTGCTGTCGCGAAACATCGCCTCGCTGGGCATCTACCCGGCGGTGGACCCGCTGGACTCGACCTCGCGCCAGCTCGACCCGAACGTGATCGGCAACGAGCACTACGAGACCGCGCGCAAGGTCCAGTCGACGCTGCAGAAGTACAAGGAGCTCAAGGACATCATCGCGATCCTCGGCATGGACGAGCTGTCGGAAGAGGACAAGCAGGCCGTGTCGCGCGCGCGCAAGATCGAGCGCTTCTTCTCGCAGCCGTTCCACGTGGCCGAGGTGTTCACCGGCTCGCCGGGCAAGTACGTGCCGCTGAAGGAAACCATCCGCGGCTTCAAGATGATCGTCGACGGCGAGTGCGACCACCTGCCGGAGCAGGCGTTCTACATGGTCGGCGGCATCGAGGAAGCCATCGAGAAGGCGAAGAAGATCACCGCGTAAGCGGCTGGTTTCAGACAGCGAGTTTCGGGAGAGGACGACATGGCATCCACCATCCGTTGCGACATCGTCAGCGCCGAGGCCGAGATCTTCCACGGCGAGGCGACCATGGTCGTCGCCACCGGCGAGATGGGCGAGCTCGGCATCGCGCCGCGCCACGCGCCGCTGATCACCCGGCTGCGGCCGGGCAAGGTCGTGGTCACCACGGCCGAGGGCGAGCAGCTCGACTTCGCGATCTCCGGCGGCATCCTCGAGGTGCAACCGCAGGTGGTCACGGTGCTCGCCGACACGGCGATCCGCGCCGAGGACATCGACGAGGCGGCGGTGCGCGCGGCCAAGGAAGAGGCCGAACGCATCATCGCCCACCGCGGCGAGCAGATGGACGTGGCCGAGGCGCAGCAGCGCCTGGCTGAGGTCACCGCGCAGCTGCAGGCGCTGGAGCGCCTGCGCAGGAACCTCAAGCACTAGTGAGGGTGGAGCCCAGGCGCACTGCGTGCGCTTCAGGGTGAAGCTGAGGAAAGGGCGGCCGATGGCCGCCCTTTTTCGTTGTAGGCTCGGGTCGACCTGGGAATGGGGAAGGCCGGATGCGAGCGCGAAGGATGTCGGGGCAGCGTGGGGTCGTGGTGGCGGCGGGGATCGTGGCGGCCGTGCTGGCGACGGCGACCGCGACGGCGGCGGTGCAGGCCGGCGAGCGGCCACGCGCGCGCGAGGCGGGCGTGGTGGTCGGGGTGATGCCGACCGGTGCGCGCAACGCGATCGTGGACGTGCCGGGCGTGCGCGTCGGCCACGCCACGGTGATCGAGGGCGCCCGCATCCGTACCGGCGTCACCGCGATCCTGCCGCACGGCGGCGACCTGTACGCCGAGCGCGTGCCCGCGGCGCTTTACGTCGCCAACGGCTACGGCAAGCTGCTCGGCACGACCCAGTTGCGCGAACTCGGCGAACTGGAGACGCCGATCCTGCTCACCGGCACGCTCGGCGTCTGGAAGGCCGCCGACGCGCTGGTCGCCTGGCAACTCGAGCGCCCGGGCATGGCGCAGGTGCGCTCGCTCAACCCGGTGGTCGGCGAGACCAACGACGGCTTCCTCAACGACATCCGCTCGCGCCCGCTGCGCCCGGAGCATGTGCGCGCGGCACTGGAATCCGCATCCGCCGACAACGTCGAGGAAGGCGCGATCGGCGCCGGCACGGGCACGATCGCGTTCGGCTGGAAGGGCGGCATCGGCACCAGCTCGCGCGTGACGCCGGCCGGGCACACCGTCGGCGTGCTGGTGCAGAGCAACTTCGGCGGCACGCTCACCATCGCCGGCGTGCCGGTGGGACGGAAGCTGCCCGATCCCGCGACGCTCGCCGGCAGCGTCGGCGACAGGCCGGTCGCGGACGGGGACGGCAGCATCATGATCGTGGTCGCGACCGACGCCCCGCTCGACCCGCGCCAGCTCGAGCGCCTGGCGAAGCGCGCGGTGCTGGGGCTCGCGCGCACCGGCGCCTCGATGTCGAACGGGTCCGGCGACTACGTGATCGCGTTCTCCAGCGCGCCGTCCGTGCGCCGCCGCCAGGGCGAAACGATCCACCCCGCGCCCATGCTCGACAACGGCGAAATGGACGACCTGTTCCTCGGCGTCGCCGAAGCCACCGAGGAGGCGATCGACAATTCGCTGTTCAAGGCCGAAGGCATGCGCGGCGACCGCGGCGCGGTGCCGGCGCTGCCGATCGACCGCGTGCTCAGGCTGCTGCGCGACTGACCGCGAGCATCGTCACGTCGTCGAACGGCGCCTCGCCGGCGGCGTGCGCATGGATCGCGCCGCGCACGCGGCGCACCAGTGCGGCGGCGCCCGCGGCGCCCGCGGCGGGCGCGAGCAGGGGCAGCAGGCGCTCCTCCCCGAACAGCGCACCGCCCGGTTCGCGCGCATCGGTGACGCCGTCGGTGAACAGCAACAGCGACTCGCCGGCCGCGAGGGCCTCGCGCGCGAACGCGAACGCCATCCCGGGCATCAGCCCGACCGCGGGCCCGGTCGGTTCGAGCCGCGCGCGCACCGCGCCGGTGCCGGCGGCCGCGATCGCCGGCGCCTCGTGGCCGGCGTTGACGTAGCCGAGGCTGCCGTCGCCAGGGTCGAGGACGCCGACGAACATGGTGGCGAACATGTTGGCGCCGTCGTGGGTGCGCGCGATGTAGTCGTTGGTCGAGGCCAGCAGCGCCGGCAACTGCGCCGGCAGCGCGTCGCGCCCGCACAGCTGGCGCTCGGCGCCCGCGCGCAGCAGGCTGCGGAACAGGGCCATGAACAGCGCCGCGCCCACGCCCTTGTCGCAGACGTCGGCGACGGCCAGCACGATCCGGCCGTCCTCCAGCGCGAAGGCGTCGTAGAAGTCGCCGCCCACCTGGCGCGCCGGCTCGAAGCAGGCCGCGAGCTCCCAGCCGGGCGGCTGCGGCAGGCTGCCGGGCAGGAAGCCCGCCTGGATGCCGCGCGCGATGTCGATCTCGCGCTCGAGCGCGCGCGCGTGCAGCTGCTCGCGGTCGCGCAGCCGCTTCTTGGCCAGGCTGGCGTCGACGCGCGCGCGCAGGATGTGCGGATTGAACGGCTTGGGCAGGTGGTCGTCGGCGCCCATCTCGATGCCCTTCACCACGCTGTCGGCGTCGTCCAGCGCGGAGATCAGGATCACCGGCAGGTGCGCGAACGCCGGGTCGGCGTGGCCGCGCAGGTGCTGCAGCAGCTCGAAGCCGTTCATCTCCGGCATCATGATGTCGAGCAGCACCAGGTCGTAGGGCGCGGCCTCGAGCATCGCCAGCGCCTCGCGGCCATGGACCGCGATCGCGACCGAATGCCCCTGGCGCTGCAGGCGGCGCGCGAGCATGTCGCGGTTCATCTCGTTGTCGTCGACGACGAGGACGCGCGCGGGTTCCAGGCTCATGCCGCGCTCGCGCTCGCGCCGGCCCCGGCCTGCAGCAGGCGGCGCACGTAGGGCAGCTCGGCCTCCATCGCGCGCTCGCCGCGCTCGATCAGGTGCGGGATCAGGTGGGTGTCGCCCAGCCGCACCTGGTGGTCGAACGTGGGCATGACCGGCACGATCTCGGCGTGGTGCACGGCGCTGTAGAACGCGTAGGTCGAGCGCAGCATGTGGTTGATCGAGATCGAGATGCACTGGCCGGCGACGCCCAGCATCGAGTTGAGCGCGCCCGCCGGCGGCGTTTCGAAGCCCATCGCCAGGATGATGTCGGCGCCCTCGCGGATGGCGATGCTCACCGGCAGCGGATCGGACATGCCGCCGTCCACGAGCAGGCGCCCGTCGATGGCCTTGGGCGGCAGCAGCATCGGGATCGCGATGCTCGCGCGCACCGCGTCGCCGACGCGGCCGCTGCACAGGTCCACCGGCTCGCCGGTGTGCAGGTCGGTCGCGGCCAGGTGCAGCGGCACCCGGTTGTCCTCGAAGCGCGCGTCGCCGTAGAGCTCGCGCATCACCCGGCCCACCGCGCGATCGTCGACCAGCCCGATGCGTTCGCTGAAGCCGAAGCGGCGCGGCAGCAGGCTGCGCAGCACCGAGCTGAACTTGAGCCGGTCGAACAGCCCGTCCCACATCCGCAGCGTGTGCCGCTCGGCCTCCAGCGCGTCCATGCCCATGGCCATCGCCGCGGTGTAGATACTGCCGCCGCTGCAGCCGACCACGAGGTCGAACGGAATGCGCTCGCGCTGGAGCACCTTCCACAGCCCGACGGCGGCCGCGCACTTCATGCCGCCCGAGCCGACCACGACCGCGAGGCGCGGCCGCCGCGGCGCCGGCGCCGCGCCGCCCGCCGCCGGCTCAGGCATCGTCGCGCTCCAGCAGCCGGCGCAGGTAGCCGAGCTGGGCTTCGGTGGCGCGCATGCCCTGCTCGATCACGTGCGGGAAGCGGTCGGTGTCGAACAGCCGCACCGGCCCGTCGAATTCCGGCAGGATCGGGATGATCTCCGCGTGGTGCGCGAGGTTGTGGAACGAGTAGTTCGCGCGCAGCAGGTTGTTGGTGTAGATGCTGTTCACCTGGAACGCGTAGCGCGTCGCGGAACGGATGCGGCGCGGGTAGGCGCTCTCGAAGCCCATGGCCAGGATCACGTCCGCGCCCTCGCGGATCGCCACGTCCACCGGCAGCGGATCGGACAGGCAGCCGTCGAGCAGCCAGCGGCCGTCGACCTGCCACGGCTTCCACACGTACGGGATCGCGATGCTCGCGCGCACCGCATCGAGCACGCTGCCGTCGCGCACCACCACCTTCTCGCCGTTGTCGAGCGCGGTGGCCACGACGTGCAGCGGAACCTTGGTGTCGGCGAAGCGCTTGCCGCCGAACGGCGGCGCCAGCGCTTCCAGCAGCGGCGCGTCGTGGACGAGCCCGAGGTGGCCGTCGAAGCGGAACACGCCGGGCAGGAGCGCCCCGAGCATCGAGCGCCAGTCGCGGCGCAGCGTGACCTTCGGCGTCCACAGCTCGCGCGTGAGGCGCTCGCAGGTGTCGACGTCGTAGCCCAGCGCCATCACCGAAGCGTAGATGCTGCCGCCGCTGCAGCCGACCACCATGTCGACGCCGATGCCCTCGCGGTCGAGCACCTTCCACATGCCCAGCGCGGCCGCGCACTGCACCGCGCCCGAGCCGATGACCACCGCGACCCGCTTGCCGGCCATGCGCGCCCCCGTCCCGTCAGGCCGCATAGCTGGCGACGGCATCGTCGACCGCGGCATAGATCTTGAGGATCGTCGCGAAGCCGCTGAGCTCCAGGACCTTGCGGACGTTCGGGTTGATGTCGGCCAGGCGCAGGTCGCCGCCGCGGCGGCGCGCCTCCTTCACCGTCGCCAGCAGCGCGCGGAGGCCGGCGCTGCTGGTGTACTCGACGGCGCTCAGGTCGACGACCAGCCGCGTGCCGCCGCCTTCGACGTGCGCCTGCAGCGCCGCGAGCAGCGTCTCCGCGGTGAGCCCGTCGACGCTGCCGGCGATGCCGACGACGGCGATGTCGCCGTGCGCTTCGATGCGGATGTCCATGTCGCTTGCCTCCTAGGCGTCCGGCGCGGACGCCGGCAGTTGCTTGACCAGGGTGTAGGTGTTGCCGCCGCCGGCACCGGCGCGGTGTTCGACTTCGTCGACGAGCTGGCGCACCAGGTGCCAGCCCAGGCCGCCGGGTTCGCGTTCCTCCAGCGCGGAGGCGAGGTCCGGCGCGGGCGCGCCCGCGGGATCGAAGCGCGGCGCCTGGTCGCGCAGGCGCACGCGCACGCGGTGCGGGCCGCCGTCGACCGCGACCTCGACGGGACCGCTCCCGCCGTAACCGTGATGGAGGATGTTGGTGAACACCTCTTCGACCGCGAGCCGCACCGCGAAGCGCGCGTCGCCGTCGGCGTCCAGCGCGTCGCAGGCGGCATCGACGAAGGCGAGGAGCGCGGGCAGGTCGGCCATCGCGGCGGCGCGGAACACGGCCGCGCCCGCGGGCGGCGATGCGCGCCTCATGCCGGCGTCCCGCCCGCGCCCGCGAGCGCCTCGATCTTCTCCACCAGGCGCGCGATGTCGACCGGCTTGGTGTCGAAGTCGTCGCAGCCCGCCGCCAGCGCCTTGTCGCGGTCGGCGGCCATCGCGTGCGCGGTGAGCGCGATCACCGGGATGCCGCGCGTGCGCGGATCGGCCTTGATCCGGCGCGTCGCCTCCCAGCCGTCGATCACCGGCAGGCCCATGTCCATCAGCACCAGGCGCGGCGCTTCGCACAGCGCCATCTCCACGGCGGCGAGGCCGTCGGCCGCGAACACGAGCTCGTAGCCGCGGCGCGCGAGCCGCCGGGAGAGCATGTCGCGGTTCATCTCGTTGTCCTCGACCAGCAGGATCTTCATGCCGGCGCGCCCGCTTCCGGACCGGGCGAGGGGATGGCGACCGCTTCGATCGCGCGCCGCACTTCCTGCTCCAGTTCGGCCTGGCTGCAGCTTCCCTTCTCCACCACGCGCCGCGCCTGTCCGGCCAGGCGCTGCTGCTCGCCGCGGGTCAGCGCCTTCGCCGTGAGCACCACCACCGGCGGGGCTTCGCCTTCGCCGCCGCGCCCTTCGCGCAGGGCATCGAGGAAGGCGAAGCCGTCCATCTCGGGCATCATCAGGTCGAGCAGCACCAGCGCCGGCGGTGCCGCGCGCATGCGCTCCAGGCCTTCGCGGCCGTTGCCGGCCTCGGCGACGGACCAGCCCTGCCGCTCGAGCAGGCGCCGCAACATGCTGCGCGTGGTCGGATCGTCCTCGACGACGAGGATCGAACGGCCGCCGGGACGCGGCAGGTGGCGCTCCAGCAGGCGCACCAGTTGCTCGCGTTCCAGCGGCTTGGCCAGCGAGTCGGACGCGCCCAGCGCGGTGCCCATGGCTTCGTCGCCGGCCACCGACACCATCGCGACCGGGATGCCGGCGAGCGCCGGATCGGCCTTGAGCCGCGACAGCACCGCCCAGCCGTCCATGCGCGGCATCAGCACGTCGAGCAGCACCAGGTCCGGATGCAGTTCGCGCGCCAGCTGCAGGCCGGCCTCGCCGTCGAGCGCGGCGCGGCAGTGCACGCCTTCGCGCGCCAGCATGCGCGTCGTCATCTCGCAGGCGACGGGTTCGTCGTCGATCACCAGCACCAGCGGCGCACGGCCGCCGGCGCCGTCTCCGTCACCGGCCGGCGCCGGCGATGTCGCGGCGGCGCGGCCGTGGCCATCGCCATCGCCGTCGCCATCGTCCGCGAGCGCGCCCGCGCCGGCGCTGCAGTCGACCGGCAGGCGTAGCGTGAACGTGGTGCCGATGCCGACGGTGCTGCGCAGCGCGATCTCGCCGCCGAGCATCTGCGCGAAGCTCCGCGTGATCGCCAGGCCCAGCCCGGTGCCGCCGTACTTGCGCGTGGTCGAGGCGTCGGCCTGCGAGAACGGCTGGAACACGCGCGCCTGCTGCTCGGGCGTCATGCCGATGCCGGTGTCCTCGACCGCGAACACCATCCATTCGCGCCCGTCCGCGCCGGATTCCCGCCGCGCCAGCAGCCGGATGTCGCCCTGCTCGGTGAACTTGCTCGCGTTGCCGAGCAGGTTGAACAGCATCTGCCGGACCTTGGTCAGGTCCGAGTGCATCGTGCCGGGGTTGTCGGCCTCGACCAGCAGCGTGTTGCCCTTCTTCGCCACCAGCGGCTCGACGGTGCTGGCGACGCCATCTACCAGTGCGCGCACGTCGAATGCCTCGACGTAGACCTCCATCTTGCCGGCCTCGATCTTCGACAGGTCCAGCACTTCGTTGATCAGCCCCAGCAGGTGCTTGCCCGCGGTGTGGATCTTCCGCAGGTCCGGGACCATCGCCTCGTCGCCGGAATCCTGCGCCTCCTCCACCAGCAGCTCGCTGTAGCCGATGATCGCGTTGAGCGGCGTGCGCAGCTCGTGGCTCATGTTGGCGAGGAACAGGCTCTTGGACTGGTTCGCGGCCTCGGCTTCCTCCTTGGCCTGCGCCAGCTGCAGGCTGGCCTCGCCGATCTCGCGGTTGCGGGCCTCGAGCAGCTTGCGCCCGTGGACGATGCGCTTGCTCTGCACGTGCGAGTGGAAACTGAAGACCGAGCCGTAGATGAAGATGCCGACGATGCTCGCCGCGGTCGGGATCGGGGGCGCGATGAAATCGGTGGCGAAGCCGGTCGCCAGGCCCACGCCCACGGCGCCGAGGACCACGCAGGCGAGCCCTTTCCCCGCGAGCCGGAAGCCGCCGATGCTCAGGTTGCCCAGGTGCACGCCCGACAGCAGCATCACGCTCGGCCACAGGCTGAAGTGCATGCCCGCTGCCCAGCCGCCCATCAGCACCGAGTCGACCAGGAGGTTGCGCTGCTCGCCGGCCTTCTGGTCGGGGTTGCGCTTCGCCCAGAGGTAGGCCAGGTGCGGCCACACGAAACCGTAGCCGACCAGCAGCAGCGCGAGCGCAGCGTGCATCCGCCCGGTGCGGTTGAAGACCGCGTACAGGATCGTCGAGGAGATCGGGTAGCAGACCACCCGCACCAGGTAGTCGAGCCGGACGATCGGATGCGCGCGGGTGCCCATCCCGCGATTGTGTGGAGGGGCGCCGCCGGGCGGCACCCCATGAATATGTCAGTACGCGGCGGCCGCCTCGAGCGGTACGTCCGGATCCCAGCGCCCGCGCCCGTCCAGGAACGCCAGCTCGATGAGCACGGACGCGCCGACCACCCAGGCGCCCTGTCGCCGGGCGAGCGCCAGCGCGGCGGCCAGCGTGCCGCCGGTCGCCAGGACATCGTCCACCAGCAGGACGCGCGCGCCGGGCGGCACGGCGTCGGCATGCACTTCCAGGCAGTCGCTGCCGTACTCGAGCTCGTAGGCCTGCGCGTGCGCCGGCGCGGGCAGCTTGCCAGCCTTGCGCACCGGCACGAAGCCGAGGCCGAGCGCGCGCGCCAGCGCCGCGCCGAGGATGAAGCCGCGCGACTCGATCGCGAACACCGCGTCGAGCGCGATCCCGCGCCAGGGCGCGGCCATCGCGTCGATGGCCGCGGCGAAGCCGTCGGCGTCCGCCAGCAGGGGCGTGATGTCCTTGAACACGACGCCCGCGCGCGGGAAGTCGGGGACATCGCGGATCAGGTCGCGCCAGTCGGCCACGTGCGGTCTCCGGAAGGGCTGCACGATCCTATCGCCATCGGGGCCGCGGCGCGATAATCGCGGCCCGGGCGCAGCCGCGCGCGCAGGACACTCAGAGGAGTTCCCCCATGGCCATTTCGATGTACCAGGCATCGGTTCCGGTGCTCGTGCGCGCGCTCGGGAACCTGCGGCACGTGCTGCAGAAGGGCGAGGCCTTCGCCGCCGACCGCGGCTTCGACCCGGGCATCCTGCTGCAGACGCGGCTCGTGCCCGACATGCTGCCGCTGGTGCGGCAGGTGCAGCTCGCCGCCGACATGTCGGCGCGCTGCGCCGCGCGCCTGGCCGGCGAGGCGCCGCGCGCGTTCGCGGACGAGGAGACGAGCTTCGCCGAACTCTATGCGCGCCTCGACGCCGCGATCGGCTACATCGAGGGCTTCGGCGCGGACCGCATCGACGGCAGCGAGGCGCGCGAGATCGTGGTGCCGCTGCGCAGCGGCGAGCGCCGCTACGACGGCCAGTCCTACCTGCTGCAGTTCACGCTGCCGAACGTGTTCTTCCACGTCACCACGGCCTACGACATCCTGCGCCAGGCCGGCGTGCCGCTGGGCAAGGCCGACTACATCGGCGGCGCGCGCGGCTGACGCGCGGCGCAACGCGCCACGGCCGCGCATCGCGGCCCGGCACGTACGCTCACGGCCGGTCGACCCGGCGTGCGGCAGCCTCTGGCGTCCCGACGTCGGAGACCGCCATGGCCAGGGAACACAGCGAAGCCGCCGAAACCGCGCGCTGCCTCGACGAGGCGCTCGCCGGCACCTTCCCCGCCAGCGACCCGCCGGCGATGACCTCGCCGGTCGCCGCGACGCCGTCCGCGGACCTGGTGGTCGAGTCGTCGACGGCGCCCTTGCGCGTGCATCGGGTGATCGAGCCATCGCAGGCCTCCGAGCCGTTCGCGCCCGCCACCACCGGCGGTCGCTGGAGCCCGCCGGGCCAGGCCTGCGTCTACGCCTCGCTGTCGCCCGCCGGCGCGATGCTCGAATACCTCGCGCACAACCCCGACGGAGCGCCCGCCGGGCTGCTGCTCGCCACCGCCGAACTGCCGGCGGGCACGACGCTGGCCGAATGCAACGAGCCGTCGACCTGGCGCGACCTGCCCTACCGCGCCGAAGTGCAGCAGGTGGGCGCCGGCTGGCTCGGCTCCGGGCGCTCGCTCGCGCTGCGCGTCCCCAGCGCGCTCGTGGACGGCGAGGTCAACGTGCTGCTCGATCCGTCGCATCCGGGGTACGCCGCGCTGCAGGTGCGGGCGCTCGCGCCGTTGCGCATCGATCCGCGCCTCCGGTCAGGCAGATGAAGGTTGTGTTGCGTTCAGCCGCCATCGCCCCCGTCGCTTGCGGCGGGCGGTTCGCCGGGCAAGCGTCGGCGCCGTTTCCCGGGGGCCGCCTAGCGCAGGCACCGATCGAGCGGGTTAAGCGAACGTTGCCTTAACCGTTTGCGGAAACCTGCGGTTCATCGCGGCGGTTCCAGTTTGGCCGGGCGGCTGAAGACCGCGCACACCAAACACGAATGGAGCTCCCTCGATGAACCGCCATCTGCTTTCCCTCTCCCTTGCCGCCGCCGCCCTTGCCGCCGCGCCGGCCGCCTTCGCCCAGAGCGCCCACGCCAACGACAATGCCCGCGAGCACGCGAGCACCGAGGCGATGCAGCAGCACATGGACGCGCAGGACCGGATGCCCGCCACCCCGGCGACGCCCGCCACGCCGGCCGACCCGCAGCAGGGCACGCGCGCGACCCCGGCGACGCCGGCCACGCCCGCGGATCCGGCCGGTCCGAAGAAGGTGACCTGGTCCGACCTCGACAGCAACGACGACGGCAGCCTGAGCAAGGCCGAGGCCGGCGCGGTCGACAGCCTGGCGGCCGCGTTCGACAGCGCGGACGCGGACAAGGACGGCATGCTCACCGCGGACGAGTACAAGGCCTACCTCGCGACCCGCCAGGACAGCCCGGCAGCGGGCGATGACGGCGGCGACGCCACCAACGACGACGGCGACGGCCAGAACTGAGTCGAGGGCTCCGGCCGCGCCCGCGTTTGCGGCGGGCGCGGCCGGGGCGCATGCGCCCTTGCGCTTGCCGTCGACGCGGGCGCCCGTAGACTTGGGCGATGGACGCCTTCGCCCCGCCGCACTCCGTGCCCCCCGGCCTGCGTCTCGTCGGCTTCGACGGCGACGACACGCTCTGGCGCAGCGAGGACTACTACCGCGCCGCGCAGGCCGAATTCGAGCGCATCGTCGCCCGTTACGTCGACCTGGACGACGTCCACGAGCGGCTCTACGCGATCGAACGCGCGAACCTCGCGCTGTTCGGCTATGGCGCGAAGGGCATGACGCTGTCCATGCTCGAGGCCGCGATCGCGATCACCGGCGAGCGCATCGCCGCGTCGGACCTGCAGCGCATCGTCGAGGTCGGCAAGGCGACCCTGCGCCATCCCGTCGACCTGCTGCCCGGCATCCGCGAGGCGGTGGCGGCGATCGCCGCCGAGCACGAAGTGGTGCTGATCACCAAGGGCGACCTCTTCCACCAGGAAGCCAAGGTGCGCGAATCGGGCCTGGCGGACCTGTTCCGGCGCATCGAGATCGTGAGCGAGAAGGACGCCGGCACCTACGCGCGCGTGCTCGGCGAATTCGGCCTGGCGCCCTCGCAGTTCGCGATGGTCGGCAATTCGCTGCGTTCCGACATCGCGCCGGTGCTGGCGCTCGGCGGCTGGGGCGTGCACATGCCGTACCACGTGACCTGGGTGCACGAGACGCACGCCGAACTTCCCGGCGGAGCGGCCGGGCGCCTGCGCGAAGCGGCCACGCCGGCCGACCTGCCCGCGGCGGTCGCATCGCTCGCCGCCGCGGCTGCTGCCGCGGACGCGGCTGCCGGCCACCACAGCCTTCCATCCGCCACCGGAGCCCACGCATGAACGCCCGATCCGCGCTGTCCTGCCTCGCCGTCGCCGCCGCACTCGCGCTCGCCGCGCCCGCCGCGCACGCGCGCGACCTGGAATGCAAGCTGCGCTACGACCTCGCCGGCTGGTCGGTGTTCTACAAGACCGCGTCCGGCACCGGCACCGTCACCTGCAACAACGGCCGCAGCCTGGCGGTGAAGATCAGCGCGAAGGGCGGCGGGCTCACCTTCGGCAAGTCGAAGATCGAGGACGGCACCGGCAAGTTCGCCGGCGTCGAACGCATCGAGGACGTGCTCGGCACCTACGTGTCGGCGGAAGCGCACGCGGGCGCGGTGAAGTCGAGCAAGGCCACGGCGATGACCAAGGGCGACATCTCGCTGGCGCTCGCGGGCACCGGCAAGGGTTTCGACATCGGGATCGGGTTCGGGAAGTTCGTGCTCGAACCGCGCTGAGGCGTTGCTAGGGCGCGGGCTTGTCCTGGACCACCGCCGGCAGCGGCTGCAGGCTGCGGTCGACGCCGGCTTCCACCTGCCGCGTGACCCAGGCGAGGCCGCCGGCGTAGAGGGCGAGGAACACGGCCGCCGCGATCGCCAGCACGCACCAGCGACGGATGCGCGCGTCCTGGTGGGCGGCGGGGGCGAGCGCGTGGGGATGCAGGGTGGCCATGGCGCGGCAAGCTACGCGCCACGCCGTCACGGAAACGTGGAGGAAACGCGGATTCCGCGGGTCGCGTCGCGCCGTTCATCCGCGATTTCGCCGCGCGTCCGTTCTATGCTTTCCAGGCCCCATCCGGAGGATCCGACGATGCGCCACGCAACCTGGCTCCTGGCTTTGCTGCTCGCCGGCGGCGCCGCGTTCGCGCAACAGGTGCCCGCGACGCCCGCGGCGCCCGCGCCCGCTGCTGAATGGGCCCCGCGCACCGGCGACGCATGGGTGGATGCGGCGCTCGCCGACATCAACGCCTATGGCCGCCGCTATCCCGACGCGTTCGCCGACGAGCTGGCGCGCTATCACGGCGCGCCGCGCGACGTCGTGTCGGCGCTGCTCGCCGCGCCCGCGTGGACACCGGGCGACGTGTATTTCGCCTGCGCGCTGGCGCAGCTCATCGGCCGCTCGTGCCGCTACGTCGCCGACGAACGGCAGGCCAGCCCCGGCGAAGGCTGGGGCGCGCTCGCGCAGCGGCTGGGAGTGAAGCCGGGCTCGCCGGAATTCCATCGCCTGAAGGACGGCTTCGCCGGCGCGTACGGGCGCTGGGGCCGGCCGCTGCCGCCGCCCTCCGCCGGCAAGGCCAACGGCAAGGCCAAGGCCAAGGGGAAGGGCAAGCCGCATGGGCGATGACGCCATCGTGCACCGCGGCGGCTGCCATTGCGGCCGGGTGCGCTTCGAGGTCGACGCGCCGGCGCGCCTGCACGTGCTCGACTGCAACTGCTCCATCTGCCGCATGACCGGCTTCCTGCACCTGATCGTGCCGGCGCGCGCGTTCCGGCTCCTGTCGGGGCACGATGCGCTTTCCGAATACACGTTCGGGACCGGCGTCGCCAGGCACCGTTTCTGCAGGCACTGCGGGATCAAGGCGTTCTACGTGCCGCGCAGCCATCCCGACGGCATCGACGTCAACGCGCGCTGCCTGGATCCCGGCAGCGTCGAGGCGCTCGAGGTCGCCCCCTTCGACGACGCCGACCGCGATGCGGCCACGGCGGCCATTGCCCACCTGTCGCGATGAGGCGCGCATCCGTGGAAGACGCAAACCGCAACGCGATCCGGATCGCGGCATTCGATCCGCGCTGGCGCGCCGATTTCGCGCGCCTCAACCTCGAGTGGCTGCGGCGCTGGTTCGTGGTCGAGCCGTTCGACGAGGAATTGCTGGGCGACCCGGAGCGGCACATCCTCGCCGACGGCGGCCGCATCCTGTTCGCGCTGCGCGACGACGACGCCGGCGCGACGCGTGCGGTCGGCACCGTCGCCCTGCGCAACGCCGGCGACGGGGTCTACGAGCTCACCAAGATGGCGGTGGAGCCGGCGCTGCGCGGCGCCGGCATCGGCCGCGCACTGCTCGAGGCGGCGATCGCCGAGTACCGCGGCCTCGGCGGTCGCGAGCTGTACCTGGAATCGAGCAGCGTGCTGCAACCGGCGCTGCGCATGTACGAGGGCGCGGGCTTCGTGCACCATCCGGCGCCGCGGCCGGGCTCGCACTACGCGCGCGCCGACGTGCACATGGTCTGGGAAGGCGGCTGAAAGGCGATCCGCGCGCGCTGCGCGGACGGGAATTCCACGCGCCAGCCCAGGCGTTGCGCCAGGCGGTCCAGCAGCGCCGGCATCGCGCCGGTGTCGCTGCGCGCCGCGGCTCCGGTGCCTTGCGCCTGCTCCGCGGCCGGCGCGCCGAACGCGAGCTCCAGCACGTCGCCGTCGAGGTGCAGCGACAACGTGCCGCCGGCCGCCGGCGGCAGCAGGCGGCGCAGCACGCCGCGCAGCAGCAGCCGCGCCTCGCGCGGCGCCAGCGCCAGCGTGCCCGGCGCGCGCACGTCGAGCACGATGCCGGGCGACTGCGCCAGCGCGGCGGCGCCCGCTTCGCGCAAAAACGCGCCGGCGTCCACGGCTTCCGCTTGCGGCGGCCGGCGTCGCGCGACGTCGAGCATCGCTTCCAGCAGGTCCGACAGTTCACCCATGCCGCGCTCGACCCGGCGCAGGCGGACCTCGAGCGCGGGCGGCTGCGGCTCGTCGAGCAGCACCTCCAGCGCGCCCTGCACGACGGCCACGGGCGTGCGCAGCTCGTGGCTGGCGTCGGCGAAGAAGGCCTGCTGCTGCGCGTCCGCTTCGACCAGGCGCGCCTGGTAGGCGTCGATCGCGCCGGCGAGCCGGCCGAGTTCGTCGCGGCTCGTCGTGTCGCGCAGCGCGGTCGAGGCCGGCCGCGCCGTCAGCGCATCCACCGCGGCGGCGAGCCGGCCCACCGGCGCGAGCGCCGTGCCCGCGAGCAGCCAGCCGAGCCAGCCGGCCAGTGCCGTGCCGAGCACCACCATCGCCGCGAGGAACAGGTGCAGGTATTCCTCGAGCTGTTCGATGTCGCTCAGGTCGATGACGAAGGTCATCCGCCCGCTGCTCGTGTCGAACACGCCGACGTGCACGTCCTCCTGGGCGGGATCCTCGTGCACGCCGGGCGGGTAGGCCGCGTAGCGCGCGGGCACGGCGCCGTCGAGGAAACCGTTCAGCCGGTGCGTGCGCGGCAGGGTCGCGGGCAGCCCGTTCGCAAGCCGCAGGCTGTAGTCCTCGGCCTGGCCGCGCAGGATCTCCGCGGCGAGCACGTATTCGTAGTCCTCCGCGACCAGCGCCACCGCCGTCGCGAACGCCAGGCTCAGCACGAAGCCGAGCGCGACGAAGGCGAGCGCGACGCGCCGGCGCAGCGGCATCGGTGGCCTGGCCGCCTTCACGGCGCCGCCGCGATCCGGTAGCCGACGCCGCGCACCGAACCGATCAGCGGCTGCGCGAACGGCCGGTCGACGAGCGCGCGCAGCTCGTACACCAGCGTGTGCAGCGCCGCGATGTCGCCGTCGCCTTCGGGCCAGAGCGCGCGCAGCAGGTGCTCGCGCGCGCAGACGTGCGGGGCCTTCGCCAGCAGCGCCGCGAGCAGGGCGCCCTGCATGCGGGTCAGCGGGATGCGGCGGCCGTCGCGCGTCGCCGCGAGCATGGCCGGGTCGTAGGCGAGGCCGGCATGCGCCAGCGGCGCTGCCGTCGCTGCCGGCGCGCAACGCCGATGCAGCGCGCGCAGGCGCGCCTCGAGTTCGCGCAGCGCGAACGGCTTGACCATGTAGTCGTCCGCGCCCTCGGCATATCCGCGCAACTTGTCCTCGAGCGTGTCGCGCGCGGTCAGCATCAGCACCGGCACGCCGTCGCCGGCCTCGCGCAGCGCGCGGCACAGGTCGAGGCCGTCGAGTCGCGGCAGGCCGAGGTCGAGCACGATCGCATCGAAGCCGCCGCGGCTGGCGCGCGCGAGCCCGGCCGCGCCGTCCGCGCAATGGTCCACGGCATGGCCGCGCCGCTCCAGGAAGTCCCAGATGTTGGCGGCGATGTCCGGCTGGTCCTCGATCACGAGGACGCGCATGCCGGTGGCGTCGGGGGAGGGCATTGCAGGGTGGATTTAACGACCGGCTGAGATTCGGCTGAGGATCGATTACGGGTGCGGCGGCGAGCCTGCAGCATACCCTCCGCGAGAACCCGGCTTGCAACCGCACCCCTTGTACGAACGCTTCCGGCCGCTGCTGTGGCTCGGGGTGGTGTTCCTGTCCGTCTCCTTCCTCACCCGCCTGGTCCTGCTGGCCGCCACCGGCAGCGGCATGCCGGCCAGCCTGCCGGCCTGGGCCTTCGTCTTCGGCGTCGGCCTCGGCTACGACGTGCTGGCCTACGTCTACCTCGCGATCCCGCTGGTGCTGCTGCTGTGGCTGCTGCCACGGCGCTGGCTGGCGCGCCGGCCCGGCAGCTTCCTGGTCGGTTTCGCCTGCCTCGTGCTGCTGCTGGCCACGCTGTTCGTCGCCGTCGCGGAGTGGACGTTCTGGGAGGAATTCCAGGCGCGCTTCAACTTCATCGCGGTGGACTACCTCGTCTACACCACCGAGGTGATCGGCAACATCCGCCAGTCCTATCCGGTCGGCTGGATCCTCGCCGCGCTGGCCGGCACCGCGCTGACGGTGTTCGTGGCCACGCGCCGCTGGCGCGCGGTGCGCCACGACAGCGCGCCCTTCGGCGCGCGCAGCGTGGTGGCGGGCGCGTGGCTCGCGACGGCCGTGCTGGGGACATGGCTGGTCAACGGCGAGATGAAGGACCGCAGCGACAACGCCTACGCCAACGAGCTCGCGGGCAACGGCATCTACCAGTTCTTCGCGGCCTACCGCAGCGCGTCGCTCGATTACGACCGCTACTACCGCACGGTGCCGCTCGACGAGGCCTTCGCCCAGGTCCGGCGCGAACTCGCGACGCCCGACGCCACCTTCCTGGGCGACGCCGGCATCGAACGCCACATCCACAACGCCGCGCCCGAGCGGCGGCTCAACGTCGTGCTCATCAGCGTGGAGAGCCTGTCGGCCGACTTCTCCGGCACCTACGGGCGCAAGGACAGCCTGACGCCGCGGCTCGACCGCCTGGCGGCGGACAGCCTGGTGTTCGGCAACCTCTACGCCAACGGCACGCGCACGGTGCGCGGTCTCGAGGCGCTGTCGCTCTCGGTGCCGCCGACGCCGGGCGAATCGATCGTCAAGCGCGCGCACAACGAAGGCCTGTTCTCGCTCGCCACTGTGTTCAACGGCAAGGGCTACCGCTCGCAGTTCCTGTACGGCGGCTACGGCGCGTTCGACGACATGAACCGGTTCTTCGGCGGCAACGGCTACGAGGTGCTGGACCGGCAGGCGATCCCGTCGAAGCAGATCCACCACGAGAACATCTGGGGCGTCGCCGACGAGGACCTGTACACGATGGCGCTGCGCGAGTTCGACCGCGATGCCGCGTCGGGGCGGCCGTTCTTCGCGCACATCATGACCACGTCGAACCACCGCCCCTACACCTTCCCGCAGGGGCGCGGCCCGTGGCCGCAGGGCAAGCGCGAGAGCGCCGTGGCCTACACCGACTGGGCGATCGGCGACTTCCTGGCCCGGGCGCGCGCGAAGCCGTGGTTCCGCGACACGCTGTTCGTGATCACCGCCGACCACTGCGCCTCGAGCGCGGGCATCGCGGCGCTGCCGGTGTTCCGCTACCACATCCCGATGTGGATCTACTCCCCCGGCAACATCGCGCCTGGCCGCTTCGACGGGCTGGTGGGGCAGGTGGACATCGCGCCGACGATCCTCGGCCTGCTGGGCATGGACTACGACAGCGCGTTCTACGGCATCGACGTGTTCCAGCAGGCGCCGGAACGTGCCTACATCGGCACCTACGAGCTGCTCGGCTACCTGCAGCCGGGCCGGCTCGTGCAGCTGGCGCCGCACCGGCGCGTCGACACCGTGCAGCCGTCGCACGATCGCGACACGCCGCAGCCGCCGCTGCCGGAAGTGCCGCTGGCGACGCTGCAGGCCGTGTCGGACTACGAAACGGCCGCGTACCGCTTCACGCACGGGCTGATGCGCGAGCGCGTCGTGGAATCGGCGGCCGCCCGTGGCGCGCGCTGAGGGGCGCGCGGAGGCCTCTGCAGCGCAGGGGCCGCGGCCGGCGGAGGATGCGTGGGCGAAGGTCCCGCAGCTCACGCTCGGCTTCTGGTTCATCAAGATCCTGGCCACGACGCTCGGCGAAACCGGCGGCGACGCGGTCACGATGTCCATGGGCCTCGGCTACCTCGCCGGCACCGCGATCTTCGCGGCGCTGTTCGTCATCGCGGTGGCCGCGCAGGTACGCGCCGCGCGCTTCCGGCCGTGGCTGTACTGGGCGACGATCGTCGCGAGCACCACCGTCGGCACCACGCTCGCGGACTTCGCCGACCGGTCGCTGGGCATCGGCTACACGGGCGGGTCGGCGCTGTTGCTTGCGTTGCTCGCCGGCTCGCTGGCCGCGTGGCGCCGGAGCACCGGATCGGTCGCGGTGGACGCCGTGGCGGACGCGAAGTCGGAAGGCTTCTACTGGGCCACGATCATGTTCTCGCAGACCCTGGGCACCGCGCTCGGCGACTGGGTCGCGGACAGCGCTGGCCGGGGCTACGCCGGCGGCATCGCGATCTTCGGCGGCCTGCTGGCCGGGGTGGCGCTGCTGTACCGCTTCTCCCGGGTTTCCCGCACGGCCCTGTTCTGGGCGGCCTTCATCCTGACGCGCCCGCTCGGCGCGGTGCTCGGGGATTTCATCGACAAGCCGCTCGAGCACGGCGGGCTCGCGGTGAGTCGTTACGGTGCCTCGCTGCTGCTCATCGCGCTGGTGGCGGCTGCGGTCGCGTTGCTGCCGCAGCGTCCGGCGCGCCGCGCCCACTGACTACAATGGCGGCGCATGCCCGCCGCCCCCGCCATCGCCGCCGATGCCCTGCGCCTGTCCGTCGCGCCGATGATGGACTGGACGGACACGCATTGCCGCGTGTTCCACCGCGTCATCGCGCCCGGCGCGCGGCTGTACACGGAGATGGTGCACGCGAACGCCGTCATCCATGGCGACCGCGCGCGGCTGCTCGCGCTGGACCCGGTGGAGCATCCGGTCGCGCTGCAGCTCGGCGGCAGCGAGCCCGCGCTGCTGGCGCAGGCCGCGCGCATCGGCGCGGAACACGGCTTCGACGAGGTCAACCTCAACTGCGGCTGCCCGTCCGACCGGGTGCAGGCCGGGCGCTTCGGCGCGTGCCTGATGCGCGAGCCGCAGCTCGTCGCCGAGGGCGTGGCGGCGATGATCGAGGCCGTCTCCGCGCTGCCGCGCCCGGTGCCGGTGACGGTGAAGTGCCGCCTCGGCGTGGACGACGACCACGAGTGGGATCGCTTCCTCGGCTTCATCGACGCGGTGGCTGCCGCGGGCTGCGGCATGTTCGTCGTGCACGCGCGCAACGCCTGGCTGAAAGGACTGTCGCCGAAGGAGAACCGCGAGGTCCCGCCGCTGCGCTACGACTGGGCTTACCGGCTGAAGCAGGAGCGCCCGGCGCTGCAGGTGGTGGTCAATGGCGGCATCGCGACGCTCGAGGAGGCGACCGCGCACCTCGCGCACGCCGATGGCGCGATGCTCGGGCGCGCGGCGTACCACGATCCCTACCTCCTGCATCGCGTGGATGCGGCATGGTGGGGGCGCCCGTTGCGCACGCGCGCGGAGCTGCTCCAGGCGTTCCGCCCGCACGTCGAGGCGTGGCTGGCGCGCGGCGTGCCGCTCAAGCACGTGACGCGGCACATCCTCGGGCTGTTCAACGGCGAGCGCGGCGGCCGCGCGTTCCGGCAGATCCTGAGCGAAGGCGCGCACAGGCCCGGCGCGGACTGGTCGCTGGTCGAGCGCGCGCTCGCGGCGACGGCCGCGCTGGCGCCGGCGGCCTGAGTCCCGGCGCCACGCGACGGTGCACGCGTCCGCGCGCTACGCTCCCGCCATGCCGACGCGCGACTGCAAGGCCTTCCTCGACTTCGCCCGCGGCCTCGCGCCGGACTTCGGCGCGCCGGTGGCGCGCGCGGCGTTCCTGGTCGCGCCGGAGGGCTTCGCGCTCGCGGCGCAGTCGGCGCAGGACAACCGCTACATGGCCGATGCCGGCGCGTTCGATGCCGCGCGCGCGCTCGCCGAGCATCGCGGCCTGCAGCGCGCGCTGTCCGAAGTGCTGCCCACCGTCTGTTTCCCGGGCGACCCGGAAACGCCCGACGCGCTGTTCCCGAACAACGTGTTCGCGACCGTCGCCGGCCGCTACGTCGTCGGCCGCATGCGCCACCCGGTGCGGCAGCGCGAGGCCGCGCG
This sequence comes from Luteimonas sp., assembly GCA_040255375.1. Classification (GTDB taxonomy): domain Bacteria; phylum Pseudomonadota; class Gammaproteobacteria; order Xanthomonadales; family Xanthomonadaceae; genus Cognatiluteimonas. The sequence continues at coordinate 3,302 of JBDZUW010000022.1, read as the reverse complement.
CGCCGACATCCGCGGTTTCCTCGGCGGCGTGCTCGGCTACGCCGCGATCGACCTGTCCGCGCAGCCGCACCCCTGCGAGCTGACCGGCGCCCTGGTGGTCGACCGCGCGCGCGGGCTGGGCTTCTGCGGCCTGTCCGAGCGCTGCGACGAGGAGGGCGCCCGGCTGATGCACGAGGCCTTCGGCCTGCGCGCCACCCTGATGTTCGATCTCGCCCCCGGCGAGTACCACGCCAACGTCGTCCTCGCGGTCCTGGCCGGACGCGCGGCCCTGGTCTGCCCGGACGGGTTCGCGGACCCGGCCGTGGCCCGGACCATCGAAGCGCTGTACGCGCCCCATGCCATCCTGCTGTCGCCGGCGGAGCACGCGGCCTTCGCCGCCAACGCCATCGCCCTGCCCGGCGGGACGGTGTGGATGAGCCGGAACGCAGCGGACGCGCTGGCCCCCGGCACCCGCCATGCGCTCGCGGCGGCCGGGTTCGCGCTGCGCGCGGTGCCGCTGGAGGCCATCGAGGCGGCCGGCGGATCGCTGCGCTGCTGCGTGGCCGAGGTGTTCTAGGGCATCCGCCGCCGGCCGGGCTGAACCGCCGGTCCGGAAGCGCCTGAAAGTTAAGGACGGATTCACCGCCCCCTTTCGACAATCGCTTCCACCAGAGGAGACCTCCTGCCATGCCGCTGCCGTTCCGCTCCGCGCTCCTGCTGCTCGCCGCCCTCATGGGTGCCGCGGGCATCGCCGTGGCCGGGCCCCAGCAGCACCGTGGCCGGGCGATGCCCCCGCCCGAAGGCGAGCAGCCTGCGCGCCAGGCCCCGTCCCGCCCGGACTGGGCCCCCCCGCAGCCGCCGCGCCGCAGCGACGACGCCCTGTCCGACAGCGTGCGGCGGGTCGAGCAGCGCACCCGCGGCCAGGTCCTCAGCGCCGAACGCGTCCCCTACGACGGGCGCAACCTCAACCGCATCAAGGTCGTGGACGAGCGCGGCCGCGTGCGCGTCTACATGGACGATCCGCAGCAGGGGTCGCGCCAGGGCCAGGGCGACGACGCGCCTACACGCGACAACGACGACTGAATAGGCAATATTCAGGTTCGCCGAGGTCCAATCGGACCGGGCATTGGCCCATACGAAACGGAGTTCCGATCGATGCGAATCCTGCTCGTCGAAGACGAAGCCCCGCTGCGCGAGACCCTCGCCGCACGCCTGAAGCGCGAAGGCTTCGCCGTCGATGCCGCCCAGGACGGTGAAGAGGGCCTGTACATGGGCCGCGAGGTGCCGTTCGACCTGGGCATCATCGACCTGGGCCTGCCCAAGATGTCCGGCATGGAGCTGGTGAAGGCGCTGCGCGAGGAGGGCAAGCAGTTCCCCGTGCTGATCCTCACCGCGCGCTCGAGCTGGCAGGACAAGGTCGAGGGCCTGAAGCAGGGCGCCGACGACTACCTGGTCAAGCCCTTCCACATCGAGGAACTGCTGGCGCGGATCAACGCGCTGGTGCGCCGCGCCGCGGGCTGGAGCAAGCCGACGCTGGATTGCGGCCCGGTCGTGCTCGACCTCGCCGCGCAGACCGTCACCGTCAACGGCGCCAACGTCGACCTCACCAGCTACGAGTACAAGGTGCTCGAATACCTGATGATGCACGCGGGCGAGCTGGTCTCGAAGGCCGACCTCACCGAACACATCTACCAGCAGGACTTCGACCGCGACTCGAACGTGCTCGAGGTCTTCATCGGCCGGCTGCGCAAGAAGCTCGACCCCGACGGCTCGCTGAAGCCGATCGAGACCGTGCGCGGCCGCGGCTACCGCTTCGCGATCCCGCGCAGCGGCGACTGAGCCGCCGATCGCGTGCCGGGGGCGCGTGAACCACTGCTGCGCTGGCGGCCGCGCTCGCTGCAGACGCGGCAGCTGTGGGCCGCGAGCCTCGGCCTCGTCGCCTTCCTCGCGCTCACCGGCTACGCGCTCGACCGCGCGTTCCTCGACGTCGCCAGCCAGGGCCAGCGCGAACGGCTGAAGTCGTACGCGCTGTACTACGCCGGCCACACCGATTTCGCGCGCGACGGCAGCCTGATCCCGCCCGACGTGCCGCCGGAAGGCCGCTTCGACCGCCCCGGCAGCGGCCTGTACGCGACCATCGAACTGCCGCAGGGCCGCTGGTCCTCGCTGTCGGCGCAGGGCCCGATGCTCCCCGCGAGCGAGATGCTGGGCGGCCGCGAGGAACGCTTCGACGGCCCGCTGCCGATCACCCGCAGCGACGGCACGCGCGGCGACGTGTACCGCTACAGCATCGGCCTCGTCGACGCGACGCGTGGCGAAGCGGCGGAGTTCCCGTACACCATCAGCATCATGGAGGACGCCGGCACGCTCCCGAAGCAGGTGAGCGTGTTCCGGCGCGCGCTGTGGGGCTACCTCGGTATCGCCGCGGTGCTGCTGCTGTTCCTGCAGGCGCTGGTGCTGCGCTGGAGCCTGCTGCCGCTGCGGCGCGTGATCGCCGAACTGACGCGGGTGCAGCGCGGCCAGCTCGCACGCATGAGCGGGCGCCATCCGCGCGAGCTCGCGCCGCTCACCGAAAGCATCAACGCGCTGGTGGACAGCGAGCGCGAGAACCTCGATCGCCAGCGCAACACGCTCGCCGACCTCGCCCACAGCCTGAAGACGCCGCTCGCCGTGCTGCGCACGCGCCTGGACAGCGACGCCGGCGAGGCCGAGTTGCGCGAGGAGATGGAAACGCAGCTACGGCGCATGAACGATCTCGTCGGCTACCAGCTCACCCGCGCGGCGTCCGGCGGCCACAAGCTGTTCGCCGCGCCGGTGGCGATCGAGCCGCATGCCGAGCAGATCGTGCGCGGACTGGAGAAGATCTACGCCTCCAGGGGCACGATCTGCGAGTTCGACATCGATCCCGCGGCGCGCTTCCACGGCGAGCCCGGCGACCTGCAGGAGCTGCTCGGCAACCTGCTCGAGAACGCATTCAAGTGGGCGCGCTCGCGCGTGCTGCTCACCGTGCGCGTCGGCGAGGAAGCGCCGAACCGGCGGCCCGGCCTGCGCATCGCGGTGGACGACGACGGCCCGGGCATCCCGCCCGATCGCGTCGCGGTGGTCCTGCAGCGCGGGGTGCGCGGCGACGAGCGGGTGCAGGGGCACGGGATCGGGCTGGCGATCGTGCAGGACATCGTGCGCAGCTATCGCGGCGAGCTCGATGTCGGCACCGCGCCCGAGCTCGGCGGCACCCGCTTCCAGGTCACCCTCCCGCCCGGCCTCTGAAGCGCGGTTTCAGGGGCGGAAGGCGTAGAGGCGCGCGAGGTGGCCGGCGACGGCGG
>JBDZUW010000141.1:0-4422 GCA_040255375.1 Luteimonas sp. | reverse complement strand
AACGAGCTCAACGGCGAGCGCGTGGACATCGTGCTGTGGTCGGACAACCCGGCGCAGTTCGTGATCAACGCGATGGCCCCGGCGGAAGTGCAGTCGATCATCGTCGACGAGGAAAAGCACTCCATGGACCTCGCCGTGGCCGAGGACAAGCTCGCCCAGGCCATCGGCCGCGGCGGCCAGAACGTGCGCCTCGCCAGCCGCCTGTCGGGCTGGCAGCTCAACGTCATGACCCAGGACCAGGTGACCGCCAAGTCCGAGGCCGAGCAGGAAGCGGCGCGCGCGCTGTTCCAGGAGAAGCTCGAGGTCGACGAGGAGATCGCGGGCATCCTCGTGTCGGAAGGCTTCACGACGGTCGAGGAAATCGCCTACGTGCCCGTCGGCGAGCTGCTCGCGGTGGAGGGCTTCGACGAGGACATCGTCGAGGAGCTGCGCTCGCGCGCCCGCGACGCGCTGCTCAACGACGCGCTCGCGGTGGAGGAGGAGCTCGACGAGCACCAGCCCGCCGCGGACCTGCTCGGGCTCGAGGGCATGGACGAGGAGACCGCGTTCGCGCTCGCGGCCCACGGCGTGCGCACCGCGGACGACCTGGGCGAGCTCGGCGCGGACGAAGTGGTCGAGTTCGGCATCGAGGGCCTCGACGACGCGCGCGCCGCCGCGCTGATCCTGGCCGCGCGCGCCGAGGAAATCGCCCGCCTGGAGCGCGAGGGCTGAGCCCTCGCGGTCAGGTGAGGGGTAACGGGTAGAATCGCCCACGCAAGGAACAACGGAACCCGAATGTCGCAGCAAACCACGATCCGCAAGCTGGCCGAACTGGTGAACACGCCGGTCGACAAACTGCTGGAGCAGCTGGCCGAGGCCGGCATGCGCTTCGACGGTCCGGACCAGGTCGTCACCAGCATCGAGAAGGTCAAGCTGCTGGGCTTCCTGAAGCGCTCGCACGGCAAGGCCGCCGCGGCCGAGGAAACCGTCGCGCCCAAGAAGATCACGCTCAGCCGCAGCCGCAAGCAGGAACTCACCGTCGGCGGCGGCAAGAACCGCAACACGGTCGACGTCGTGGTCCGCAAGAAGGTCACGCTGGTCAAGCCGGCCGAGGGCCAGCAGGCGCCGGCGGCCGGCGCGGGCGAGGACGACGAGCGCGCCGAGATCCTCCGCAAGCTCGAGGAGTCGCGCCAGCGCAACCTGTCCGAGCAGCAGCGCCTGGCCGAGGCCGACCAGCGCCGCGCCGAGGAAGCTGCGGAGCGCAAGCGCAAGGAAGAGGAGGCGCGGCTCGAGGCCGAGCGCGCCGCCGCGGCCGCCGTCCCGGCGCCGGACGAGGATGCCGCCCGCAAGGCGCATGGCCACGGCCACCCGCGCCCGGCGGCGCCGCGCGCCGACGACAAGACCCCGGCCCACCGCCACAAGACCCGCGGCTCGCACGCGATGGTCGCGGGCGTCGAGGACGACGACCGGACCAGCCGTTTCGCCGGCCAGATGCACCTGAGCGCGGCCGATCGCGCGCGCCGCAGCAGCAGCAGCGGCCGCGCGAAGCCGAAGGCGCCGCGCCGCCAGGGCGAGCAGAGCCGCTCCGGCACCGGCTTCACCCGCCCGACCGCGCCCGTCGTGCGCGAGGTCGCGATCGGCGAGGCGATCACCGTCGCCGACCTGGCGCAGAAGCTCGCCCTCAAGGGCGGCGACGTGGTCAAGGCGCTGTTCAAGATGGGCGTCATGGCGACCATCAACCAGACCATCGACCACGACACCGCGGTCCTGGTGGTCGAGGAACTCGGCCACACCGCCGTCGCCGCCAACGCCAACGACGCCGAGAGCGAGCTGCTCGCGCATGTCGAGGAAATGCAGGGCGAGAAGGCGCCGCGCCCGCCGGTCGTCACGATCATGGGCCACGTCGACCACGGCAAGACCTCGCTGCTGGACTACATCCGCCGCACCAAGGTCGCCGCGGGCGAGGCGGGCGGCATCACCCAGCACATCGGCGCGTACCACGTCGAGACACCGAAGGGCGTCATCAGCTTCCTCGACACGCCGGGCCACGCCGCGTTCACGCAGATGCGCGCGCGCGGCGCGAAGCTCACCGACATCGTGGTGCTGGTGGTCGCGGCCGACGACGGCGTGATGCCGCAGACGATCGAGGCCGTGCAGCACGCGAAGGCCGCGGGCGTGCCGCTGATCGTCGCCATCAACAAGATCGACAAGTCGGACGCCGATCCCTCGCGGGTCAAGAACGAACTGCTCGCCCAGGACGTGGTCGCCGAGGACTTCGGCGGCGACACGCAGATGGTCGAGCTGTCCGCGAAGACCGGCCAGGGCGTCGACAACCTGCTCGACGCGATCAGCCTGCAGGCCGAGGTGCTCGAGCTGCGCGCCGTGCGCGACGGCCGCGCCACCGGCGTGGTCATCGAATCCGCGCTCGACAAGGGCCGCGGCCCGGTCGCGACGGTGCTGGTGCAGCAGGGCACGCTGTCGAAGGGCGACTTCCTCGTGTGCGGCGTGCAGTACGGCCGCGTGCGCGCGCTGTTCGACGAGACCGGCAGCCAGGTCCAGTCCGCCGGCCCGTCGATCCCGGTGCAGGTGCTCGGCCTGTCGGGCGTGCCCGACGCCGGCGACGATTTCGTGGTGGTCGCCGACGAGCGCCTGGCCAAGGACGTGGCGCAGCAGCGCGACGCCAAGCGCCGCGAGACGCGCCTGGTCAGCCAGGCGGGCAACCGCATGGAGGACATCATGGCGCAGATGGGCGAGGGCAATGCCCAGCTCACGCTGCCGCTGATCATCAAGGCCGACGTGCAGGGCTCGGTGCAGGCGCTGCGCGAGGCGCTCACCGCGCTGTCCAACGACCAGATCCGCATCCAGGTGATCGGTTCCGGCGTCGGCGGCATCACCGAGTCCGACGCGCAGCTGGCCGCGACCTCCAAGGCGACGGTCATCGGCTTCAACGTCCGTGCCGACGCTTCGGCGCGAAAGCTGATCGAGACCACCGGCGTGGACCTGCGCTATTTCTCGATCATCTACGACGTGATCGACCAGGTGAAGCAGGTCGCGTCCGGCATCCTCGGCAAGGAGATCCGCGAGGAGATCATCGGCATCGCCGAGGTCCGCGACGTGTTCCGCTCGTCGAAGTTCGGCGCGGTCGCCGGCTGCATGGTCGTCGAGGGCGTGGTCAAGCGCAGCAAGCCGATCCGCGTGCTGCGCGACAACACCGTGGTCTTCGAGGGCGAGCTGGAGTCGCTGCGCCGCTTCAAGGAGAACGTGGACGAGGTCCGCAGCGGCACCGAGTGCGGCATCGGCGTGAAGGCGTACAACGACGTCCAGCCGGGCGACCAGATCGAGTGCTTCGAGCGCATCGAGGTCCAGCGCACGCTGTAAGCGCGCGCCGCCACGCCATGCCCGGCAAAGCCTTCAACCGCACCGACCGCGTCTCCGCCCAGCTCCGCAGGGAGCTGGGCACGCTGGTGCACGCCGCCGCGCGCGAGCACGCCCTGCCGTCGGTCAGCGTCTCCGACGTCGAGGTCACGCGCGACATGGCCCACGCCAAGGTGTTCGTGACCGCGCTGCAGCCCGAACGCGCCCGCGAGGCGATCAAGGCCTTGAAGGCGCTCGCGCCCGAACTGCGCCACCAGCTGGCGCGCGCGGTGAAGATGCGGCACGTGCCCGAGCTGCACTTCCACTACGACGAATCGCTCGACCGCGGCGAGCGCATCGACCAGCTGCTGCGGGACGCGTGAGCCGGAAGAATTTCCGCAAGCTCGACGGCATCCTGCTGCTCGACAAGCCGCGGGGGCTGAGCTCGAACCAGGCGCTGCAGCGCGTGCGCCACCTGTTCCGCGCGGAGAAGGCCGGCCACACCGGCAGCCTGGATCCGCTGGCGACCGGCCTGTTGCCGGTGTGCTTTGGCGAAGCCACCAAGATCGCGGGCGGACTGCTCGGCGCGCGCAAGGCCTACGACACGGTCGCCTGCCTCGGCACCACGACCGACACCGACGACGCCGAGGGCCAGCCCCTGCGGACGCGGCCGGTGCCGGCGCTCACCATCGATGCCATCGACGCGGCGCTCGCGCGGCTCACCGGCCGCATCCGCCAGCGCCCGCCGATCTATTCGGCGCTCAAGCGCGGGGGCGAACCGCTGTACGCCCGCGCGCGCCGCGGCGAGGCCGTGGAGGTCGAGGAGCGCGAGGTCGAGGTCCACCGTTTCGAGCTGCAGTCCGCCGCCGACCTGATCGACGAGTTGCGCGGCGGCGACGCGCCGCCGCAGCTGCGCCTGCACGTGGAGTGCGGCTCCGGCACCTATGTCCGCAGCCTGGTCCGCGACCTGGGCGAACTGCTCGGCTGCGGCGCCCATGTCGCCGAACTCCGGCGCCTGTGGGTCGATCCCTTCCGCGAGCCGCGGATGTGGACGCTCGAGGCCCTGCAGGCCCTGGCCGAGCGCGGCGA
>JBDZUW010000021.1:0-24578 GCA_040255375.1 Luteimonas sp. | reverse complement strand
CGACGTACTGGCGGGTGATCTCCGCCACCGGGATGTCGAGGATGTCCAGGTTCTGCCGCCGGATCAGGTACAGCAGCAGGTCGAGCGGGCCCTCGAAGGCATCGAGGATGACCTCGAGCGCGTCCGGCGGGATGTACAGATCCTGCGGGATCTGCAGCACCGGCTGGCCGAGCACCATCGCCAGCGGCATTTCCTGCTGCTGCGGGGGGGCGCTTCCGTTCTGGGCGGCGGGCGCTTCCGCGACCGTGCCGCTGGGGCTATCGGATGTCATCGATGGGTCATCGACCGGTGGAACTGTCCATATGTACCCAGGCGTGATGCCGGGCAGGCATGCCGGGGCGTGCGCGCCATGGGTCGGGCGCCGCGCGGGCGGGCGCGGCGGACGGGAAGGCGGTCGTCGGCGAACAAGGGCGGATCGGCGGTGGCGCGCATCCCTGCCGCACCCGGTACCGTGTGGCCTCGCCACCGGCCCTGCCCCTTGACTATGCCGGACAGGTTACGGGCTGGGCAGGGGGCTGTCCAGCGGCCGCTACAATGCCGCGCCCCGCGACGCAGGGGCGACCGCGCACGAGGAGGCAGCGAACACCATGTGGTATGCGATCGAAGGGCACGACGGCGCGGATGTGCTTGCCGCGCGCATGGCCGCGAGGCCGGCGCACCTCGAGCGGTTGCGGAGCCTGCGCGATGCGGGGCGGCTGATGCTCGCCGGCGCATGCCCGGCGATCGACGCCGAGGATCCGGGCCCCGCCGGTTTCTCCGGCAGCATCGTCATCGCGGAGTTCGAATCGCTGGAAGAGGCTCGCGCCTGGGCGGAAGGCGACCCCTACGTTGCGGCGGGCGTCTATCGGCGCGTGGACGTGCGCCCATTCAGGCCGGCGATGAATTGAGGCGCTCCGCGCAGGCGGATGCTGCACTGCAGCATGGCGCCCGCGCGAGGTTTCAGGGGCAAGCCCGCAACGCAAAAGGAATTTCCCTCCGGCCACGGTGCGGGGCACCGCATCGGTGGAACCGTTTGCTTTGCGGGCCGGTCATCCAGCGTTTAGGTTGGCTGGCTTGTCCCCCCGGAAATGGAGAGCCAAGGATGGGCGCAGCCAGCCCCACGATCAGGGATGTCGCCCGCCTCGCGAACGTGTCGGTCGCCACGGTCTCGCGGGCGCTCAACGGCCACGAGAACGTCGCCGAAGCGGTCCGCAAGCGCGTGCTGGAGATCGCCAACTCGCTGGACTACAGCCCGCACCACGCGGCGCGGTCCCTGAGCCGGGGACGCACCCACACGATCGGCGTCGTCCTTCCCGACCTTCCCTGCGAATTCTTCGCCCGCCTGATGTGCGGCATCGATGCGGCGGCGCGCGAGCGCGGCCTGCAGTTGCTGGTATCGGGGCACCACCGCTCCGCGGAGAGCCAGGCCGCGGCGCTGCGGGTGATGCGCGGCCGCGTCGACGGCCTGCTCGCCATCTCGCCGTACGCGGGGCTGGATGTCGCCGCCGCGCGCCTGCCGGCCTCGCTGCCGGTGCTGCTGCTCGACAGCGACCCGGCCGCGGAAGGCGTGGCGACGCTCGCCGTGGACAACTATTCCGGCGCGCTGGACATGATGGAGTACCTCGCCGGTTGCGGGTACCGCGACATCGCCTTCGTGTCCGGCCGGCGCCCGCACTTCAACGCCGAGGAACGGCTGCGCGGCTACCTCGACGGCCTCGCGCGCTTCGTCCCCGGCGCCGAGCCGTGGGTCGTGGACGGCGACTTCGACGTGCAGACCGGCGCGCAGGCGGGCGAGGCGCTGCTGGCCGCGCCGCGCCGCCCGGATTGCGTGTTCGCGGCGAACGACATGATGGCGCTGGGGTGCATGTTCGCGTTCCAGCGCGCCGGCCTGCGCGTGCCCGACGACATCGGCCTGGCCGGCTTCAACGACATCCCGCTCGCCAGCCAGACCGCGCCGCCGCTCACCAGCGTCAAGATCGACATCGCGCGGCTGGGCACCGATGCGTTCACCATGCTCCTCGACCGCATGGCGGACGGGTCGCTCGCGCCTTCGCGGATCGTGCGCCCGCAGCTGATGGTGCGCGGCTCGACGCGCCGGCGTCAGGGCGCCCAGTAGACCTGCAGCGCGGCGCCGGGCGTGAGGAACGCCAGGCGGACCGGGAGTTCCAGCATGTCGTCGCCGGCGAGCGCCTGCTCGAAGCGGTTGCGCTTGGCCGCGCCGCGCAGCAGCAGCAGGCGGGTGCCCGCCGGCGCCAGTCCCGCCGGCGTGAGGCTGATGCGCCGCGTCCAGGGGCCGGCGCCCGGGCAACCGGTGGCATCCACGGCAACGTAGGCGTGGGTGGAGCGGAGCGCGTCGGCGAGACCGCGCATCCGCGGGAACAGCGACGCGGTGTGTCCGTCGTCGCCCATGCCCAGCACCACCACGCCGGGCGGCTGGTGCGCGTGCAGGTTCGCGTCGGCCACCGCTTCGCCAATGCTGCGGCCGGGCCGCGTCAGCGGTTCGAAGCGGGCCTCGGCGGCATGCGAGCGCAGCAGGTGCTCGTGCACCAGGCGCGCGTTGCTGTCGGGATCGTCGGGAAGCAGCCAGCGCTCGTCGACGAGCGCGATGTCGACGCGATCCCACTCCAGCGGCGCCTGCGACAGCGCGCGGAACACCGGCGCGGGCGTCGTCCCGCCCGAGACCAGCAGGCGCGCGCGCGGCTGCACCATCAGGTCGCGGCGCAGCGCCGCGGCGATCGCCACGGCGGCCGCCCACGACCACTGGTCGTCGTTGCGGAATTCGTGCAGCGAGACCGGGGGCTCGCCGTGCCTGCGCGCGCCGGCGTTCACCGCGCGGCCCCCGCGGCACGGTCGGCGGCGAGCACCGCCGCGCCGAGCAGGCCGGGTTGCGGGTGCAGCACGGCGCTGGTCGGCACGGCAGCCATCGCGGGAGCGTAGCGCCCCTTGCCTTCGAAGCGCTGGCGGAAGCCGGAACGGCGCAGCGACGGCAGCAGCGGCGGCACCAGCCCGCCGCTGAGGTAGGCGCCATCCCACGCGCCATACGCCAGCACCAGGTCGCCGGCGATGGCGCCGAAGATCGCGCAGAACGCATCGACCGCCTGCCGGCAGCGCGCTTCGCCGGCGGCGGCGCCCGCGGTGACGTCCTCGGGGCGCGGATTGCCGGGATCCTCGCCGGCGATGGCGCCAAGCGCGCGGTGCAGGTTGACCAGGCCCGCGCCGCTCGCGAGCCGTTCGTTGGAGACGCGGCCGAACTCGGGCGAGAGCTGCTCCAGGATCGCGATTTCCCGGGGCGTACCGGGAGCGAAGCTGGCGTGGCCGGCCTCGGTGGCCAGCGCGAGCCATTGCCCGCCGTGCAGCACGAGCACGCCGACGCCGAGGCCGGTTCCCGCGCCTACGACGACGGCCGTCATGCCGTCGCGCGGCGACGCGGCGGGAACGGGGGCGGGGCCGCCGATCGGGGCGAGGTCCTCCGGCCCGAGCTTCCGGATGGCCATCGCCTGGGCGACGAAGTCGTTGACCAGCGCGACGTCCGACAGCCCCAGGGCGTCGCCGAGCCGTTCCGCGGAGACGACCCAGGGATGGTTGGTCATGCGCGCACGGCCGTCGCGTACCGGCCCCGCGACGGCCAGCACCGCGCTGCGGACGGCGGCGCCGGCCCCGGCCCCTTCCAGGTAATGGCGGGCGGCCTCCGCCAGCGACGGGAAGCGCTCCACGGGGAAGGCGGCGACGGTGTCCTCGAGCAGGGGCCGCGGCGCCGCGGGATCGGCGAGCGCGAAGCGCGCATGGGTGCCGCCGATGTCGGCGAGCAGCACCGGCGCCGCGTTTTGGGAAGCGGAAGCCATGGCCCCCCGACGATAGCAAACGCAGCCTGCAGCAGCCCGCTATACTCGCGTGGGACGCTGGCGGTTTCGCCGGTAGACCGCATGCCGAATCAATGGCTTGCGGGAAAAAATTCATCCATTTTCACTTTCGCGGCATGGGCATGAGGCTCGTGGCCGCCGGGGCCCGACGACGCCGCATGCGCCTGTCCACGATCAAGCTGTCCGGTTTCAAGTCCTTCGTCGATCCGACCACGCTGCACCTGCCGACCAACATGACCGGCATCGTCGGTCCGAACGGTTGCGGCAAGTCGAACATCATCGATGCGATCCGCTGGGTGATGGGCGAGAGCGCGGCGAGCCGCCTGCGCGGCGATTCGCTCACCGACGTCATCTTCTCCGGTTCGTCCGCGCGCAAGCCGGTGTCGCAGGCGACGGTCGAGCTGGTGTTCGACAACTCCGACCGCACGATCACCGGCGAGTACGGCGCCTACGACGAGATCTCGGTCAAGCGCACCGTCGGCCGCGACGGGCAGAGCAACTACTACCTCAACGGCACCAAGTGCCGCCGCCGCGACATCACCGACCTGTTCCTCGGCACCGGCCTGGGCCCGCGCAGCTACTCGATCATCGAGCAGGGCATGATCAGCCAGATCATCGAGGCGCGCCCGGAGGACCTGCGCGTGTACCTCGAGGAGGCGGCCGGCATCTCCAAGTACAAGGAGCGCCGCCGCGAGACCGAGAACCGCATCAAGCACACGCGCGAGAACCTCGACCGCCTCACCGACCTGCGCGACGAGGTCGGCAAGCAGCTGGAGCACCTCAAGCGCCAGGCGCGCCAGGCCGAGCAGTACCAGTCGATCCAGGCCGAGCGCCGCGTGCGCGACGCCGAGTGGAAGGCGCTCGAGTTCCGCGGCCTCGATGCGCGCCTGCAGGGGCTGCGCGAGAAGCTCGCGCAGGAGGAGACGCGCCTCCAGCAGCTCGTCGCCGAGCAGCGCGAGGCCGAGCGGAAGATCGAGGAGGACCGGGCGCGCCGCGAGGAGGCCGCGGAGGCGCTGAACAAGGCGCAGGCCGAGGTCTACCAGGTCGGCGGCACGCTCGCGCGCATCGAGCAGCAGATCGCGCACCAGCAGGAGATGGCGCAGCGCCTGCAGCGCGCCCGCGAGGAAGCCCAGGCGCAACTCGCGGAGATCGGCGGCCACATCAGCGGCGACGAGGCGCGGCTGGCTTCGCTGCGCGACGCGATCGCGCAGGCCGAGCCCGAGCTCGCGCGCCTGCAGGCGCAGGACCAGTCGGTCCAGGAAGCGCTGCGCGATGCCGAGGCGCGGCTGGCCGAATGGCAGCAGCGCTGGGACGCGCACGCGAAGGCGCAGGCCGAGGCCGCACGCACCGGCGACGTCGAGCGCACGCGCGTCGAGATGCTCGACCGCCAGGCGCTGGATGCCGAGCGCCGCCGCGAGCAGCTGTCGGCGGAACGCGCCGGCCTGGACGTGGCCGCGCTCGCCGAAGCGTTCGCGAACCTCCGCGTGCAGCACGACGAACAGAAGGCGGCGCTCGACGGCATGACGGCCGACGTCGAAACCCGCAAGCAGGCCGTGGTCGAGCTGCAGGACCAGCAGCGCACCGCGCAGTCCGAGCTCGCCGAAGTGCGCAAGCAGGCGCAGGAGAAGCGCGGCCGCCTCGCCTCGCTGGAAGCGCTGCAGCACGCTGCGCTCGGCCAGGAGCAGGGCGCCGCGGTCGAATGGCTGCGCCAGCACGGGCTGGATTCCGCCGCGCGCGTCGGCGAGAAGCTCGTCGTCGAACCGGGCTGGGAGAACGCGGTCGAGGCCGCGCTCGGGCAGCTGATCGAAGGCGTGCTCGTCGAGGCGCCCGAGGCGCTGGTCGAAGCCCTGGGCGAACTCGGCGAAGGCCGGCTGACCCTCGTCGAGCCCAAGACCGGCGGCGCGGTGTTCTCGCCGACCTCGCTCGCGGCGAAGGTCAAGGGCCCCGCGGCGATCCTGCGCATCCTGACCAAGCTGCACGCGGCCGAGACGCTGAAGGAAGCGCGCGCGATGCTGCCGCGGCTCGGCGACGGCGAATCGGTCATCACCCGCGCAGGCGAGCGCATGGGCGCCGGCTGGGTGCGCGTGCTCCGCTCGGGCGCGGCCAAGCAGGGCGCGCTGCTGCGCGAGCGAGAGATCCAGGGGCTGCGCGGCGAGATCGAGGCGCTGCAGCATCGCGAGGCGGAGCTGGAACGCGGCCTGGCCGCGTGGCGCGACCGCGCGCTCGTCGCCGAGCAGCAGCGCGAGGATGCGCAGCGCGCGCTGTACCTCGCGCACCGTGGCGTGTCGGAACTGGCCGGCCAGCTGCAGGGGCAGCAGGGACGGCTGGATTCGGCGCGCGCGCGCCTGGAGAAGATCGACGCCGAACTGGCGGCGCTCGCGGAGACGCTCGAGTCCAGCCGCGGGCTCTCGCGCGATGCGCGCGGCCGCCTGGAAGAGGCGGTCGGGAGCATGGGCGAGCTCGAGGCGGCGCGTCGCGCCCTCGATGCCGAGCGCGCCGGATTGCAGGAGGCGCGCGACCAGGCACGCCTCGCCGCGCGCGAATCGCGCGACGCCGCGCACGCGATCGCGCTCGGGCTCGAAACGCAGCGCGCCCAGGTCGCCGCGATCGCGCAGTCGCTCGAGCGCATGGGCGGCCAGCGCGGCCAGCTCGACGCGCGCCTGGGCGAGCTCGCCACGCAGCTCGCCGACGGCGATTCGCCGGTACGCACGCTGGAAGCCGAACGCCAGGCGGCGCTCCAGGCGCGCGTCGCCAGCGAGAAGGCGCTCGCCTTGGCGCGCGCCGTGCTCGAGGGCATCGACAACGAGCTGCGTGGCTACGAGCAGACCCGCCACCAGCGCGACGAGCAGGCGCTCGCCCAGCGCGAGCGCATCGGCCAGCGCAAGCTCGACCAGCAGGCGCTCGCGATCAAGGCCGAGCAGCTGTCCGCGGCCGTGGTCGAGGCCGGCTTCGTCATGGACGAGGTCATCTCGACGCTTGCCGACGACGCCGACGTGTCCGCATGGGAAAGGATGGTCACGGATTTCGACGCGAAGCTGCGCCGGCTGGAGCCGGTGAACCTGGCCGCGATCCAGGAGCACGCCGAGGCCGCGCAGCGCAAGGAATACCTCGACGCGCAGGACGCCGACCTCACCAGCGCGCTGGAAACGCTGGAGGAGGCGATCCGCAAGATCGACCGCGAGACCCGCGGCCGCTTCAAGGACACCTTCGACCGCGTCAATGCCGGCGTGCAGGAACTCTATCCGCGCCTGTTCGGCGGCGGCCACGCCTACCTCGAGCTGACCGGCGAGGACCTGCTCGACACGGGCGTCGCGATCATGGCCCGTCCGCCGGGCAAGCGGGTGTCGAACATCTCGCTGCTGTCCGGCGGCGAGAAGGCGATGACCGCGGTGGCGCTGGTGTTCGCGATCTTCCGCCTGAACCCGGCCCCGTTCTGCCTGCTGGACGAGGTGGACGCGCCGCTCGACGAGGCCAACGTCGGCCGTTTCACCGCGATGGTGTCGGAGATGAGCGAGCACGTGCAGTTCCTGTTCGTCACCCACAACAAGGCGACGATGGAAGCCGCGCAGCAGCTCTCCGGCGTTACCATGCGGGAGCCCGGCGTGAGCCGCCTGGTGTCCGTCGACCTCGCCGAGGCGGCGCGCCTCGCGGGCGCGGCCTGACCGCGCCGGGGAACAGGAGGGGAGGAGGCGTATGACCGACGCGTGGATCCTGCGAACCGCGATCATCGTCGCCGGCGCGCTGCTGCTCGCCGCGATCTATTTCTTCGGCCGGCCGCGCAAGCCGGGCCAGGGCAGGCGGGTGGAAGGCGCGGCGCGCGGCGGCTTCGCCGACGGGGTCCGCCGCGAGCCGACGCTCGGCGAGATGATCGCCGACGAGGCCGGCGCGGACGGCACGGGCGATGGCGATGGCGGGATCCGGCAGTCGGAAATGGACCTCGGCGCCCCCGCGGCCGCTGCCGGCGCAAGCGCCGCCGCGGGCCGCCGCGTCAGCGAGGAATTCGACAAGATCGTCACCCTCTACGTCGCCGCGCGCGCCGGCGCCAAGCTGCGCGGGCCCGACATCGTGGTGGCGGCGGAGAAGACCGGCCTCACCTACGGCCACATGAACATCTTCCACCGCCTCGTGGAAGGGCATCCGGAACGCGGTCCGGTCTTCAGCGTGGCGAACATCATGAAGCCCGGCGGCTTCGACATGGCGACCATCCAGTCGCTGGAAACGCCGGCGATCGCCTTCTTCCTCACGCTGCCCGCGCCGGTGCCGGCGCTCGACGCCTGGGAAACCATGCTCCCGACCGCGCAGCGCATGGCCGAGCTCCTGGACGGCGTGCTGCTCGACGAGTCGCGCAACGCGCTCGGCCGCCAGCGCATCCAGCACCTGCGCGACGAGCTGCGCGCCTGGGACCGCCAGCAGGAAGCGCCGCCGCCTTCACGCTCCCGCTGGTAGAGCATTTTCAGCCACAGATTCCACAGATGAACACAGTTTGTTCCGGTGCGATCGTGGAATCTGTCGGCCGCCCGGAACAAACCTGTGCGATCTGTGGAATCTGTGGCTAAACACTCCTCTGCCGACGCGAAGATCCTGGAGCTGCGCAAGCGGCTCGAGGACGCGAATTACCGGTACCACGTGCTCGACGAGCCGACCATCACGGATGCCGAGTACGACCGGCTGATGCGCGAGCTCGAGGCGCTCGAGGCAGCGCATCCGGAGCTCGCGACCCCCGACTCGCCCACGCGGCGCGTGGGCGCCGCGCCGTCCGGCGGGTTCGCGCCGGTCCGGCACGAGGTGCGGATGCTCTCGCTCGCCAACGCGTTCAGCGACGAGGAAGTCGACGACTTCGTGCGCAAGGTCGTGGAACGCCTGGACGTGGCCGAGCCCGTGTTCTCGGTCGAGCCGAAATTCGACGGCCTGGCGATCAACCTGCGCTACGAGGACGGCGCGTTCGTGCAGGGCGCCACCCGCGGCGACGGCGAGACCGGCGAGGACGTCACCGCGAACCTGCGCACGATCCGCGCGATCCCGCTGCACCTGCGCGGCGAGGGCTGGCCGCGGGTGCTGGAAGTGCGCGGCGAGGTCTACATGCCGCGCGCCGGCTTCGAGGCGTACAACGCCCAGGCGCGCGCCTCGGAGGGCCGCATCCGCCCACTGGTGAATCCGCGCAACGCGGCCGCCGGCAGCCTCCGCCAGCTCGACCCGCGGGTCACCGCGTCGCGGCCGCTGGCGTTCTACGCCTACGCGCTGGGCGCGGTGGAAGGCGGCGCGTTGCCCGAACGGCACTCGCAGGTGCTGGCGCAGCTGCGCGAGTGGGGCTTCCCGGTGAGCCCGCTGGTCGGCGTCGCGCGCGGCGAAAAGGGGCTGCTGGCCTATTACGCGAAGATCGGCGGCGAGCGCGATGCGCTGCCGTTCGACATCGACGGCGTGGTCTACAAGGTCGACGACCTGGCGTCGCAGCGCGAGCTCGGGTTCGTCGGGCGCACGCCGCGCTGGGCGATCGCGCACAAGTTCCCGGCGCAGGAACAGACCACCGTCGTCGAGGACATCATCGTCAACATCGGGCGCACCGGCGCGGCCACGCCGGCGGCGAAGCTGCGGCCGGTGTTCGTCGGCGGCGTCACGGTGACCAACGCGACCCTGCACAACGCCGACCAGGTCGCGCGCCTGGACGTGCGCGTGGGGGATACGGTGATCGTGCGCCGCGCCGGCGACGTGATCCCCGAAGTCGTGTCGGTGGTGCCCGCCGAGCGCCCCCGCGGCACCGTGC
Source organism: Luteimonas sp. (assembly GCA_040255375.1). Taxonomy (GTDB): domain Bacteria; phylum Pseudomonadota; class Gammaproteobacteria; order Xanthomonadales; family Xanthomonadaceae; genus Cognatiluteimonas. The sequence continues at coordinate 14,978 of JBDZUW010000021.1, read as the reverse complement.
CGTGGACGATGCCGGCGCAGTGCCCGGTCTGCGGCTCGGACATCGTGCGCGAGGAAGGCGAGGTCGTCGCGCGCTGCAGCGGCGAGCTCGCCTGCGCCGCGCAGCGCACGCAGTCGGTATTCCATTTCGCCAGCCGCCGGGCCATGGACGTGGATGGGCTGGGCGAACGCTACATCGAGGCGCTCGGCGAGTTCGGCTACCTCGGATCCGTCGCCGACCTGTACAAGCTGACGCTCGACGACCTGCTGGAGATGAAGCGCCGTGCCGACGAGCGCGACGGCACCGTCCCCGAGACCGCGAAGGGGGGCAAGGTCGCGACGAAGTGGGCCGAGAACCTGATCGAGGCCATCGACCGCAGCCGCGACACGACGCTCGAGCGCTTCCTGTACGCGCTCGGCATCCAGCACGTCGGCGAGAGCACCGCCAAGGCGCTGGCGGCGTGGTTCGGAGAACTCGAGCTGGTGCGGCACCTGCCGTGGCCGCTGCTCAAGCTGGTGCCGGACATCGGCGACGAGGTCGCGAAGGCGATCGACGCCTTCTTCGAGCAGCCGGGCAACCAGCGCGTCATCGACGCGTTGCTCGCGCGCGGCGTGCGCATCGGCGACGCGCACCCGCCCACGGCGAAGCTGCGCGCGGCGCTCGCGCCGGCGAGCGTGCTGGAGCGCATGGCCGTGCCGAAGCTGACGGCCAAGCGCGCGGAACAGCTCGGCGCGGCCTTCGATTCGATCGCCGCGGTCGCCGCGGCCGATGCCGACGCGCTGGCCGGGGCCGGCCTGCCGCAGGATTCCGCAGCGTCGGTGCACGCGTTCTTCCGCACGCGCGAGGGACGATTGCTCGCGGCGCGCACCGCGGACGCCGTGGCGAGCCTGCAGGCAGCGGTCGCGCACGCCGGCGAAGCGGAGGCCGGGCCGCTGGAAGGGCAGACCGTGGTGCTCACGGGTACCCTGTCCGCGCTCACGCGCGACGCGGCGAAGGACCGGCTCGAGGCGCTCGGCGCCAAGGTGGCCGGCAGCGTGTCGAAGAAGACGTCGTTCGTCGTCGCCGGCGAGGCCGCGGGCAGCAAGCTCGCGAAGGCCGCGGAGCTCGGGATCGAGGTCTGGGACGAGGCGCGGCTGCTCGCTTTCCTGCAGTCGCAGGGCGGCTGACCGCGTGGCCGCCTGGGAGCCCACCGCGGGCAGCGCTGCGCTGCGCCTGCGCGCGCGCCTGAACGCGGCCGTGCGCGCCTTCTTCGCCGATCGCGGCGTGCTCGAGGTGGAGACGCCGGTGCTCTCGCGCGGCGGAAACACCGAGCCCAACATCGCGCCGTTCCCGCTGGAATTCTCGGGCCGCACCGATGGCGCGCCGCGCACGCGCTGGCTGCGCACTTCGCCGGAATACGCGTTGAAACGCCTGCTCGCCGCCGGCGCCGGCGACTGCTACGAGCTCGGGCGCGTCTTCCGCGACGGCGAGGCAGGCGGCCGCCACAATCCCGAATTCACGATGCTCGAGTGGTATCGCGTCGGCTGGGACCACCGCCGCCTGGCCGGCGAAACCGCCGGGCTCGTCGCCATGGCGCTGGCCCTGGTCGGCCGCGAGGCACGGCTGGAACAGGTGACGTATCGCGAGCTGTATCGCAGCCGGCTCGGGCTCGACCCGTTCCTCGCGCCGGAGGACGCGTTGCGCACGGCGCTCGGCGATGTCGCCGTGGACCCGCGTGGCCTGGTCCGCGACGACTGGCTCGACCTGCTGATGACGCATCGCCTGCAGCCGGCGTTCGACCCCGGCGTGATGCTCGCCGTGCACGACTGGCCGGCCACGCAGTGCGCATTGGCGCGGCTGCGCCGCGGCGCCGACGGCATCGAGGTGGCCGAGCGTTTCGAGCTCTACCTCGGCCCGGTCGAACTCGCGAACGGGTACCACGAACTCGCCGATGCGGCGGAGCAGCGAGCACGCTTCGGGCGGGACCTGGAGGTCCGTCGCGGGCGCGGCGCGCCGCAGCCGCCGCTGGACGAGGCGTTCCTCGCCGCGCTCTCGCACGGCCTGCCGGATTGCGCGGGCGTCGCCCTCGGCGTCGACCGCCTGCTGATGGCGATGATGGGCACGGACCGCATCGCCGACGTGCTCGCGTTCGACTTCGGCCGCGCCTGACGTCGTCGCGCCGGGGCGCAACGGGCGCGGCGCGGAGGCGCGGCGGGCGAACGGATACAATCGCGGCATGGCCGACATCGACTACGCGCGCTACGACCGCATCCGCCCGATCCGCTGGACCGGCGAGGCGCTGGAGCTGCTCGACCAGCGCAGGCTGCCGTTCGAAACGGAATACCTGGCGTGCACGACGAGCGACGACGTCGCGGCGGCGATCCGCGACCTCGCGGTGCGCGGCGCGCCCGCCATCGGCATCGCCGCGGCCTGGGGCGTGGTGCTCGCGGCGCGGGCGGCACAGGCCGGGTCGGCCGCGGACGCTGCGCACGAACTGGAGCCCGCGCTGGCGCGCCTGAATGCCGCGCGGCCCACCGCGGTGAACCTGGCCTGGGCGCTCGCGCGGATGCGCGCGGCGCTCGCGCGGGCCGCCGCCGCGGGCGACGGCGACTGGCGCGGCGCGCTCGAGGCGGAAGCCGCGTCGATCGAGCGCGAGGACCTCGCCGCCAACCGCCGCATGGGCATCCTCGGCGCGGAACTGATCGAACCGGGCAGCGGCGTCATGACCCACTGCAACACCGGCTCGCTCGCGACCGCCGGCTTCGGCACCGCGCTGGGCGTGATCCGCGCGGGCGTCGCACAGGGCCGCATCGCGCGCGTGTACGCCGGCGAGACCCGGCCATGGCTCCAGGGCGCGCGCCTGACCGCGTGGGAACTCCAGCAGGACGGCATCGACGCGACGCTGATCGCCGATGCCGCCGCCTCGCACCTCATGAAGACGGGCCGCGTGCAGTGGGTCGTGGTCGGCGCCGACCGCATCTGCGCCAACGGCGACGTCGCCAACAAGATCGGCACCTACCAGCTGGCGATCGCCGCGCGCCACCACGGCGTGCGGGTGATGGTGGTGGCGCCGTCCTCCACGGTCGACATGGAGACGCCGTCGGGCGACCTGATCGAGATCGAGGAGCGCGCGGCCGGCGAGCTGCATGCGCTCGGCGGCGTGCGCACGGTGGCGGAAGGCATCGCCGCCTGGAACCCCGTCTTCGACGTCACCCCGCACGAGCTCATCGACGCGATCGTGACCGAGCGGGGCGTGGTCCTGGCCCCCGGGGAAGCGTCGATGCGGGCCGCCTTCGGCTGATCCGGCGGGGCCGCGCGCCGCGGCCGTGGGCGGGGCGTGAAAACGCCCGCCAAGTCATTGAATCGACGAGCAAAAATGGGTGCATTCCCGGCGCCCGCGTGGTATCATTTCCTGTCGTTTTCCGGGCCCGTTCCGCGGTGCCCGGGATCACCCTCAGAACGGATCCCAGATGGCCGAAACCGCCAAGGAAATCATCCCGGTCAACCTCGAGGACGAGATGCGCCGCAGCTACCTCGATTACGCGATGAGCGTGATCGTGGGGCGTGCGCTCCCGGACGTGCGCGACGGCCTCAAGCCGGTGCACCGCCGCGTCCTCCACGCGATGAACGAACTCGGCGCGCACGCCGGCAAGCCGTACTACAAGTCGGCGCGCATCGTCGGCGACGTCATCGGCAAGTACCACCCGCACGGCGACCAGTCCGTCTACGACACGCTGGTGCGCCTGGCGCAGCCGTTCTCGCTGCGCTACATGCTGGTGGACGGGCAGGGCAACTTCGGCTCGATCGACGGCGATTCCGCGGCGGCCATGCGCTACACCGAGGCGCGCATGGCGCGGCTCACCCATGAGCTGATGGCCGACATCGACAAGGACACCGTCGACTTCCAGCCCAACTACGACGAGAAGGAACTGGAGCCGACGGTCATGCCGACCCGGTTCCCGAACCTGCTGGTCAACGGCTCGGCCGGCATCGCGGTCGGCATGGCGACCAACATCCCGCCGCACAACCTGTCCGAGGTGATCGACGCGACCATCGCGCTGATCGACGATCCGTCGATCGACATCGACGGCCTGATGCAGCACATCCCCGGCCCGGATTTCCCGACCGCCGGCATCATCAACGGCGTGGGCGGCATCCACCTGGCCTACCGCACCGGCCGCGGCCGCGTGCGCATGCGCGCCAAGGCCGAGATCGAGGTCGCGGACAACGGCCGCGAGGCGATCGCGGTCACCGAGATCCCGTACCAGGTCAACAAGGCCCGCCTGATCGAGAAGATCGCCGAGCTGGTGAAGGAGAAGAAGCTCGAGGGCATCAGCGAGCTGCGCGACGAGTCCGACAAGGACGGCATGCGCATCTACATCGAGGTCAAGCGCGGCGAGTCGGCCGAGGTCGTGCTCAACAACCTCTACGCGCAGACGCCGATGGAGTCGGTGTTCGGCATCAACATGGTGGCGCTGGTCGAAGGCCGCCCGCAGCTGCTGAACCTGAAGGAAATGCTGGAGGCGTTCGTGCGCCACCGCCGCGAGGTGGTGACGCGCAGGACGATCTTCGAGCTGCGCAAGGCCCGCCAGCGCGCGCACATCCTCGAAGGCCTCACGGTCGCGCTCGCGAACATCGACGAGATGATCGAGCTGATCAAGACCTCGGCGAACCCGAACGAAGCGCGCGAGCGCATGCTCGCCCGCACCTGGGAGCCGGGCCTGGTCGGCACGCTGCTCGCCGCGGCCGGCGCGGAGGCGTCGCGGCCGGAGGACCTGCCGGACGGCGTCGGCCTGCTGGCGGCGTCGGGCCGTTACCAGCTCACCGAGACCCAGGCGCAGCAGATCCTGGAGATGCGCCTGCACCGCCTCACCGGGCTGGAGCAGGAGAAGCTCACCGAGGAATACCGCGAGCTGCTGGAGACGATCCGCGGCCTGATCGAGATCCTCGAGGATCCCGACGTGCTCCTGGAAGTGATCCGCACCGAGCTGCGCAGCCTCAAGGCCGAGTTCGGCGACGCGCGCCGCAGCGAGATCCGGGCCAGCGAGGAAGACCTCGACATCCTCGACCTGATCGCGCCGGAAGACGTGGTGGTCACGCTGTCGCACGCCGGCTACGCCAAGCGCCAGCCGGTCAGCGCGTATCGCGCGCAGCGCCGCGGCGGACGCGGACGCAACGCCGCCGCGACCAAGGACGAGGATTTCATCGACCAGCTGTGGCTGGTGAACACGCACGACACGCTGCTCACCTTCACCAGCAACGGCCGCGTGTTCTGGCTGCCGGTGCACCAGCTGCCGGATGCCGGACCGCACGCGCGCGGGCGCCCGATCGTCAACTGGATCGCGCTGGAGGAAGGCGAGAAGGTGCAGGCGGTGCTGCCGGTGCGCGAGTACAGCGAGGATTGCTTCGTGTTCTTCGCCACCCGCAACGGCACGGTCAAGAAGACCCCGTTGCCGGAATACGCCTACCGGCTGCAGCGCGGCAAGATCGCGATCAACCTGGACGAGGGCGACGCGCTGGTCGGCGTGGCCCTGTCGGACGGCACCCGCGACATCATGCTGTTCGCGAGCAACGGCAAGGCCGTGCGCTTCGCCGGCGACACCGTGCGCCCGATGGGCCGCACGGCCACCGGCGTGCGCGGGATGAAGCTGGCGCCGGGCGAGGAAGTCCGGAGCCTGATCGTGCTCGACGGCGATGGCGACATCCTCACCGCCAGCGAGCACGGCTACGGCAAGCGCACGCCGGTCGAGGACTACCCGAAGAAGGGCCGCGGCACGCAGGGCGTGATCGCGCTGCAGACCACGGAGCGCAACGGCAGGCTGGTCGGCGCCATCCAGCTCAGCGAGCACCACGAAGTGCTGCTGATCTCCGACGGCGGCACGCTGGTGCGCACGCGCGCCTCGGAGATCGCGCAGGTCGGCCGCAACACGCAGGGCGTGACCCTGATCCGGCTGGGCGAGGGCGAGAGCCTGCAGGCGATCGAGCGCGTGGACGCGTCGCTGGAGGACGAGGGCGATGCCGCTTCGGACGAGGTACAGGCGTCCGGCGAGGCGGCGCCTCCGGTCGCCTGACGGTGGGTGAAGTCGGCCGCTGCGCGGCCTGTGAGCGGGCGCAGCCCGCGACTTTCCAGGCGCGCAGCGCCGCTTGCAAGGCGGCGTAGCCGCCGCTCACGCGCCGCGCAGCGGCGCCTATTCGCCGATCCAGCCGTCGAGCAGGTCCTTCATGTCGTCCGCGTGCTCTTCCTCCTGCGCGAGCACGTGCTCGAGCATGCGCTTGGTGGTGGTGTCGCGGTCGCCGATGTAGGCGATCATCTCGCGGTAGCTGTCGATCGCGATGCGCTCGGCCACGAGGTCTTCGCGGACCATGTCGCGCAGATCGCTGCCGGGCCGGTACTCGGCATGGGAGCGCGCCGCCAGCGTCGTGGGGTCGAGGTCCGGCTCGCCGCCCAGCTGCACGATCCGCTCGGCGATGAGGTTGGCGTGTTCCAGTTCCTGCTGCGCGTGCTCGAGGAACTCTTCCTTCACCGCGTCGGCGAACATGCCCGATGCGCTGAAATAGTGACGGTAGTAGCGCAGCACGCAGACCCATTCGGTCGCGAGCGCCTCGTTGAGCAGCTTCAGCACCACCTCGCGGTCGGCGCTGTAGCTGGGCGTCACCGCGCCCTGGTCGATGTGCTCGCGCGCCCGGCGGCGCAGCGTCGCGACGTCGGTCAGGCCGGCGGTGCCGGCGCGCGAGGAGGAAGTGTTGTCGTTCCCGGCCATCTGGGGCTCCTTGTCTGCGTGGGGATTGCGTCCGTGCGGCCGCGGGCCGCGGCCTTCAGGGCAGCTGCGACAGCACGTGGTCGGCGGAGGATACGCGGAGTTCGCCCGGCGCCTCGACCAGCACCTGCTTCGCCACGCCGTCTTCGGCGTAGATCGCATAGCGCTTGGAGCGGGTACCCATGCCGTAGGCGCTGGCGTCCATTTCCAGGCCGAGCGCGCGGGTGAAGTCGCCGTTGCCGTCGGCGAGCATCATCAGGCCTTCGGGCACGTGCTGGCTGTCGCCCCAGGCCTTCATCACGAACGGGTCGTTGACCGCGACGCAGGCGACGTCGACGCCGCGCTTGCGGAACTCGTCGAAATGCTCGATGTAGCCGGGCAGGTGGCGTTCCGAGCACGTCGGCGTGAACGCGCCGGGCACCGCGAAGATCACGACCTTGCGGCCGTCGAACAGGTCGCGCGAGGGGACGCTCTCGACGCCTTCGCGGATGCGTTGCAGCGGTACTTCGGGCAGGCGGTCGCCGGCTTGGATGGTCATGCAGCCTCCGTGGTTTCACGCCAGTCTAACGGCGCCGGCCGGCAAGGCAGCGTCAACGCCCGCGGCGGCGGGCTGCGATAATGGACCGTCGTGGATGCGGCGGGGTGCTCGATGCAATTCAAGGACTACTACGAAACCCTCGGCGTGGAGCCGGGTGCCGGCGAAGCGGAGATCAAGACCGCGTACCGGCGCCTTGCGCGCAAGTACCACCCGGACGTCAGCAAGGAAAAGGACGCCGAGGAGCGCTTCAAGGCGGTCAACGAGGCCTACGAGGCATTGCGGGACCCGGCCAAGCGCAAGGCCTACGACGAACTGCGCACCCGCGGCTACCGGCCCGGCGACGAGGTGCGCCCGCCGCCCGGCGGCTTCGGGGGGCAGGGCGGCCCGGGCGGCGGCTTCGACTTCGACGAGATCTTCGCCGGCGGCGGCGCGGGGGGCGGTTTCAGCGACTTCTTCGAGGAGCTGTTCGGCCGCCGGCGCGGCGCGGGTGGCGGCGCCGGCCCCGGCTTCGGGCGCGGCCCGCAGCCGTCCGGCGACACGCGTGCGCGGCTCGCGGTGCCGCTGGAGTCGGTCTACCGCGGCGACAGCGTGCGGATCGGCGTCAACGGCAAGACCCTCGAGGTGCGCATCCCCAAGGGCGTGAAGCCGGGCCAGGCGATCCGCCTCGCGGGCCAAGGGAGCCAGGGCGGCGACCTGTTCCTGGAGATCGAATATGCGGCGCACCCGCAGTTCGAGGTGGACGGCCGCAACATCATCCACGTGCTGCCGGTGGCGCCGTGGGAAGCGGCGCTGGGCGCGACGGTCAGCGTGCCGACGCTGGGCGGCCCGGTCGAGCTGCGGATCCCGCCCGATTCGGAGGCGGGGCGCAAGCTGCGCCTGCGCGGCCGCGGGCTGCCGGGGACGCCGGCGGGCGACCAGATCGTCGAACTCGAAGTGCTCGCGCCGCGGGCGGAAGACGACGCGCAGCGCCAGGCGTACGCGAAACTGCGGGATGCGTTCGGCGCCGACTGGCGCCGCGAATAGCGATCAGGCCGCGGTGGGCTCGTCGGGGCCGCCGGCCAGGTGGCTGGTGATGACCTCGGACAGCTCTTCCTCGCTGAAGGGCTTGGTGAGGTAGGCGCGCGCGCCCTGGCGCATGCCCCACATGCGGTCGGTGTCCTGGTCCTTGGTGGTGACCAGGATCACGGGGATGTGCTTGGTGGACGCCTCGCGCGAGATCGAGCGCGTGGCCTGGAAGCCGTTGAGGTTCGGCATCACCACGTCCATCAGGATCAGGTCGGGCAGCTCCTTCTTCGCCAGCTCGACGCCGGCGGCGCCGTCCTCGGCGGTCAGCGCCTCGTGGCCGAGCTTTTCCACGATGCGGCGGATGCCCATCAGCTGCGAGGGAGAGTCATCGACGATCAGGATGCGGGCCATGCAAGGGTTCCCCAGTGTGCGCGGAGGATTGTACCCTCAGATCCGCACGACGGTGCGGCCGAGCGAGCCGCCGGCCAGCATGCGCGGGAACACGCCGGGCAGGCCGTCGAGGGTCGTTTCGCCGGTGCAGACCAGGTCCAGGTGCGCCGGTTTCCAGTCGCTGCCCAGCCGCGCCCAGACGGCGTCGCGGATGTCGCGGGCGGTCCCGGCCGACGCCACCCCGAGCAGGGACACGCCGCGGATGATCGCCGGCATCACGGTGGTGTGCAGGTCCGCGGTCGCCGCAAGCCCGGCGCTGGCGACGTTGCCATAGGGCGCGGTCTGCGCGAGCAGGCTGGCGAGCATCGGGCCGCCGACGTTGTCGAGCCCGCCGCCGAAGCGCGCCGACTCCAGCGGGCGCGTCGTCGCCAGCACGTCGCGCCCGTGCACCTCGCGCGCGCCGATCGCGCGCAGGTACTCGTGCTGGTCGGGCTTGCCGCTGATCGCATGCACCTCGAAGCCGGCGCGGCTGAAGATGTCGATGGCGAGCGAGCCCACGCCGCCCGTCGCGCCGGTGACGCAGAGCGGCCCCATGTCGGGGGACTGCCGGTTGACGAGCATGCGGTGCAGGGCGAGCGCGGCGGTGAAACCGGCCGTGCCGAGCACCATGCTTTCGCGCAGGGTGAGGCCGGCCGGAAGCGGGATCGTCCAGCGCGACTCCAGCCGCACGTATTGCGAATACCCGCCGTCGCGCGTTTCGCTCAGGCCGCAACCGGTGGCGAGGACGGCATCGCCTTCGCGGAACGCGGGGTCGGTCGAGGCCGCCACGCGGCCGGCGACATCGATGCCGCCGACCAGCGGGAAGCGGCGCAGGATCTTGCCCTGGCCGGTGCCGGCGAGGGCGTCCTTGTAGTTCACGGAAGACCATTCGGCCGCGATCACCACTTCGCCGGGGGACAGATCGTCCAGTCCGACCTGTTCGACGCCGCTGCGATAGCCGGCGGCATCGCTGTGGATGCGGAACGCGTCGAACCGCGCGGGGATCGCCGCCATCAGCGCAGCTCCTTGCGGCGCTTTTCGTCGAGCCACTTGTCGGCCCGGGCCGGGACATAGGCGCGCATCCAGTCGACCAGCGCGTCGATGTCCTCGCCGTGCCACAGGTCGTTGCGTTGCTCGGCGTGCAGGAAGCGCTCGGCGACCATGCGGTCCATCATCGCCACCAGCGGCGCATAGAAGCCGTCGACGTCGAGGAACGCGCAGGGCTTGTCGCCGAGGCCGAGCTGGCGCCAGGTGAGCATCTCGAACATCTCGTCCATCGTGCCGAAGCCGCCGGGCAGGGCGACGAAGGCGCCGGACAGGTCGAACATGCGCGCCTTGCGCTCGTGCATGTTGGCGACGACCTCGAGGCGGGTGACGCCGCGGTGCGCGACTTCCCAGTTCACGAGCTGCTCGGGGATGACGCCGACGACCTCGCCGCCGGCCGCGAGCGCGGCATCGGCGACGATGCCCATCAGGCCGACGTTGCCGCCGCCGTAGACGACGGCCAGCCCTTCGCGCGCGAGGCGGGTGCCGAGCTCGGCCGCGCGTTCCGCGTACACCGGGCGCGAACCGGCGTTCGACCCGCAGTAGACGCAGACCGAACGCAGCTCCACTCAGTTCGCCTTGTGGATCGCCCGCTTGTGCACCGCCATCGCGGCGTCGTGCACGGCTTCGGACAGCGACGGATGCGCGTGGCAGATGCGGGCCAGGTCGTCGGCGGAGCCCTTGAACTCGAGCGCCAGCACGCCTTCGTGCACCAGCTCGGAGACGTTGGCGCCGACCAGGTGCATGCCGAGGATGCGGTCGGTCTCCGCGTCGGCGAGCACCTTCACGAAGCCCGCGGGCTCGGCCATCGCCACCGCGCGGCCCACGGCCGCGAACGGGAAGCTGCCGGCCTTGTACTGCACGCCCTCGGCCTTGAGCTGCTCCTCGGTCTTGCCGACCCAGGCGATTTCCGGCTCGGTGTAGATGACCCACGGGATCGCGTCGTAGTTGACGTGGCCGGGCAGGCCGGCGATGAGCTCGGCGACGGCGATGCCTTCCTCGAAGCCCTTGTGCGCCAGCATCGGGCCGCGGACGCAGTCGCCGACCGCCCAGACGCCATCCACGCCGGTGTGGCAGTGCTCGTCCACCTCGATCACGCCGCGCGCGTCGACCTTGACGCCGGTGCCCTCGGCCAGCAGGCCCTTCGTCGCGGCGCGGCGGCCGACGGCGACCAGCAGCTTGTCGACGACGATTTCCTGCTCGCCCTTGTCGTCCGTGTAGGTGACATGGACGCCGTCCTTCTTCACCTCGGTCTTCGAGACCTTGGCGCCGAGGCGGATGTCGAGGCCCTGCTTCTTGAACTCGCGCGCCGCGAGCTTCGACACTTCGCCGTCCGCGGCCGCCAGGAAGGTCGGCATCGCCTCGAGGATCGTCACCTGGCTGCCGAGGCGGTTCCAGACGCTGCCCAGCTCCAGGCCGATCACGCCGGCGCCGATCACGCCCAGGCGCTTGGGCACCTTCTCCAGGTCCAGCGCGCCGACGTTGTCGATGATGTGCTCGCCGAACTTCGCGAACGGCAGCTCGATCGAGTCCGAGCCCGCGGCGATGACCACGTTGGTGCCGTGCAGCTCGACCTCGGAGCCGTCGTGCTGCTTGACCTTGACGACGTTGCCGGGATGCAGCACGCCGTAGCCGTAGTACGGCACTACCTTGTTGGCCTTGAACAGCGATGCGATGCCGCTGGTGAACTGGTGGACGATCTTGTCCTTGCGGCCGACCATCTTCTTCACGTCGATCGCCGGCTTCTCGAAGCTGATGCCGTGCAGTTCGAAGATGTGGCCCATGTTCCAGAACTGCCGGCTCGAATCGAGCAGCGCCTTGGACGGGATGCAGCCCACGCGCAGGCAGGTGCCGCCGAGGGCGGGCTTGCCGTCCTTGCCCAGCCCCGCGTCGATGCACGCGGTCTTCAGCCCGAGCTGGGCGGCGCGGATCGCGGCGTGGTAGCCGGCCGGGCCGCCACCGATGACGACTACATCAAACTGTTCTGCCATTGCGGATTCCTTGTCCTCACATGCCCAGGAGCATGCGGTGCGGGTTCTCGAGCTGGTTCTTGATGTCGACCAGGAACAGCACCGCTTCCTTGCCGTCGATGATGCGGTGGTCGTAGCTCAGCGCGATGTACATCATCGGCGCGGCGACGACCTGGCCGTTCTCGACGATCGGGCGCTCCTTGATGGTGTGCATGCCGAGGATCGCCGACTGCGGCGGGTTCACGATCGGCGTGGACATCAGCGAGCCGAAGGTGCCGCCGTTGGTGATGGTGAAGGTGCCGCCCTGCAGGTCCTCGAGCTTGAGGCCGCCCTCGCGCGCCGCCTTCGCGTAGCCGTCGATCGCCTTCTCCACGTCGGCGAAGGACATGCGCTCGACGTTGCGCAGCACCGGCGTCACCAGGCCGCGGTCGGTGGAGACCGCGATCGAGATGTCGGAATAGCCGTGGTAGATGATGTCGTCGCCGTCGACCGAGGCGTTCACCACCGGGTACTTCTGCAGCGCGTTGGCCGCGGCCTTGGCGAAGAAGCTCATGAAGCCGAGCTTGATGCCGTTTTCCTTCTGGAATTGCTCGCCCAGCGCCTTGCGCATCGCCATGACGTTGGCGAGGTTGACCTCGTTGAAGGAGGTCAGCATCGCGATCGAGTTCTTCGACTGCATCAGGCGCTCGGCGATGCGCTTGCGGATGCGGGTCATCGGCACGCGCTCCTCGGGGCGCGCGCCGCCGGCGACGCCGCCGGTGCGGCCGGCGGCGTAGTTCACGATGTCTTCCTTGGTCACCGCGCCGCGGCGGCCGGTGCCCTCGACCTGCGATGCGTCGACGCCGGCGGTCTCGGCGGCGAAGCGCGCGCCGGGCGGGAGCTGCGCGTTGCCGGCGGCGGCCTTCGGCGCCTCGGGCTTCGCCGCGGCGGGCGCAGGCACGGCGGCGGGGGCCGCAGCCTTCGGCGCCTCGGCCTTGGCGGCGGGGGCCGGGGCAGCGGCGGGCTTCGCCGCGGCCGAGCCTTCCTCGATCACCGCCAGCACCTGCTGGCTGGTCACCGTGGCGCCGCTCTCGAAGCGGATTTCCTTGATCACGCCGTCGACCGGCGAGGGCACCTCGAGCACGACCTTGTCGGTCTCCAGGTCGACCAGGTTCTCGTCGCGCGACACGCTGTCGCCCACCTTCTTGTTCCAGGTCGCGATGGTCGCGTCGGAGACGGATTCCGGCAGAACCGGGACTTTGACTTCAGTGGCCATGGCGGGCGTCCTGGGAGAAGTTCTTGTTGGAAGCGGGAGGGGTCATTCGGCGACCTGGTCGCCGTCGAGCGGATTGACGAGCGCGTCGGCGACCAGCGCGGCCTGCTCGGCGGCGTGCTCGGCGAGGTGCCCGACGGCCGGCGAGGGCGAGCGCGCGCGGCCGGCGTAGTCGAGCACCTGGCCCGGCTGCAGGCAGGCGCGCAGGTGGTGCTGGATCTGGTACCAGGCGCCCTGGTTCATGGGCTCCTCCTGGCACCACACGACTTCCTTCGCCGACGACAGCCGCGCCAGTTCCGCCGCCAGCTGCGGGCGCGGGAACGGGTAGAGCTGCTCCACTCGCACCAGCGCCACGTCCTTCAGGCCCTGCTTCTGCGTCTCCTCGAGCAGGTCGTAGTAGACCTTGCCCGAGCACAGCACGACGCGGCGGATCTTCTTCGCGGTGGCGGTGGAATCCGGGATCAGCTCCTGGAACGAGCCCTTCGCGAGCTCGTCCAGCGTCGACACCGCGAGCTTGTGGCGCAGCAGCGACTTCGGCGTCATCACCACCAGCGGCTTGCGCGTGGCCATGCGCATCTGCCGGCGGATCATGTGGAAGTCCTGCGCCGGCGTGGTCGGCGCGCACACGATCATGTTGTCGAGCGCGCACAGCTGCAGGAAGCGCTCCAGGCGCGCCGAGCTGTGCTCGGGGCCCTGGCCTTCGTAGCCATGCGGCAGGAACAGCGCCAGGCCGCACAGCCGGTTCCACTTGGCCTCGCCGGACGACAGGAACTGGTCGATCACCACCTGCGCGCCGTTGGCGAAGTCGCCGAACTGCGCTTCCCAGATGTCGAGCGTCATCGGATCGGCGGTGGCGTAGCCGTACTCGAACGCCATCACCGCTTCCTCGCTGAGCAGCGAGTCGATGATGGTGACGTCCTCCGGGCTCCGCGACGGATCGTTCGCGATCAGCTCGCGCAGCGGCACGTAGTACGCGTCCGTCGCCTGGTCGTGGAGGATCGCGTGGCGGTGGAAGAACGTGCCGCGGCCGGAGTCCTGGCCGACGAGGCGCAGCCGGTAACCCTCGGTCACCAGCGTGGCGTAGGCGAGGTTCTCGGCGAAGCCCCAGTCGCCCGGCAGTTCGCCCGCCGCCATCTTCCGGCGGTCGTCGTAGATCTTGGCGACGCGCGGGTGCAGGGCGACGTTGGCCGGGATCGCGTTGATCGCCTTCGCGAGGCGGTCCAGTTCCTTGCGCGCGACCTTCGTGTCGACCCGGTCGGACACCTTGCCGGTCATGAACTTCGACCAGTCGACCGCGAGCCCGTCGTCGCCGGCATCGACGACGTCCGTCGTCACCGCGCCCGCGTCGAGCTTGTCGCGATAGCCGTCGACCAGCGCCTTCGCGCCGGCCGCGTCGACGACGCCCTCGGCGGCGAGGCGGTCGGCGTAAAGCTCGCGCGTGGTCTTGTGCGCGCGGATCGTCTTGTACATCACCGGCTGCGTCGCCGCCGGCTCGTCGGCCTCGTTGTGGCCGTGGCGGCGGTAGCAGACGAGGTCGATGACCACGTCCTTGGAGAAGCGCTGGCGGAAGTCGAAGGCCAGCTGCGCGCAGAACGCCACCGCCTCGGGATCGTCGCCGTTCACGTGCAGCACCGGCGCGCCGACCATCTTCGCCACGTCCGTGCAGTACAGCGTCGAGCGCGCATCCTCGGCGGCGCTGGTGGTGAAGCCGACCTGGTTGTTGACCACGACGTGGACGGTGCCGCCGACGGCGAAGCCGCGCGCCTGCGACATCTGCAGCAGCTCCATCACCACGCCCTGGCCGGCGAACGCGGCGTCGCCGTGGATCAGCACCGGGAGCACCTGCCTGCGCGCGCGGTCGCCGCGGCGCTGCTGGCGCGAGCGCACGCTGCCCGCGACCACCGGGTCCACGATCTCCAGGTGCGACGGATTGAACGCCAGCGCCAGGTGCAGCGGGCCGCCCGCGGTGGCGATGTCGGCGCTGAAGCCCATGTGGTACTTCACGTCGCCGGTGTGCGCGCGGT
>JBDZUW010000140.1:0-4537 GCA_040255375.1 Luteimonas sp. | reverse complement strand
TTGAGCAGGATCGGGATCGGCTTGCCGTCCGGGCCGATCTCCTTGCGGTAGTAGAGCTTGGCCTCCGGCGGGACGCTGCCCGTGCGCGCTGCGTCGTAGGCGTTGCCGTCGACCACGGCCCGGTATTCCAGGGTCGCGGTCGCGCCGAGGATGCGCTTGGCCTGCGCCGTATCCTGCACGCCGGGCAGCTGCACGACCACGCGGTCCGCGCCCTGGCGCTGGATGATCGGCTCGGCGACGCCGAGCTCGTTGATGCGGTTGCGCAGCGTGCCGACGTTCTGCTCGATGGCGTCGGAGGTGATCTGCTGGATCTCCCGGTCCGGCACCTTCACCGTCACCGTGTTGCCGCTGGCGTCGAGCTGCATCGTCGGCATGGCCTTGGCGACCAGCCCGAGCGCCGCGTTCGCGTCCGCGCCGGGCGCGAGCGTGGCCACGATCGCATTGTTCGCGCGGCGCTCCACCGATTCGTAGCGCACCCGGTTGTCGCGCAGCAGGACCCGGACGTCCTCGGCATACGCGTCCATGCGCTTGTCGATGGCGGCCTTCTCGTCGACCTGCATCAGGAAGTGCACGCCGCCCTGCAGGTCCAGGCCCATCAGCATGCGCCGCGCGCCGATCGCGTCGAGCCAGCCGGGCACGGTCGAGGCGAGGTTCAGCGCGACGACGTAGTGCTCGCCGATCGCGGCGTTGAGGGCGTCGTTGGCCCTCGTCTGCGCGTCCACCGTCGGCAGGCGGACGAGCAGCTCGCCGTCCTTCTCCAACTCGACGGCCTTGGGCGCGACGCCGGCCTTCTTCAGCTCGGCCTCGACCTGCGCCTTGAGCTTCGCGTCGACCTGGTAGCCGCGGTTCGCGGTGACCTGCACCGAGGGATCCTGCGGGTAGATGTTCGGCAGCGCATACAGCGTGCTGAGCACCACCACCAACAGGATGACGAAGTACTTGAAGCGTCCGTATTCCAGCATCGGAGGATCCCGCGAGTGTGGCGCCGGCTCAGGCCGACTTGAGCGTGCCCTTCGGCAGCACGTTGGCGATGGCGCCCTTCTGCACGCGGATGCGCACGTTGTCGGCGACCTCGACGGTGATGAAGTGGTCGCCGATCTCGCGGACGACGCCGGCGACGCCGCCGTTGGTGATCACCTCGTCGCCGTTGCCGAGCTTCTCGAGCATGGCCCGGTGCTCCTTCTGCCGCTTCATCTGCGGGCGGATCATCAGGAAGTACATCACCGCGATCAGCAGCAGCGGGAACATCAGGGTCGACAGCAGGCTGCCGCCGCCGGCGGCCGGGGCGGCCTGGGCGTAGGCGGGGGCGATCAGGAAGTCCAGCGGGCTCATGGGTCGGGTCCGGTCGGGAAAAATAGCTGGGAATTATGCCACGCGGCCGCCTTCCGGCGGGGTCGCGCCGCTCAGGGCGCGGGACCGGGCGGCATGGCCCTGGCGGCATGGAAGGACTCGCGGAAGCCCGCGAAGGTTCCCGCCTCGATCGCCGCGCGCATGCCGGCCATCAGCCGCTGGTAGTACCAGAGGTTGTGCAGGGTGCCCAGGATCGGGGCCAGCATCTCGTTGCAGCGGTCGAGGTGGCGCAGGTAGGCGCGGGTGTAGCCGCCGGCGCAGGCCGGGCAGCCGCAACCCTCCTCGATCGGCCGGGTATCCCGCTCGAACTTCGCGTTGCGGATCCGGAGCGTGCCGGTCGAAGTGAAGTAATGCCCGTTGCGCGCGTTGCGGGTCGGCATCACGCAGTCGAACATGTCGACCCCGCGCGCCACCGCCTCCACCAGGTCCTCGGGGCGGCCGACGCCCATGAGGTAGCGCGGCCGGTCTTCCGGCAGCTGCGGCGCGGTGTGGTCGAGCATGGCGTTGCGCTCGGCCTCGGTCTCGCCCACCGCCAGGCCGCCGATCGCGTAGCCGTCGAACCCGATCGCCTGCAGCCCTTCGGCCGAACGCGTGCGCAGGTCGCGGTGCACGCCGCCCTGGACGATGCCGAACAGCGCCGCGTCGTTGCCCTCGTGCGCGCGCTTGCTGCGCTCGGCCCAGCGCAGCGACAGCTCCATCGACTTCTCGACCACGCGCGGGTGCACCGGCTGCCCGTCCTTGCCGGTCACCGGCGGGCATTCGTCGAAGATCATCACGATGTCGCTGTCGAGCACCTTCTGGATGCGCATCGATTCCTCCGGCCCGAGGAACACGGTCGAACCGTCGGTGGGCGCCTGGAAGGTCACGCCCTGCTCGGTGATCTTGCGCCGGTGCGCGAGCGAGAACACCTGGAAGCCGCCGGAGTCGGTCAGGATCGGCCCGTCCCAGCGTGCGAAGCCGTGCAGGCCGCCGTGCGCTTCGATCACGTCGAGGCCGGGCCGCAGGTAGAGGTGGAATGTGTTGCCGAGGATGATCTGCGCGCCGAGGTCGCGCAGCTGCCCGGGCAGCATGCCCTTGACCGAGCCGTAGGTGCCGACCGGCATGAACGCCGGCGTCTCGACCACGCCGCGCGGGAACGCGAGCCGGCCGCGGCGGGCGGCGCCGTCGGTGCCGAGCAGCTCGAAGGACATGCGGCTCATCGAGCGTCCTCCGCGCGCGGGAAAAGCAGCATCGCGTCGCCGTACGAGAAGAAGCGGTAGCGCTCGCGCACCGCGTGCGCGTAGGCCTCGAAGATGCGCTCGCGCCCCGCGAACGCCGACACCATCATCAGCAAGGTGCTCTCCGGCAGGTGGAAGTTGGTGAGCAGCGCGTCCACGCTGCGGATGCGGTAGCCCGGGAGGATGAAGATCGCGGTCTCTCCCGACAGCGGGCGCAGTTCGCCGTCGCTGCCGAGGGCCGATTCCAGCGCGCGCACCACCGTCGTGCCGACCGCGACCACGCGCCCGCCGCGCGCCCGCGCCGCGCGCACCTGCTCGACGAGCCGCGCGCCCACGTTGATCCACTCGCTGTGCATGCGGTGCTCGCCGAGGTCGTCGACACGCACCGGCTGGAAGGTGCCCGCGCCGACGTGCAGCGTGACGTGCCCGAACTCGACGCCGCGGCCGCGCAGCGCGTCGAGCAGCGCCTCGTCGAAGTGCAGTCCCGCGGTGGGTGCCGCGACCGCGCCCGGCTCGCGCGCGAACACGGTCTGGTAGCGCGCCGCATCGCCCGCATCCGGCGCGCGCTGGATGTAGGGCGGCAACGGCAGGCGCCCCGCCACCTGCAGCCATTCGTCGAGCGCGCCGGGCACATGGAAGCGCAACCGGTAGAACTCGCCTTCGCGCCCCAGGACTTCGGCCTCGCCGCCGCCCTCCAGCACGATGCGCGTGCCGGCGCGGGAAGGCTTGCTCGCGCCCAGCTGCACGCGCGCTTCGTTGCCGGGCAGCAGGCGCTCGACGAGGATTTCCACCTTGCCGCCGCTCTGCTTGCGGCCGAACACGCGCGCCTGGATCACGCGCGTGTCGTTGAACACCAGCAGGTCGCCTTCGCGCAGCAGCTGCGGCAGGTCGCGCACGACGCGATCGTCGAACGGCGCGGGCGCCGGCGGCACGACCAGCAGGCGGCTGGCGGAGCGCTCCGGCAAGGGCGCCTGCGCGATCAGTTCCGGCGGCAGGTCGTAATGGAAATCCGATTTCTTCATTCTCAGCGTTCGAACTTGGTGGACAGGACCAGCGACGAGGTCGTGCGCTCCACCCCCGGCAGCGCGCCGATGCGGTCGGTGAGCGCGTCCATCTCGCCGACGCCCGGCACCACCGCCACCGCGACCAGGTCCCAGCCGCCGTTGACCGACTGCAGGCTGCGCACCTCCGGCATCCCGCGCAGCGCCTCGACCACGGCGGGCATCTGCTTGGGGAAGACGGTGACCATGATCAGCGCGCGGATCCGGTCGCCGGCGAACTCATCGCCGATCCGCACCGTGTAGCCGGCGATCACGCCCATGCGCTCCAGCCGCTCGATCCGGCTCTGCACCGTGGTCCGGGACAGGCCCAGGCGGCGCGCGATTTCGGTGGTCGGCGCACGCGCATTCTCGCGCAGCAGGGACAGCAGGGCCTCGTCGGCCGGCGTCAGGCTCGCCATGTTGCTGGGTCCGGTTCGGCAGATCGCCGAAATCTACAGGGAATCTGCGCAGATCGCACCTGCCGTCCGCCGAAAACTTCCTGATAATAGGAGGCTTGCCGCGCCCACCGCGCCGCCCCACCGCACCAGAGGACCTCGCCATGGCCCCCGACACCCAGCTCATCGGCCAGCTCGCCCCGCTTCGCGCCCGCAAGGGCGAACGCCGCACCAGCGGCCTCGACGACGCCACCGTGCTGCGCTTCGCGGCCAGCCATCCGGACCTGGGCGCGGCCATCGCCGCCGCCGCGGCCGAGTTCGCCCGCATCGAGGCCGATGCATCGGTCAACGCGCTGCTGGATCTCGACGAGGACGCGCAGATCGCCGCCGTCCAGGCCGACTTCGTCAACTTCTACCCGCAGGATGCGGTGAACCCGTACGTCGCGCTCGCGGCGCGCGGGCCGTGGGTCGTGACGCTGAAGGGCGCGGTGCTGTACGACACCGGCGGCTACGGCATGCTCGGCTTCGGCCACGC
>JBDZUW010000139.1:0-4627 GCA_040255375.1 Luteimonas sp. | reverse complement strand
GGCCGTGTCGACGACCCCTGCCGTCGACGCACCGGCCCCGCAAGCGCCCGCCACGCCGTCGTTCACCGACGAGCCTGCCGCGCCGCCGCCGGCTGCATTCGAGACGCCGCAGCCCGCCGCTCCGGTCGCACCGGTGCCTGCGCCCGTTGCTCCGCCGCCGCCGGCGCATGCCCCGGCACCGGTCGGGACCGGCACCGCGGGCGGCTTCGAGGTCACCGGCGACGAGATCGACGACGAGATCCGCGAGATCTTCCTCGAGGAGTTCGAGGAGGAGATCGGCAACCTGCGCTCGCTGCTCCCCGAATGGAAGCAGGCGCCCGACGACCTCGAGCGGCTGCGTCCCATCCGCCGCGTCTTCCACACGCTGAAGGGCAGCGGCCGCCTCGTCGGCGCGCGCACCCTCGGCGAGTTCGCGTGGAAGACCGAGAACATGCTCAACCGCGTGCTCGACGGCTCGCGCCCACCGAGCCCGGCGGTCCTCGCGCTGGTCGACCAGAGCTACGGTGCGCTGCCTGCGCTGCTCGCGGCGCTCCGCGGGGAAGGCGGCATCGGCGCGGACCTCGAGGGCATCCAGGCCATCGCCGACCGCGTGGCGGCGGGCGAGGAAGCGTTCCACCAGCCCGCCGCCGCGGAAATGCCGGCGCCCGCCGCACAGGCACCCGCGCCCGAAGCGGAAGTCGCCGCGCCGGAGCCGGTCGCCGAAGTCGCCGCGGAAGCGCCCGGCGAGCTGCCGGGCATTCCGGCCAGTGTCGACCAGGTGCTGCTGGAAATCCTCGACGCCGAAGTCGGCGGGCATCTCGCCACCGTCGACCGCTGGCTGCAGGCCGCGGCGAACGGCCCGGCCGGCGCCGACGACACGCTGTTGCGCGCCATCCACACGATGAACGGCGCGTTCGCGATGACCGAAGTGCCGGCCATCACCGACGCGATGACGCCCGCGGAAGCGTGGCTGAAGCGCCTGGTCGCCGCGCACGGCGTCGCATCGCACGACGGCATCGCTGCGCTGGCCGACCTCGCGGAGGCCGTCCGCGGCACCGTGGCGGGTCTGCACGCGGCCGATCCGCGCGTGCCCGACTGCAGCGCGCTCGCCGCGCGCCTCGCCGCGCTGCGCGACAGCCTGCCCGAAGTGGCCCCCGCGGACGAATACGCGGCCATGGGCGTGGAATTCGACGACGAGGCGATGCTGGAGACCGGCGTGGCGACGGAAACGTCGTTCGGGATCACGATCGAAGAAGCAGCGGCCCAGGCGCCCGCGACGCCCGTGCTGGACCCGGAGGCGCTCGCGCGCGAACTCGCCGCCGTGGATTTCAGCCCGTTCGGCGATCTCGCGGCGAGCCTCGAGGTCGAGACTCCCGTGGCCGCGCCCGACCTGCAGGCCGACCAGGATGCGATCGACGCGCAAGCGCTGGAGGCCGAGCGCCTGGAAGCCGAGCGACTGGAAGCCGAGCGGATCGAAGCGGAACGCCTCGAAGCGGAACGCCTCGAAGCGGCGCAGGCGGAAGCCGATCGCCTCGAAGCCGAGCGCCTCGAGGCCGAACGCACCGAAGCTGAGCGCAGCGAGGCGGAACGCCTCGAGGCGGCGCGCCTCGAAGCCGAACGCGCCGAGAACGAGCGCATCGAGAACGAGCGCATCGAGGCGGAACTGGCCGAACTGGAGCGTGCCGAAACCGCGCGCCTCGAAGCCGAGCGTCTCGAAGCCGAACGAGCTGCCGCGGAGCGTGCCGAAGCCGAGCGCCTCGAGGCCGAGCGCGCCGAAACCGAACGTCTCGAGGCGGAGCTCGCCGAACTGGAGCGCGCCGAAGCAGAGCGCGCCGAGGCAGAGCGCGCCGAAGCGGAGCGCGCGGCTGCATCGGCCGCCGAAACCGCGCCGCCGCCCGCCGCGCCGCGCGAACGCGCTCCCGCGGCCGCCGGCGAGGATCCGGACGAGCCGCTCGACGTCGCCGGCCTGGACGTCGACCTCATCGACATCTTCGTCGAGGAAAGCGTCGACCTGCTCGACCATTCCGACACCCTCCTGGCGCGGCTGCATGCGGTGCCGGGCGAGCGCGACGCCGTGGTCGGCCTGCAGCGCGACCTGCACACGCTCAAGGGCGGCGCGCGCATGGCCGGCATCATGGCCGTGGGCGAGCTCGGCCACGCGATGGAATCGCTGCTCGAGTCGGTCGCCGACCAGCGCGTCGAGCTGGGCCGCGAAGGCGTCTCCGCGCTCGAGCGCGGCCTCGACCGCCTGCACGCCATGGTCACCCGCGTCGGCCAGCGCCGCGCCGTCGGCCTGCCGGAGCAGCTGATCGCCGAATTCGACGCCCGCTCGCGCGGCGAAGCGTTCTCGCCGGAAGCGCAGCAGGCCGCCGCGCGCCCCGCCACGCCGGTCCCGGCGCCCCGCGTCGAGCTCAAGCCGCTGTCCGCGCCGCTCGCCGACGCCACCCAGGACGACGACGACGTCTCGGTGCGCGCGCCGCAGGAACAGGTGCGCATCCGCGCCGACCTGCTCGACCGGCTCGTCAACTACGCCGGCGAGGTCGCGATCTATCGCGCCCGCCTGGAACAGCAGCTCGGTGCGTTCCGCGCGGCCATGGTCGAGATGGAACAGACCAACATGCGCCTGCGCGACCAGCTGCGCCGCCTCGACAGCGAGACGGAAGCGCAGATCATCGCGCGCTACCAGCGCGAGCACGACACCAGCGACCAGACCTTCGACCCGCTGGAGCTCGACCGCTTCTCGACCCTGCAGCAGCTCTCGCGCGGCCTGGCCGAGTCCGCCGCCGACCTGAGCAGCCTGCAGCAGTCGATGGACGACCAGGTCCGCCACTACGAGACGCTGCTGCTGCAGCAGTCGCGCGTCAGCTCGGAGCTGCAGGAAGGCCTCATGCGCACGCGCATGGTGCCGTTCGACGCGCTCGTGCCGCGCCTGCGCCGCGTGCTGCGCCAGGCGGCCGCCGACACCGGCAAGCAGGTCCAGCTCAAGCTCGACGGCGCGCAGGGCGAACTCGACCGCAACGTGCTGGAGCGCATGACCGCGCCCCTGGAGCACATGCTGCGCAATGCCGTCGCCCACGGCCTGGAATCGCCGGCCGAACGCCGCAAGGCGAAGAAGGACGAGGAAGGCACGGTCCGCATCGCCCTGCGCCGCGAAGGCTCGGAAGTGGTGCTGGAAGTCGGCGACGATGGCGCCGGCCTCAACCGCGGCGCGATCCGCAAGCGCGCCGAGCAGCGCGGCCTGGTGCAGCCGGGCGCCGTGCTCGCCGACAGCGCGCTCGATGCGCTGATCTTCGAGCCGGGCTTCTCCACCGCCGACGAAGTGAGCCGCCTCGCCGGCCGCGGCGTCGGCATGGACGTGGTCGCCAGCGAAGTCCGCCAGCTCGGCGGCACCTTCGACATCCGCACGAAGAAGGGCGAGGGCACCACCTTCGTCCTGCACCTGCCTCAGACCCTCGCGGTCACCCAGGCGGTGTTCGTGCGCATCGGCGAGACCACGTTCGCGGTGCCGATCGCATCGGTGCGCGGCGTCGGCCGCATCTCGCGCGAGGACCTGGAGAAGGAAGGCGCGACCTACGCGTACGGCGGCGAGGAATACGCGCTGCACGACCTGGGCCTGCTGCTCGGCCACGGCGCCGCGAAGGCCGAAGGCCAGCTGCAGATGCCGCTGCTGCTCATCCGTTCCGGCGACCTGCGCGCCGCGGTCTGCATCGACCAGGTGGTCGGCAACCGCGAGATCGTGGTGAAGCCGGTCGGCCCGCAGGTGGCGTCGCTGCCGGGCATCTTCGGCGCGACCATCATGGGCGACGGCAGCGTCGTCGTGATCCTCGACATCGCGCCGCTGGTGCGCCGCCAGGCCGCCGGCCCGCGCGACGTGGAAGCCGCGCCGCAGCCGCTGGAAGCGCGCAAGGTGCCGCTGGTGATGGTGGTCGACGACTCCGTGACCATGCGCAAGGTGACCGGCCGCGTGCTGGAGCGCCACAATTTCGAGGTCGGCACCGCGAAGGACGGCCTCGACGCGCTGGAGCGCATGGCCGAGCGCGTGCCCGACCTGATGCTGCTCGACATCGAGATGCCGCGCATGGACGGTTACGAGCTCGCCACCGCGATGAAGGCCGAGCCGCGCCTGCGCGACGTGCCGATCATCATGATCACCTCGCGTACCGGCGAGAAGCACCGCCAGCGCGCGATGGAGATCGGCGTGAACCGTTACCTGGGCAAGCCGTACCAGGAACACGAACTGCTGCGCAACGTGTTCGAGCTGCTGGCCGAGGAAGCCGCGAAGGGCACGGGCCATGGCTGAGCCGGCGACGCGGGTGGCGTTGCTCGCCCGCCCCGGCGCCGCCTGCGACAACCTGCAGGCCGCGCTGCGGCAGGCGGGCGCCGACGTGGTCGCGGTGCAGGATCCCGGCGACGGCGATCCCGCGGCCATCGCCGCGGCGCGTCCCGGCGCGGTGCTGGTCGCGCTCGAACCGGCCGTCGAGGAAGCGCTGGAGCGCTACGACGCGGTGCTGTCCGAGCCCGGCCGCCTGGTGATCTACGACGAAGTCGCGGTCGCCGCGCGGCGCGAGGGCTGGGAGGCTGCGCGCTGGGCGCGCCACCTCGCCGCCAAGCTCGGCGGCCACGCCGACGTGCTGCCGCCGGGCGCGGG
>JBDZUW010000138.1:0-4631 GCA_040255375.1 Luteimonas sp. | reverse complement strand
CGCTCGCGCAGCTTGCGCTCGACGATGAAGCACTCCGGCGCCTTGATGTCCTCGAGGTTGATGCCGCCGAAGGTCGGCTCCATCGCCGCGATGATGTCGACGAGCTTGTCGGGGTCGCGCTCGTTGAGCTCGATGTCGAACACGTCGATGCCGGCGAACTTCTGGAACAGCACGCCCTTGCCTTCCATGACGGGCTTGCCGGCGAGCGGGCCGATGTCGCCCAGGCCGAGCACGGCGGTGCCGTTGG
The DNA here is from genome assembly GCA_040255375.1 of Luteimonas sp. GTDB lineage: Bacteria > Pseudomonadota > Gammaproteobacteria > Xanthomonadales > Xanthomonadaceae > Cognatiluteimonas. The sequence continues at coordinate 4,384 of JBDZUW010000138.1, read as the reverse complement.
TGACCACGGCCACGAGGTTGCCGCGCGCGGTGAGCTCGCTGGCGGCGTTCGGGTCGGCGACGATGGCATCGCAGGCATAGGCGACGCCCGGCGAATACGCCAGGGCGAGGTCGCGCTGGGTGACCATCGGCTTGGTCGCGACGACCTTGATCTTCCCCGGCGGCGCCCAGCGGTGGTACTCGAGCGCCGCCGTCTTGAGGTCGTCGGGCGCCTTGGCCGGGTTGTCGGGCTGGTCGGTCATCGTCACGGCATCGCGGGTACGGGAGACCCCATTCTAGTCGCCGGCGCCCTCGATGAGTTCGCCGAGCGCTCCGGGATCGCCGGGCTCGTCGGCGCCCTCGGGCGAAACGAGCTGGTCCATGCGGATGCGGTTGGCGAACAGCGAGAACGCCAGCATGCCGGCCAGGCCGTTGGCGCGCGCGATCCAGCGTGGCAGCCAGCGCGGCGGCGCCAGCGCGGGCGGGACTTCGCGGCCCTGCGCGTCGGTACCGGCGGCATACAGCGGCTCGAAGCGCAGCGCATCGCCCAGCGTCATCTTGCCCGCGAACAGCTGCCGGCAAAGGTGCAGCCTGCGATGCTTCAGCGCCCAGCGGAAGAAGGTGTGCACGCCGACCAGCCCGCGCAGGTACACGACGTCCTTGGTGAAGGCCGCGCCGCCCTGCACCGGCACGCCGCGGAAGATGCGCTGCGCGGAGGCGAAGCTCTCCACGTCGCCCTGGCCGGCGTCGAGGAAGTAGCGGAACACCTGCAGGAAATCGGCGCCCTCGGTCGCCATCGCCACCGCCTCGATGCGCAGCGAGACGCGCTTCATGCGCTCGATGTCGATCGCGCCGGTGATCTGCTCGGCGAAGGTCGCGAGGCCCTCCTGCGTCGCCGTGGTCCGCGGCGAGGACAGCGCCATGCTCTGCAGCACCGGCTGCTGGCGGCCGTTGAGCGCGGTGAGCGAATGCACGAAGGCCTCGTGCTGCAGCAGCTGGTGGCGGTCGTAGTCGCTGAAGGCGGCGCCGGCGCGCAGGCGGATCCGGGTCGAGCCGGCCGCGGCCTTGGCGATCAGGTCCGGGTCGAGCACGACCTCGATGACGCGGCCGTTGAAGTAGTCGTCGAGGTCGGCCTGCAGCTGCAGGCGCAGCGCGGTCGCGGAGATCGGCACCTGCTCCTCGGGCGCGAGCAGCTCGCGGTCGAGCTGGTCGGCGATGGCGATGAAGTGGCGCGCGGCCTCGCGCGTGCTCGGGCCCGCGCCCGGCAGCGGCTCGTCGGGGCGGCCGAACAGCCGCCGCGACAGCGCGCCCGCGCGCGGCGTGCCGAGCGCTTCGAGCAGCTCGGCTGCGAGGCCCCACGAGCGCGCGGATTCGACGAGGTAGCGGCCGAGCGGATGCGCGGGATCGGCTTCGGCGGCGATCTCGTCCATCTCGCGCCGCGATTCGGAGAAGTCGTGGCGCGGATAGTCGTGGCGCGGCAGCACCGGATTGCCGGCGCGCCATTGCGCGAGGAACGCGTCCTGCACGCGCGCCGGCCAGCTCACCAGGTTCAGCAGGTTGAGACCGCGCGCCGCGCGCAGCATCCGCGCGTCCAGCGCGGCGTAGCGTGCGATGTCGTCGGCGCTGGCGGACACGTCAGTGCCTGCCGTGCTTGTCGTCGAGGCGCTTGTGGAGCGCGCGCGTCAGCACCTTCGCTTCGGATTTCTGCGCCAGCCGCGTCGCCAGGCGATCCGCGGCGCCGGCGACCTCGTCGCGCAGCTTGAGGTAGTTCGCGTAGCGGTCGGCGTCGAGCGTCCCGGCCTCGATCGCGGCGCGCACGGCGCAGCCGGGCTCGCGGTCGTGGCGGCAGTCGCGGAACCGGCACTGCTCCGCCAGCGCCTCGATGTCGGCGAAGTTGCGGTCGACGTCCTCTTCGCCGGTCGGCTTGAGCTCGCGCATGCCGGGCGTGTCGATCAGGCACGCGCCCGAGGGCAGCGGCACCAGCGCGCGGTGCGTGGTGGTGTGGCGGCCGCGCGCGTCGCTCTCGCGGACCGCGTTCGTCTTCATCTTCTCGACGCCGAGCAGCGTGTTGGTCAGCGTCGACTTGCCCGCGCCCGACGAGCCGACGAGCACGACGCTGCTGCCCGGCTGCAGCCATGGCGCGAGCACGTCGACGGTGGCGGGGTCCTTGGCGTTCACGGCGACGGCGACCATGTCCTGGGCGAGGCTGCCGGAGATCGCCTCCAGCGCGGTGGCGACCGCATCGGGATCGCCGGCCGTCGCCTTGTCGGCCTTGGTGAGCACGACCACGGCGCCGGCGCCGCTGCCCTGCACCAGCAGCAGGTAGCGCTCGATGCGGCGCGGATTGAAGTCGGCGTCGAGGCCGCAGACGATGAACACGGTGTCGACGTTGGCGGCGATCAACTGCTGCCGGTAGTGCTCGCCGGCGGCGCCGCGCTTGATCGCCGAGTGGCGCGGCAGCAGGGCGACGATCTTCGCGCCTTCCGCCAGCACCCAGTCGCCGACCGCGGCGCGCTCCTCGGGCGCGGCCTGGCCCTTGCGGTAACCCGCGGCGCGCTGCCATTCCGGCAGCGACTCGACGGCCACGGCCTCGCCCGGCGCCTCGGCCACCAGGTAGCCGCTGCGATGCTGCTCGACCACGCGCGCCGGCCGCGCCGACGGGTGCGCGGCCAGCAGCGCCGCCCACGCCGGATCGCCCACGTGCGCGCGGACGTCGCCGCCTTCGTGGGGATAGGGCCAGCCGATGGCACGGAGATCGGTCATCGGCGGATTCTGCCCTGCCGCGGCGGTCCGTGGCACGCCGCACCGCGCAGGCGGTTCGCGGAGTGCGGTTTGCCGCGGATTTTCCGCTAGGCTGGCGCTCCCACCCCAGGTTCCGGGCCGCGCCCGGCACGTTCCCCGCATGGATGCCGTTTCCCCCACGACGATGACTCCCCTCAAGACCAGCGCGCGCCTGTCCGAAGTCCGTTACGAAATCCGCGGCGAACTCGCCCGCCGCGCCCGCGAGCTGGAAGCCGCCGGCCGCAGCCTGATCAAGCTGAACATCGGCAACCCGGGTGCGTTCGGGTTCCGCGCCCCCGAGCACTTGCAGCGCGCGATCGCCGGGCGCATCGAGGCCACCGATCCCTACACGCACCAGCAGGGCCTGCCGGCCGCGCGCGAGGCGATCGCGGCCTTCCATCGCGCGCGCGGCACGCCGAACGCCGCGCCGGAGCGCGTGTTCGTCGGCAACGGCGTGAGCGAGCTGATCGACCTGTCGCTGCGCGCGCTGCTGAACCCCGGCGACGAGGTGCTGCTGCCCTCGCCCGATTACCCGCTGTGGAGCGCCGCCACGATCCTCAACGACGGCCGCCCGGTGTACTACGCCTGCCGCCCGGAGAACGGCTTCCTGCCCGACCCCGACGAGATCGCCGCACTGGTGACGCCGCGCACGCGGGCGATCGTGCTGATCAACCCGAACAATCCGACCGGCGCGAGCTATCCGCGCGCGCTGCTCGAGCGCATCGTCGCCGTGGCGGCGAAGCACCGGCTGCTGCTGATGGCCGACGAGATCTACGATGGCATCCTCTACGACGAAGCATCGTTCGAGCCGCTCGCGCCGCTGGCCGGCGACCTGCCGTGCCTGTCGTTCGGCGGCCTGTCGAAGGTGCATCGCGCCTGCGGCTGGCGCGTCGGCTGGGCGATGCTCAGCGGCGATGCGATGGCCAGCGGCGACCTGCACCACGCGATGGACCTGCTCGGCGCGCTGCGGCTGTGCGCGAACGTGCCCGGCCAGTTCGCGATCGAGGCCGCGCTGCACGGCGAGGACACCATCGCCGCGCTGACCGCGCCCGGCGGCCGCCTGCACGACACGCGCGCCGCGCTGGTCGAGGCCTGCGCCGCGAGCCCCCATCTCGAACTCGTGGCGCCGCAGGGCGCGCTGTACGGCTTCCCGGCGGTCGTCGGCGATGCCGCGCGCGGTTTCGACGACCATGCGTTCGCGCTGGAGCTGATGGAGGAGGAAGGCGTGCTGGTGGTGCCCGGTTCGAGCTTCAACGTGCCGTACCGCAACCATTTCCGGGTGACCCTGCTGCCGGAAGCGCCGGTGCTGCGCGAGGTGTTCGCGCGCATCGACCGCGTGCTGTCGCGGCGCGCGGAAGCGGCGGCGACGGCGTCCGGGTCCACGGCGGCGGCGACGGCAGCCTGACATGAAGTACCTCGCGCTCGGCGACAGCTACACCATCGGCGAGGGCGTCGCGGAGGACGCGCGCTGGCCCGTGCTGCTCGCGCGCAGGCTGCGCGCCAGCGGCGTCACCATCGACGACCCGCGCATCATCGCCACCACCGGCTGGACCACCGACGAGCTAGCCGCCGCGATGGACGCCGCCGGGCCGCTGGGCGACTGGGATTTCGTGACCCTGCTGATC
>JBDZUW010000137.1:0-4638 GCA_040255375.1 Luteimonas sp. | reverse complement strand
ATGGATGGCGCCGAAGAGGCTCCATGGACGGATTCACGCCGTCCCCCGAAAGTCCGCGCACGCTTCCGGCGCCCAGCCCCGGAGGCACTGACCCGTAGACACGGATGGAACGCTGCGTACGGCAAGGTGGCCTTGGAGCTTGCCCCGGACAGCGCCATTCTTGGAGCCAGACCACGAGGAGTCCGCCATGGACCGCCAGAACGCCACCACCCCCGAGCCCGCCCGCATCCTCCGCAGCCTCCGCGGCATGCCCGCGTCCGACGGCGCCGGCGTCAAGCTCACCCGCGTGATCGGCCAGCCGGAGCTGGACATGCTCGACCCGTTCCTGATGCTGGACGAGTTCGGCACCGACCGCGCCGAGGACTACATCGCCGGCTTCCCGAGCCATCCGCACCGCGGCTTCGAGACCGTCACCTACATGCTCGACGGCCGCATGCGCCACAAGGACAACCATGGCAACGAGGGCCTGCTGGTCCCCGGCAGCGTGCAGTGGATGACCGCGGGCCGCGGCCTGGTGCATTCGGAGATGCCCGAGCAGCAGGAAGGCCGCATGCGCGGTTTCCAGCTGTGGGTGAACCTGCCGGCCAGCGCCAAGATGACCGAGCCGCGTTACCAGGAGTTCGCGCCCGACAGCATTCCCGTGACCGCGCCCGCGCGCGGCGTCGCGGTGAAGGTGATCGCCGGCGTCGTGCCCGATGCGGGCGGTGCGCCGGTGCGCGGCCCGATCGAGCAGCCCGCGACCGAGCCGCTGTACCTCGACATCGCGCTCGAGCCGGGCGCCGAGTGGGCGTACACGCTGCCCGAAGGCCACAACGCGTTCGCCTACGTGTTCGAGGGCGGCGCGACGGTCGGCGCCGGCGACGGCGCGCGGCCGCTGGCCACGCACGAACTCGGTGTCCTCGGTGGCGGCGACCTGTTCGCGGTGCGCGGCGGTGCGCAGGGCGCGCGGCTGATCCTGGTCGCGGGCCGGCCGCTGCGCGAGCCGGTGGCGCGCTACGGCCCGTTCGTGATGAACACCCGCGAGCAGGTGATGCAGGCCTTCGTGGATTTCCAGGAAGGCCGGTTCTAACCCTCAGTCCTCGGAGGCGATGCCCGCGCCGGTGAAGTGGATCCGGCCGACGAGCTTCAGCGTGCCGTCGAGCTGGGCCTGCGAAGGCGACTGCAGCCAGATGTGCGCGTAGCGCCCGTCGGCCAGTTCCACCCGCGTCTCGCGCGCTTCCACGCCGGGCGCGGACGCGATCTGCGCGCGGTACCAGACCACTTCGTGGCCGTCGATGGTGTAGCCGCGCTCGGCGCGGTTGCGGCGCACCGGGTCGAAGGTGGGCTTCGGCGTGATGTACAGGCCGAATGCCTCGCTGCCGTCGGGGAACAGCGCGCGGCAGAAGTCGCCGGCGTCGGAGCTTCGTGCTTCCCACGCGAGTCCGGCGCCTTCCGGCAGCTGCGGGCAGTTCGCCGGCGGCGGTGCGGCTGCGGTCGCGTCCTGCTCCTGGGCGAGCGCCTGCTCCTGGGCGAGCGCGAGGGAGGCGGCCAGCAGCAGCGGCAGGCAGAGCGAGAGGGTGGCGATGGTCCGTGGCATCGGAGCGTCCTCCTAGGCAGGCAGCGGGATGAATTCTGTTTCGTCGCCGGGCACCTTGCCGAACCGGCCGGCCTGCCAGTCCAGCTTGGCCTGTTCGATGCGGTCCTTCGAGGAGGAGACGAAGTTCCACCACAGGTGCCGCGGCCCGTCCAGCGGCTCGCCGCCGAACAGCATCGCCTTCAGCGGCGTGCGCGCGCGCAGCACCGGACGCGTGCCGGCGTCGAGCAGCACCAGGTGCTGCACGGGGATGCCGGCGCCGTCGAGCTGCGCGTCGCCCTCCAGCACGTAGAGCGCGCGCTCCGGATGCGAGGGCTCGATCGCCAGCTCCGCGTCGGGCGCGAGGTCGATGGCGACGTTGAGCGTATCGGCGAACACGTGCACCGGCGATTCCATGCCGAAGCCGCGCCCGGCGATCGTGCGCAGCAGCGCGCCGCCGTGCCGCGCCTGCGGCAGGCTCGCCGCGGGGTGGTGGTGGAATTCGGGCGCGGTTTCCTCGTGCGCCTTCGGCAGGGCCACCCACGTCTGCATGCCGTGCAGCGGATGCTCGCCTTCGCGCAGGGCCAGCGGCGTGCGTTCGGAATGGGCGATGCCGCGCCCCGCGGTCATCCAGTTCACGTCGCCCGGGGTGATGTCCTGCAGGCTGCCGAGCGTGTCGCGATGGGTGATGGTGCCCGCCCACAGGAAGGTCACCGTCGCCAGCCCGATGTGCGGATGCGGCCGCACGTCGATGCCGTGGCCGGGCATGAACACCGCCGGGCCCATGTGGTCCACGAACACGAACGGCCCGACGCTGCGCGCCTGCAGCGTCGGCACGGCGCGCCGCACCTGGAAGCCGCCGAGGTCGTGCACGCGCGGGGCGATCACCAGGGTCAAGGCGCCGCCTCCAGCTTCAGTTCCGCGACCGGGGCTTCGCCGCGCGCCAACGACACGAGCACGAGCCGGTGCGCGCCGATGCGGTGCGACTTGTCGCCCTTGCCGGTGTGCAGGCTGAACGCGTCCACCGCGCCGCCGTCGGGCCGCCACTGGAACGCGACCTCGGCGTCGCCGGCCCAGATGCACTGGACGTCCGGCAGGCAGCGCGAATCGTTCACGAGCTTCACGTAGGACAGGCGGCCCTCGCCGGGCAACGAGACCGACGTGCCGGGCGCCATGCTGAAGCTGTCGCCGTCGGAGAGCCGCGGGCCGCCGATGCGGATGCCGGTCGCGCCCGCGCTGCAGGCGGCCAGGGCGAGGGCCGGGACCAGGGTGGATGCCGCGATCAGGCTGCGGAACTTGGCCATGGGTGCGCTCCATCGGGTGGGGCGACCCAGTCTAGCCACGTTCCGGCCTTGGCGTCGCGATGCCGGTTCAGGCCCCGCGGGCCGCGAGCCGGATCGGCTCGGGCAGGTAGTCGCCGGTGACGTAGCGCATCACCAGCTGCGCGGCCGCGGTCATCGAGACGCGATGCCCCGGCGAGACCACCAGGGCGGGGCTGCCCGGGCGGCTGCGCAGCAGCCAGCCGATCTGCTCGCCGTGGTCGCGCAGCGGCGTGTGCGCGCCGCGGATCTCGTGCAGCGCGGCCGCCGTGCCGAGCAGCGTGTCCGTGGCGACGCCGACGCTGGGCAGGTCGGCGGCGACGCCGAAATGCGCGGCGATGCCGAGCCGCTGCGGATGGGCGATGCCGTGGCCGCGCACGAACGCGAGGTCCGGGCGCTGCGCGAGCCGTTCGAGCGCGGCCTGCAGCGCGGGCAGGGCGCGGACGCCGAGCAGGTCCGCATCGGTGCTGCCCACTTCGATGCCGTCCGCGCCGGCGACGTGCGCGGTGGCCGCGGCCACGCGCACCACCTGCTCGTCGAGCAGCTGCAGCGTGTCCGCATCGAGCAGCACCGCGGTCGCGCGGGCGGTGACGCCGTCGCCTTCGATGGCGGCATCGAAGCCGGCGATGGTGCGCAGCGGCTGCGGGAAGTCGTCGCGGCGGCGCACGTGCTGCGCCAGCGCCGCCTGCAGGGCGCGCGCGCTCATGCCGGCCCCAGCGCGGCGAGCAGCCCGCGCGCCGACTGCAGCCGCGACGCGGGATCCGGCAGCTCCAGCTTGATCCGCAGCTTGTCCGGGCCGTCCATGGCGTAGTGCCGCGGCTGCTTCTGGATGAGCTGGATCACCGTCATCGGGTCCACGCGTGGCTTGGGCTCGAACTGCACGCGGCCGCCGTTCGCGCCCAGGTCGAGCTTGCGGATGCCAAGGCGCGTGGCCTCGTGGCGCAGCTCCGCGACCGCGAACAGGTGCTTCGCCGGGTCGGGCAGCAGGCCGAAGCGGTCGATCATCTCCACCTGCAGCTCGCGCAGTTCGCCGGCGTCGCGCGCGGAGCTGATGCGCTTGTACAGCGTCAGCCGCGTGTGCACGTCGGGCAGGTAGTCCTCGGGGATCAGCGCGGGCACGTGCAGCTCCACGTCGGCGCCGTGCGCGGCCGGTGCATCCACGTCGGGCAACTCGCCGCGGCGGATCGAGCGCACGGCGCGTTCGAGCAGTTCCGTGTACAGGCTGAAGCCGACCTCGGCCATCTGCCCGCTCTGGTCCTCGCCGAGCAGCTCGCCGGCGCCGCGGATCTCCAGGTCGTGGGTGGCGAGGGTGAACCCGGCGCCGAGCTCGTCCATCGAAGCGATGGCCTCCAGGCGCTTGCGCGCGTCGGACGTGATCGAGCGCTTGTCCGGCACGACCAGGTACGCGTATGCGCGATGGTGCGAGCGGCCGACGCGGCCGCGCAGCTGGTGCATCTGGGCGAGGCCGAGCTTGTCGGCGCGGTCCATGATGATGGTGTTCGCGTTCGGAATGTCGATGCCGGACTCGATGATCGTCGTGCACAGCAGGGTGTTGGTGCGCTGCTTGTGGAAGTCGAGCATCACCCGCTCCAGTTCGCGCTCCGGCATCTGGCCGTGGGCGACGCCGATGCGCGCCTCCGGCACCAGTTCCTGCAGCTCGCGCTCCATGCGACCGATGGATTCGACGTCGTTGTGCAGGTAGTACACCTGGCCGCCGCGCGAGAGCTCGCGCTGGAAGGCCTCGCGGATCTGCGCGCCGTCCCAGGG
>JBDZUW010000136.1:0-4667 GCA_040255375.1 Luteimonas sp. | reverse complement strand
TCGCCGATGTCGATCATCTCCTGCACTTCGCCGTCGCCCTCGGGCTTGGACTTGCCCATCTCCAGCGCGACCAGCGAACCGAGCGCGTCCTTGTGCGCCCGCAGCGCGTCGGCGCACAGGCGGATCGCCTCGCCGCGGCGCGGGGCCGGGGTCGTGCGCCACACCCTGAAGGCGGCCTGGGCGCGCTCGACGATGGTGTCGTAGTCCTCCTGCGACGACGCCTGGACGCGCGCAAGCACGCTGCCGTCGGTCGGGTTCACGGGCTCGAGCACGCCGGCATCGCGGGTCTTCGACCATTCGCCGTTGCCGAGGTAGGTGCCGGATTCGTCGGCGCCGAGGCCGAGGGCGGTCAGGACGGGGTGCGTCATCGCGGAAAACTCCAGTTTGAATTCGATTCCCGGCAGGGCGCGCGGCGCCGGCAGGGGCGCCACCCTTGGCGCCCCCGGCGCGATTCGAACGCACGACCTTTCCCTTAGGAGGGGAACGCTCTATCCAGCTGAGCTACGGGGGCTTCGGGAATGCTAATTTTCGCATGAACCCGGGGAGGGAGGGAGACCGGCATGGCCGGAACGCTGCTGGAACCAGTGCCGCTGCTGCTCGCGGCCCTCGCGGGGCTGGCCTGCGGTTTCCTCAACACGGTGGCCTCCTCGGGCTCGGCGGTCTCGCTCCCGGTCCTGATGATGATCGGGCTGGACCCGCTCACCGCCAACGCCACGAACCGGATCCCGGTGCTGCTTGGCGCCGTTTCCGCCACCGGAAGCTTCCAGCGGCGCGGCGCCATCCCCTGGCGCATGGCGTTCCTGGTCAGCATCCCGGTGACCCTCGGCGCGGCAATGGGCGCGGCGCTGGCCGAGGTGCTGCCCGGCCGCGACCTGGGCCTGGTGATCACCGCCGCGGTGCTCGTGGCGCTGCTGCTGCTCTTCACGCGGCTCAAGCGGGCGATCGAGTCCGCGGTGTCGCATCCGGCCCGCTTCGGGGCGCGCGAATTCCTGTGGTTCCTGCTGATCGGCGGATGGATCGGCTTCATCGTGCTGGACGGCGCCACCTACATGCTGCTTGCGCTGGTGCTCGCGGTAGGACTGCCGCTGCTCGGTGCGAACGCGATCAAGAGCGTCGCGCTGGTGCCCACCAGCATCGTCGCCCTCGCGCTGTTCGCCTCGAAGGGCAGCCTGGACTGGGGGCTGGGCGCGGCGATGGGCGCGGGCAGCATCGCGGGCGGGCTGCTCGGCGTGCGGCTGGCCGTCTCGGAGGGCGCGCGCCGCTGGATCTTCCGCCTCCTGGTGGTGGTGATCCTCGCCGAGCTTGCGCACCTTGCGGTGCATTACCTCGCGAAGACCGCCTGATCCGCCCGGTCAGGCGTCCCCGCGCGATTGGTGGACCACGACGCTCGTCGCGGCCATGTCCGCGCTGACGTTGCCGAGGGTCGCGAACACGTCGGGGATGGTGTCCATCGCCAGCAGGATGCCCAGCGGGCCCGGCGGCAGGCCCATCGCCGTGGTCACCGGCACATTGGTGGCCATGAAGCTCACCTGGCCCGGCAGGCCGACGGAGCCCATGCTGATCAGCACGGCGAGCGCGGCGCCGGTGGCGAGCTGGGTCGCGGTGAGGTCGACGCCGAAGGCCCAGGCGATGAACGAGGCCGTCGCGACGTACTGGATCGGGCTGGTGATGCGGAACAGCGACACCGCCATCGGCAGCACCAGCGAGGCGACCTCGCGCGGATGGCCGAGGTTGCGGTCGCAGCTCTGCAGCATCGCCGGCAGCGAGGCGAGCGAGGATTGCGTGCTCGCGGCGACCGCCTGCGCGGGCGCGAGCGCCGCCGCGAAACGGCGCAGGCGCTCGCCACCCCACAGCACCGCCACCGGCAGCATCATCGCGGTGACCGCGATGTACAGCAGGCACTCGAGGCCGATGTAGACGCCGAGCGCGCTGATCATGCCCAGGCCCGCGCGCGCGCAGACCGACAGGATCAGCGCGAACACGCCCGCCGGCGCCGCCCACAGCACCCAGCGCACGACGACGATCATCGCGTCGGCGATCGCCTGGAAGAAGTCGACCATCTTCGCGCGGCGGCCGGCGTCGATGCGGGTGAGGGCGAAGCCGAAGAACAGCGCGAACACCACCAGCGGCAGCATCGCGCTCTGCGCCGCGGCCGCGATCGCGTTGCTCGGTACCATCGCGACCAGCGAATCGGCCCAGGTCGCCGGTGCGGCGACGGCGGGCGCGCCGGCGCCGCCGGACGCGCCGTGCAGCGCCGCGGCGAGGTCGGGATTGCGCGGCACGAACGAGAGCGCCACCGGCGCGACCAGCGCGGTGAACGCGGCGGCGCCCGACAGGAGCACCAGGAACACGACGATCGCCCGCCGCGCGGTGCGGCCGGAACTGGCGGCGTCGCTTGCGGTGTTGACGCCGACGATCACCAGCGCCAGTACCAGCGGCACCACGGTCATCTGCAGCGCGTTGAGCCACAGCTTGCCGAAGGGCTGGACGACGTCGGCGACGCGGATGCCGGTGGCCGGGTCGATCCAGGCCAGGAGCAGGCCGATGATGGCGCCGGCGGCGAGGCCGGCGAGGATGCGCGCGGTGGCGCTCATGCCTGCGGCTCCGCCGCGGCGGCGAGGTCGGGCAGCTGCCAGGCCGCGCGCAGCCGCGCGTACTCGGCCTCCGGCAGCAGCACGAACACGGGGCGCTTGCCGGCGTCGAGCCAGCGCAGCAGCGCGTCCATCGATCCGGGCGCCATCGCGGTGCAGCCGGCGGTGGTGCTGTCCGGCGACTTCCACAGGTGGCCGAAGATGCAGCTGCCGCCGCCGCGCGCGTTGCGCGGGTTGTTGGCGATGACGAAGCCGAGGCGATAGCGCTGGTCGCCGTCGGCGTGCAGGTCGCGGCGCATGGGCTCGGTCGAATCCTTCACCGCGTCGGCGCCGACCTCGCGGCTGTCGACGATCTCGTTGTAGTACGGCGAGCCGTCGACGTCGACGCACCAGTCGTTCGCGTCCATCGCGGCGTAGCGCAGGCTGGTGGCCGCGGTGGGCGCGTAGCCGAACGCTTCGCCGATGTCGAACACGCCGGCCGGACTGCGGCCGTCGCCCTCGCGCTTCACCGGGCCGGCGTCGCCGGCGGGCACGTCGTGCAATCCCGTGCCCCAGGCGGCGCCGGTGCGGCCGATGACCACGGGCTGCGGCGCGATCGCCAGGCGCCAGGCGCCGCCGGCGTCGCGCTCGTACGCGCGAAGTTCGCCGCGGGTGGCGTCCCAGCCCGGCGTGGTGACGACGACCATCTGCGCGGCGGTGGCCCAGCGCGACGCGGCGTTCGCATCGCCGGGCGCCGCCGCGGGCACCGCTTGCGGCGCGTGCGCGCAGGCGGCCTGGCCCATCGCGGCGGCGAGGAGGACGGTGCTGGTGAGGAGCGTTCGGAGCATCGGTGCCTCGTCGCGGGATCGGGAATGGAGGGGTGGGGGTCAGGTCTCGAGCAGCGGCTGGATCCGCTCGAGGTTGGCGAGCAGGTGCTCGCGGCGTTCGCCGCCGGATTCGCACAGCGTGACGAACAGGCCGTCGAGCAGGTGCTGCAGCGCCGAATGGTAGAGCAGCGGTTCGACGTGCGCGCGCTCGTCGTGCGCGGAGACCAGCAGCGCCACGTCGGCGAGCGCGCGCAGGGAATTGGAGGTGTGGCGGGTGACCGTGATCACCTGGCCGCGCAGTTCGCGCACGTAGCGGCACAGCTGGCACAGCGCGGGCTGCTTGCCGTGTTCGGAGAACACCAGCAGCACGTCGCCGGGACGCGCCGCCGACATGCTCGCGGTCATGTGCGCCGGGTCGAAGTTGTGCACGCTCAGGATGCCGAGCAGCGCCAGCCGCTGCGCGAAGGCGCGGGCGTGGATGTCGTCCTCGCCCAGGCCGATGATGAACACGCGGCCGGCGCCCTCGATCGCCGCGATGGCCGCCGCGATCGCCTCCGGCGGGTTGATCAGGCGCGTCGCTTCCTCCGCCTCCGACTTGCGGCGCCAGAGGCTGGAGGCGAGGGTGGCGGCGCGGTCGTCGAGCGCCGTTCCGGGCGCATCCTCGCCGTGGCCGTTGTCGGCGCGGACCAGCGCTTCGCTGATCGACAGCTTCAGGTCGGGATAGCCGCGGAATCCCAGCTTCTGGCAGAACTTGACCACACTCGACTGGCTGATGCCCAGCGCGTTGGCCAGCTGCTGCGACGAGTAGTCGCGCAGCAGCTGCGCGTTCTCGAGCACGAAGTCGGCGATCCGGCGCTCGATGGCCGACATCCTGTCGCGCTCGGAGCGGATCTTGACCAGTGCCGACATCGGCGCGTGCTCAGGCGGCTTTTTCGCCGAACGCGTCGAGCCCGGCGATCTCGCGGATGCCGAGCCCCGGGGCGTCGGTGATCGAGATCTCGGACTCGTTGAAGACCACGCCGCCCTTCACCGGGTCGAACTGGCAGAGGGAGGGCCCGTCCAGGTCGACCTTGGTGATCACGTCGGACTTCGCCACCGCCAGGTGCACCGCCGCCGCGACGCCGATGCTCGACTCGAGCATGCAGCCGATCATGCAGTCGATGCCGTGCATGCCGCAGATGTCGGCGATGCGCACCGCGTTGGAGATGCCGCCGGTCTTCATCAGCTTGATGTTGACGATGTCGGCGGCGCGCATGCGGATCAGCTCGAT
>JBDZUW010000135.1:0-4798 GCA_040255375.1 Luteimonas sp. | reverse complement strand
TCGAGCGCGGCCACGTCTACATCGGCATGCCGCCGCTGTACAAGATCAAGCAGGGCAAGAACGAGCTGTACCTGAAGGACGACGCGGCGCTCGACGCCTACCTCGCGGGCAACGCCGTGGAAGGCGCGCAACTCGTGCCGGCCGAAGGCGAGCCGCCCATCGGCGGCGAGGCGCTGGAGAAGCTCCTGCTGGCCTATGCCAGCGCGCGCGAGGCGATCGCGCGCAACACGCACCGCTTCGATCCGCACGTGCTGCAGGCGCTGGTCGACTTCACGCCCCTGGACCCAGCGGCGCTGGCGCGCAACACCGACGAGCGCCACGAGCTCGATGCGCTCGAGGCGCGCCTCAACCAGTCTGGCCCGGGCAAGCCGCGGTACCGGCTCGAGTTCCACCACGCCACGGACGCGCGCCCGGCCGCGCTGCTCGTGCACCGCACGCACATGGGCGTGGAAGCGACCCAGGTGCTGCCGATGTCCGCGTTCGAGGGCGGCGACCTGCGGGCGCTGCGCGAGGCCGCGCAGCAGCTGCACGGCCTGGTGCGCGAAGGCGCGCAGATCGTGCGCGGCAACCGTTCGCAGCCGGTCTCGAGCTTCGCGCAGGCGCAGGCCTGGCTGCTCGAGGAGGCCAAGAAGGGCCGCCAGATCCAGCGCTTCAAGGGCCTGGGCGAGATGAATCCCGAGCAGCTGTGGGACACCACGGTCAATCCGGACACGCGCCGCCTGCTGCAGGTGAGGATCGAGGACGCGGTCGCCGCCGACCAGATCTTCTCCACGCTGATGGGCGACGTGGTCGAGCCGCGCCGCGAGTTCATCGAGGACAACGCGCTCAAGGTCGCCAACCTCGACGTCTAGGGCCGGCGCTACGGCGCGAAGGCGGCGTGATTGACGCCGCCTTCAACGCCGCATCGTATACAACGGCCGCATTCACCCATCGGCCGGAGCCATCCATGCGCAAGTTGCTGCTGTCCATTGCCATCGCCGCGACCGTGGCGGCGTGCGCCACCACCACGTCGCCCACGGGCCGCAAGCAGTACGTGGGCGCCGTCTCGCAGCAGCAGCTCGACCAGCTCGGCGCGCAGGCCTTCGCGGAGATGAAGGCCAAGACCCCGCAGACCTCCGACGCGCGCCAGGCCGCGTACGTGCGCTGCGTGGTGAACGACATCGTCGCCGTCCTGCCCGCCGACTGGCGCAGGACCGGCTGGGAAACGGCGGTGTTCGCCGACGACCAGGCCAATGCGTTCGCGCTGCCGGGCGGCAAGGTCGGCGTGTACACCGGCATCTTCAAGGTCGCGCGCAACCAGGACCAGCTCGCCGCGGTCGTCGCGCACGAGATCGGCCACGTCGTCTCGCACCACCACGACGAGCGCATGACGCGCCAGGCGGGCGCGTCCGGCGCCCTCCAGTTGCTCGGCGCGCTGCTCGGCTCGCGCTACGGCCAGGGCGCCGCGAACGCGGCGGTGCAGGGCGGCAGCATCCTCGCGCAGGCGGGCTTCCTGCTGCCGGGCTCGCGCGCGCAGGAAAGCGAAGCCGACGTGGTCGGCCAGCAGCTGATGGCGAGCGCGGGATTCGATCCGCGCGCCGCCGTGAACCTGTGGCAGAACATGGCCGCGGCGGACGGCAACCGCCCGCCGGAATGGCTCTCCACGCACCCGGATCCGCAGAGTCGCCTGTCGGAACTGCGCACCCGCGCCGCCGGCCTGCTGCCGGCGTACGAGCAGGCGCGCGCCGCCGGCCGTCGCCCGAACTGTGGATGAGCGCACGTCCAGGGCACGTGCGCAGGCGCATGGTTTTCTGCTAGCGTTTCCGGTTCCCAACGCCTTCACGGCGGCGGGTCCCCACGGAGAACGTCCCCAATGACCATCCATCGCCAGGCTCCGCTCGCTGCCGCCATCGCGGCCGTCCTTCTCATCGCCGTCGCCGCTCCCGGCGTGGCCCGGGCCGTCGGCCAGGACCAGCAGGTCAAGACCGTCGAGGTCCAGAGCGAGCACGCCAAGCGCGAAGCGCGCCGCGCCGCGAAGGAAGGGAAGAACGCCAAGGCCGAGGAGAAGCCGGCGCTGTATCCGCTGGCGACCCGCGAGTCGCCCGAGACCACCGCCAGCCGCTCCGGCCTGAAGAAGCTGCAGAAGCTGCAGGAGACCTACCAGAAGCAGGACGACGACGGCACGATCGCGCAGGCGCTCGCCATCGGCAACGACGCTTCGTCGAACGCCTACGAGAAGAGCTTCGCCTTCCTGCTGGCCGGAAGCGCCGCCGCCGACAAGGACGACCAGGCCGCCGCCGCCGACTACTTCGCGAAGGCGCTGGCCGCCAACGGCCTGGCCAACGACGACCACTACACCGCGATGTTCAACCTCGCCGTCATCCAGTACGGCATGGACCGCTTCCCGGAGGCGCTGGCGACGCTCGACCGCTTCATGTCCGAGACCAAGTCGGAGAAGCCGGATGCGCTGAACCTGAAGGGCGGCATCCTGATGGGCATGGAGCGCTTCGACGACGCGGCTGCGTTCTATACCAGCCAGCTCGCCGCCAAGCCCGACGACAAGCAGCTGCTGATGCGCGCCGTCGCCGCCTACCAGTCGGCCGACAAGCCCGAGAAGGCGATGGAGCTGCTCGGCCAGGCCCAGCAGAAGGGCATGCTGACCACCAAGGACGAATACCGCGCCCTCTACGTCAGCTACATCAACGGCGACCGCGACAAGGACGCCGTCAGGGTGATCGAGGACGGCGTCGCCAAGGGCATCATCCCGGCGAGCGCCGAGCTGTCCAAGGACTACATGGTCCTGGGGCAGCGCGCGTACTACAACGAAGACAACGCCACCGCCATCGAGATGTACAAGCGCGCCATCCCGATGGCCGCGGACGGCGAGGCCGCCCTGAACCTGGCGAAGCTCTATGCCGAGGCCGGGAAGACGGCGGAGGCGAAGGCGGCAGCCCAGCAGGCCCTGGAGAAGGGCGTCAAGGACACGGCGGGCGCGAAGAAGCTCGCCGGGGGGAAGTAACCGTTTCAATCCCCTTGGAACCCGTTGGTACCGGGGTTCCGGATTGGTATAAGCTTAGAGATTCCCGCGGCCGGAAACGGCCGCGGATCGACATTTCCGGGTGCGAAGCCCGGCCCAATAGACCCGAGCTTCCCCCGCATGACGCAAGACCTGCCGAGCGAAAAGAACGATGGCGATCCCGGCCTGAACTGGCCGCGCATCACCGGTCTCTCCTTCGTGATCGCGATCCACGCTGCGGCGCTCCTGCTGCTGCTGGCCCCGGTCGCCCCTCCCGGCCAGGAGAAGGCCGACGAGGACGTGACCCGCGTGGTGATCATCGAGCCGCCGCCGCCGCCGCCCCCGCCGCCGCCCCCGCCGCCGGAGCAGCCGAAGCCGCAGGAGATCAAGCAGCTCGCGCCGCCGCAGCCCAGCCCGATCCCGCCGCCGCCGGAAGAGCCGCCGGTCGTGTTCGACGAGCCGTCCCCGGTCGACGTGCAGGCGCCGCCGCCGGCCCCGCCGGCCCCGCCGGCCCCGGTCGCCGACATCGGCGCCACGGTGGACATCTCGTCCAAGAACATGAATCCCCCGCGCTACCCGCCGGAGGAGAACCGTCGCCACATCGGCGGCACGGTCGTCCTGGTCATCACCGTCGACGCGGGCGGCAACGCCACGGACGTGCAGGTCGAGACCTCCAGCGGCAACCGCAACCTCGATCGCGAAGCGGTGAAGGCCGCCAAGCGCTGGCGCTTCAACCCGGGCGTCGCCGGCGGCAGGAAGGTGGGCGGTCGCGTCCGCGTCCCGGTCGTCTTCACCCCGTCCTGATCGCGGGCAACCCGGTCAGCCAGGACCTCGTTCCAGCAACACCCCGCTCCACCCTCACCACCACTAAAACCCAAAGGTAAGCGTCATGCTGCAGGAAACCACCCAAGCCGCCGCTGCGACCGGAGGCAATGCTGCTTCCGCCCTGACGCAGATGGGCGTCGACCATCTGCTCACCGAAATGATGAACGATCCGGGCGCCTATGCGGTGTCCTGGGCCGTGCTCATCACCCTGACCGTGATGTCGGCGATGTCGATCTACTGGATCGTCATCAACTTCTTCAAGAACATGTCGCTGCGCCGTGGCGCCGACCGCGTCGTCAGCACGTTCTGGGAAACCCCGAACGCGCAGGACGCGATCCGCTACATGGAAGAGCAGCCGCGCAGCGAGCCGTTCTCCAAGATCGCGCTCGACGCCGCCCAGGCGGCCGCGCACCACCAGCGCCACGAGGGCTCGCGCCTGGTCGAGTCGCTGAACCGCTCCGAGTTCGTGGACCGCGCGCTGCGCCAGGGCGTGACCCGCGAGTCGATGCGCCTGGAGTCGGGCCTCACCGTGCTCGCCACCGTCGGTTCGACCGCGCCGTTCGTCGGCCTGCTCGGCACCGTGTGGGGCATCTACGGCGCCCTGATCCGCATCGGTGCCACCGGCCAGGCGTCGATCGACGCGGTCGCCGGCCCGGTCGGCGAGGCGCTGATCATGACCGCCCTCGGCCTGTTCACGGCGATCCCGGCGGTGCTGGCGTACAACTTCTTCGTCCGCCTGAACCGCGTCACCTACAACAAGTTCGACACCTTCGCGCACGACCTGCACGACTTCTTCGCCACCGGCGCCCGCGTCGGCGAGATGCCGGCCAAGCGCTAAACCGTCGAACAGCCCCACGGAGTCCGGCCAATGGCCTTCAGTACAGGTAGCCAGAGCGGCGCACCGATGTCGGAGATCAACGTCACGCCCCTCGTGGACGTGATGCTGGTCCTGCTGATCATCTTCATGATCACGGCGCC
>JBDZUW010000020.1:19212-26548 GCA_040255375.1 Luteimonas sp. | reverse complement strand
GCGTCGCCGACCTTGACCTTGAGCTCGCGCACCACGCCCGCGAACGGCGCCGGCACTTCCATCGTCGCCTTGTCGGATTCGAGCGTGACCAGGCCCTGGTCCTTCGCGACGGTGTCGCCGACGGCGACGAGCACTTCGATCACGGGCACGTCGTCGTAACCGCCGATGTCGGGGACGCGCGCTTCCTTCAGCTCAGGCATGACCGATGGGCCTCGGTGGGGTGTCGGGACCTTCCATTGTGCCGCCAGCGCGAAGGCGGCGCCAATGCGGCGCGCAGGCAGCGTGAAAACAGCGGTTTCCGCCCGTCCCAGTCAGGTTGCGTGCGCGGGGAGGTTCATGCAGCCCTCGCTACGGTGGCGCCGCCCTACTCCCCAAGGGCGCAGAAAAGCCAACGAGGAGATTCCCATGCAAGCCATTCGCAGCAACCCCCGCATCCTGGCCCTGGCGCTCGGCAGCCTCCTTGCCGGCGGCATGGCCGCCGCGCCCGCGTTCGCGCAGGACGCCGGCACCGGCGCCTCGGGCAAGCGCTTCGCGGTGGTCGGCGGCTACGCCCACCAGGAGCCGACCGGCGACGGCACCATCGCCGGCAGCAAGGCCGAGTTCGACGGCTCCGGCGCGGCGACGCTCGGCCTGAGCTACTACCTCAACGACCACGTCGCGATCGAAGGCTGGGGCGCGGCGTCGAAGTTCCAGCATCGCGTCACCACCGCCGCCGACGGCAAGATCGGCACGGTCGGCTCGCAGCCCGTGGCGCTGAGCGGGCAGTACCACTTCCGCGACGGCGACGCGGCGGTGCGCCCGTTCGTGGGCCTGGGCTACTTCCAGAGCAACATCAGCGAGGAAGACCAGGACAACATCGGCCCGTACGCCGGCAACCACATCGGCATGACCACGCCGAAGGGCGCGATGGCGACGGTGGGCGTGGACCTCAACTTCACCCCGCACCTGTTCGCGCGCGCCGATGCGCGTTACCTGCACGGCAAGTCGGACGTCGCGGTCGACGGCGCCAAGGTGGGCGAGGCCGACCTGAACCCCGTCGTGATCGGCGTGGGCGTGGGCGCGCGCTTCTGACGCGTCACGCCCCGTAGAGCGGAGCCGTGCTCCGCTCTGCGCATGCCCGAAGGCCCGTCCATCGTCATCCTGAAGGAACAGGCCGCGCGATTCGCCGGACACGTCGTCCGCGAGGTCTCGGGCAACAGCAAGCAGCCCCTGCAACGCATGCAGGGGCTGCGTTTGCGCGATGCCTGCAGCTGGGGAAAGCATTTCCTGCTGCCGTTCGACGACTTCTCGCTGCGCATCCACTTCCTGCTGTTCGGAAGCTACCGCATCGACGACCCGAAGGAAGGCGTGTCGCCGCGCGTGCGCCTGGTGTTCGACGACGGCCAGCTCGACCTGTACGCCTGCTCGGTGCGCTTCATCGAGGAGCCGCTCGACGACGTGTACGACTGGAGCGTCGACGTGATGGCCGACGCCTGGGACCCGGCGCAGGCGCGCAGGAAGCTGCGCGAGCGCCCGCACGTCATCGCTGCCGACGCCCTGCTCGACCAGGACCTGTTCGCCGGCGTGGGCAACATCATCAAGAACGAAGTGCTGTGGCGCATCCGCGTGCACCCGGAGAGCGAGGTCGGCGCGCTGCCCGCGCGCAAGCTCGGCGAGCTGGTGAAGCAGGCGCGCGAGTACAGCTTCGACTTCCTCGAATGGAAGAAGGCCTACGTGCTCAGGAAGCACTACCAGGTGCACACGAAGACGCACTGCCCCCGCGACGGCACCCGGCTCACCTATCGCAAGCACCTCGGCCGCGCGCAGCGCCGCGCGTTCTTCTGCGAGACCTGCCAGAAGCGCTACGGCGGCGGCGCCGCCACGGCACGTGCGCCTTCGCGGCGCACGAGGTAGAGCCCGCTGGCGACGATGATCGCGGCGCCCACCCAGGTGGCGCCGTCGGGCAGCACGCCCCACAGCGTCGCGTCCCAGAGCACGCCCCACACCAGCGCGGTGTACTCCAGCGGCGCGAGCAGCGAGGCTTCGCCCAGGCGGAACGCTTCCGTGATCAGGTACTGGGCGATCGCCCCCGCGCTGCCGAGCACGACGATCAGCCAGGCGTGCTCGGCGCGGATCGGCCGCCAGTCGGGCAGCGCCAGCGCGCCGGCGCCCGCGGCCATCAGCACCATCAGCCAGAGCACCATCGCCTGCGTGGAATCGGTGCGCGCCAGCACGCGCACGGTGATCGCCGACACGGCGTAGCCGAACGCCGCCAGCAGCACCGCGGCGCCGGCCGCGCTGGCGACGCCGCCGAACCCCGGGCGCAGCACCACCAGCACGCCGGCGAAACCGACCGCGATCGCGGTCCACCGGCGCGGACCGACGTGTTCGTGCAGGAACGGCACCGACAGCGCGGTGATCAGCAGCGGCGCGACGAAGAAGATCGCGTACGCCGTCGACAGCGGCAGCGTGCGCAGCGCGTACACGAACGCGGCCATCATCAGGATGCCGATGGCGCCGCGCAGCAGGTGCAGCGGCCAGCGTGCGCGCAGCAGCGGACGCAGTCCGGTCGTCGCGGCCGCCCAGGCCAGCAGGAACGGCAGCGACGCGGCGCCGCGCAGCGAGGCGACCTGGAACGGCGGGTAATGCGCGGACAGCGTCTTCAGCACCGCGTCCATCAGCGAGAACACGCCCACGCAGGCGAGCATCATCGCGACCGCCCGCAGCCGCTGGCGCCGCTTGCGATCGTCCATCGCCCCGACCGTGTTCCCCGCTTCCATGCCGCCAGCATGGGGCATGCCGCCCGCATCGGCTACCCTGCGCGCATGGCCGCACCCGACCCCATCGCCGAGACCGTCCGCTGGCTGCAGAACGCGGTGATCGGCCTGAACCTGTGCCCGTTCGCGAAGGCCGTGCACGTCCGCGGCCAGGTGCGCTTCGCGCTGAGCGAGGCGCGCACCCCGGAGGCCCTGCTGGAGGACCTGGGGACGGAGCTGCTGCGCCTGCGCGACACGCCCGCCGACGAGACCGACACGACCCTGCTGGTCCACCCGTGGGTGCTCGGCGACTTCCTCGACTACAACGACTTCCTCGACGAGGCCGACGCGCTGGTGGCGGAACTCGGGCTGGAGGGCGTGATCCAGGTCGCCAGCTTCCACCCCGCCTACCAGTTCGCGGGGACGCATCCAGACGATATCGAGAACTTCACCAACCGCTCGCCCTACCCGACCCTGCACCTGCTCCGCGAGGACAGCGTTGCGCGCGCGGTCGCGGCGTTCCCGGACCCGGACGCGATCGTCGACCGCAACATCGAGACCCTGCGCCGCCTGGGCCCCGCCGGCTGGCGCGCCCTCTTCGACTGAGGCGCCTCAGGCGAAAAGGGCGGCGAGGTCGGCGTCGGTGAGGAGGCGCCAGTGGCCAGGCGCGAGGTCGCCGAGCGCGAGGCCCCCGACCTGGCTGCGGTGCAGCGCCTCGACGTGGTTGCCGACGGCCGCGAACATCCGCCGCACCTGGTGGTAGCGCCCCTCGGTGAGCACCAGGGTCGCGTGGCGCGCATCCGCCACTTCGAGTCGCGCGGGCGCCAGCGGCGTGTCGTCGGATTCGAGTTGCAGCGTGCCGCTCGCGAACAGCGCGGCCTCGTCGCCGCGCAGGTCCGACGCGAGTACTGCCTCGTAGCGCTTGGCGAGCTTCGCTTTCGGCGCGGTGATCCGGTGCAGCAGCGCACCGTCGTCGGTGAGCAGCAGCAGGCCGCTGGTGTCGCGATCGAGCCGGCCGACGGTCGACAGCAGCGGCGAGCGGTGGCGGAAGCGCGGCGGCAGCAGGTCGTAGACGATGCGGCCGGGGTCGCGCGTCGAGCAGGTGTAACCCACCGGCTTGTGCAGCATCAGCACCAGGCCCTGCGGCGGATCGAGCGGCTCGCCGTCGATGCGCACGTCGGCGTGCGCGGGCGCGTCGTCGGCGTACAGCACTTCGCCGGCGGCGTCGGTGATCCGGCCCTCGCGGAACATGCGCGCGACGTCCTTGCGGCTGCCGTAGCCGAGGTTGGCGATGGTCTTCACGAGCTTCATCGCGCGCGCGCCTCGACCACCTTGAAGCCATCGCGGCTCGCGGCTTCGCGCGGCGAATCGAAACGGCCGGCGAGCGCGGCCTCGTACGGCAGGTGCCGGTTGGCGACGAGCCACAGGCGACCGCCGGGGCGCAGCGCGTCCGCGGCCGCGGCGATGAACGCGCGGCCGAGATCGACGCGCTCGCCGGCCCCCTGCGCATGGAAGGGCGGATTGCAGACGATCGCGTCGTAGCGGCGCTGGTCGATGCCGATGGCGACGTCGCTCCAGTGGAAACGGATCGCGGCTCCGGCGCGGCCGGCCGCGGCGCCGGCTTCCCGCGACGCGGCCACGGCCGCCACGTTGGCGCGCGCGAGATCGAGCGCCCGCGCGTCGGCTTCGTGCAGGTCGAGCGATGCGACGCGCGGGCAGCGCGCGAGCACCTGCATCGCGAGATAGCCCCAGCCGGCACCCAGGTCGGCGACATCGCCATGCAGGTCCGCGGGCAGGTGCGCGGCCAGCAGCCGCGACGCGGCATCGACATGGTCCCAGGCGAACACGCCCGGACGCGTCAGGAAGCCGCCGCCCGGCACCTCCGCGTCCACGATCCGGCGCGGCGCATCGAGCGCCTCCCATTGCGCCGCCAGCGCGGGATCGGCTGGCGCCTGCAGCGGCGCCGTCCAGAACACGCGGCAGTGATGCTTCGACCGCGTCTGCAGCGCGCCCGCCAGCTGCCCGAGGTCCGCCTCGCCGGTGCGCGCGCCTTCCTTGTTGGGCATGGCCGCCACCAGCGTGCCGCCGGGCGCGAGCCGGCGCAGCGCCTGCGCGAAGCGGGCCCGCGCGTGCTCGCGTTGGCGCGGCGGCAGCAGCAGCACCAGCGGGAAGCGGGCGTCGTCCGGTACCGCCGGCCCGGCCTCGAACCCGGCGCGATGCAGCGCATCGACCTCCGGCTTCCAGGCCTGCTCGCACACCAGGCCCGGCCAGGGCCGCGCATGCAGCGCGCGCCCGGCGCGCGCGCCCATGAACAGCGCGCCGCCGGCGGCCGGCCACGCGATCGCGCCCTCCTGGAACGGCAGGAAGAGGCTTTCGAGGGCGGGGTCGGGAACGCTCACCGCGGCGATTCTACCGGCGCTTCCGCAATCCGTAACGCGGGCTTGACCCGGCGCCAACATTCCATCCGCGACCCTGACGGCAGGCATACGACGAGGCGAGGTTCCGGATGCGCGCACTGTTCGTGGGCGGCACGGTCGACAACAGCGAGATGGACATGGCGCGCGACGCGCCGCCGCTCCATTACCCTGAAAACACGGGCGCGGGGCGTGCGCGCTACGAACTGCACCACGTCGGCCGCAGCGGTGGCGACATCGCGTATGCGGTCTACGCCGCACCGGGCCTCGCCGACGGCGAGGTCGAGCGGATCGCGCGCGAGCGCGACTACGCGCGGCGCTTCGACGCGACGCCGGAGCCGGCGCCGAGGCCGGGCGCGGCATGAGCCGCGAGGCGCCGCGCGTCCACGTGGATCCGGCCGCGATCGCGCGCCTGGAAGAGGTCGCGCGCCAGCTCCCGCAGGACAGCCGCGTGGAAGTGCGGCTCGACGACGGCACGACGATGCGCGGCATCGTCACCATGACGCCGACGATGCAGTCCTTCTACGATCCGGACGGCGTCGAGGGCCTCAACGCCGTCGCGAGGATCGAACGCGAATCCGGCGGCAACGGCTATCTCTGGGTCGACCGCGTGTCCGCCGT
Source organism: Luteimonas sp. (assembly GCA_040255375.1). Lineage (GTDB taxonomy): Bacteria > Pseudomonadota > Gammaproteobacteria > Xanthomonadales > Xanthomonadaceae > Cognatiluteimonas. Next base: position 20,778 of record JBDZUW010000020.1, on the reverse strand, counting down.
GCAGCGGCTCCCGAATCCCACCCCGCCGGAGCCGTCGTCGCGCGTCCGCCCGCCGGATCCGAACGCCCCCGCCACCTGAGCCGCGCCGGGCCCGCGGCAGCCGGCGCGAACGGGGAGTTCAACGCCGCGACACGCCCGTGCGCAGCGCGCCCTGCGTGAACGCCCACGACAGCGCCACGCACGCGGCGGCGGCAAACGCCCAGTTCAACGCGGTGGGGCCGCCGAGCATCGCCGCGAACGCATCGAAGCCGCCGAGCCACTCGCGCGCCGTGCCCGCCAGCACGCGGATGCCGACAAGGCCGAGCAGCGCCGAGAGCACGCCGACCAGCCATCGCTCGATCTCCCCTTCGCGCGCCGGCGTGGCGGCGCCCGCGCGGCCGGCTTCGGCGCCGCCGGCCACCATCGCCGCCATGGATGCGGCGAAGTCCGCGGGCGGTTCGCCCGGCGAGCGCCGCAACGCGCTGGCGACCTCGCGACATGCGGGGTCTTCGCGCATGGCGCGTTCCTGCAGTTCCCATTCGCGCGGATCGATGTTCATGCGACGGCTCCCAGGCTGGCGTCCAGCAGTTCGCGCAGGCGCTTGCGGCTGCGGAACAGGTGGCTCTTGATGGTGCCCTCGGCGAGGCCGGTGATGCGCGCGATCTCGCCGATCGGCACTTCGTCGAGGTGGTAGAGGGTGAGGACGGTGCGCTGCACCGGCGGCAGGCGCTCGATCGCGGCATGCAGGCGCGCCTGTACCTGGCCGTCGCCGACGGCGCCCTCGAGGTCGTGGCCGTCGCCGATGTTGTCCAGCATCGAGGCGCCCTCGTCGTCCACCGCGTCCACGAGGGGAATGCGCTTGCGCTCGAGGTGGCGGCGCGCGATCGACCATGCGACCTGGGCGATCCACGACTTCAGCGGCGCGTCGAAGCGGTACTGGTGCAGGCTGCGGTGCACGCGCAGGAAGGTTTCCTGGCACAGCTCGCGGGTGTCTTCCGGATGGCGGACCATGCGCTGCACGATGTGCCAGCACAGGCCCTGGTGCTCGCGCACCAACTGCTCGAACGCGTCCGCGCGGCCGGCCAGCACGTCGGCCACGAGCCGGCGGTCGTCGTCGCCGACGGCCGCCGGTGCGGGCGTTGCTGTGGCGGTGGCGCTGCGCAAGGCGCGTTCCCGCGGAGGCCGGGGGCCTCAGCCGCCCTGCCTGCGCGCGATCGCGTAGTAGGCGAGGTTGCCGAGACCGGTCGCGCCGAGCAGGATCGCGAGCACCGCGGGCGTGAGTTCGTCCCAGCGTCCGGCGTCGACGATGCCGAAGCCGATCGCGAGCGCGACCAGGATCACGCCCCAGCGCAGCGAGCCGTGGCGGTTGCGCTCGGCCTCGCCCTGCAGCATGGCGCGGACGAGGTCCTGCGAGCCGCTGGATTCGACCATCCTGCGGCGCACGCCGGCGTCGACGACGACCTTGATGGCATAGGCGATGCAGGCGAAGAAGCTGATCGGGATGAGCAGTTCGAAGTTCATTGGGGTGCCCTGGAAGGTTGGGGTTCGGGGACCATTGAGACGACAAGGCGCCTGCCGGTTGCATTG
>JBDZUW010000020.1:0-19112 GCA_040255375.1 Luteimonas sp. | reverse complement strand
GCTTCGCCCGCTGCCGCCGCCTCCCCCGACAGCACCGCGCCCGTCGTGGCCGCCTGGCCGATCAGGTAGCCCTGGGCGTACTCCACGCCGAGCTCGCGCAGCCGCGCCAGCTGCTCGCGGGTCTCCACGCCCTCGCAGATGACCTTCGCCTCCAGCGCGTGCGCCATGGCCACGATCGCCTCGACCATCTTCATCGCGCGCGGGCTGTCGAACATGTGGCGCGCGAACGCCTGGTCCACCTTGATGTATTCGAAGTCCAGCGCATGGAGGTGGGTGAGGTTGGAATAGCCGGTGCCGAAATCGTCGAGCGCGAACGGCAGCCCGTGCTCGCGGCAATGCGCCATCACCGCGGCGACGGGCGCGTAGTCGAGCATGCGGCTCTCGGTGACCTCGAGCTTGAGCGCGCCCGGCGGGAGCCGGTTGCGTTCGGCGCGGGCGACGATCTGCCGCGCCATGCCGGGCTCGACGAGCTGGCGCGCCGAAAGGTTCACCGCGATCGACGGCAGCGGGTCGGCGCCGCCGTCGCGCAGCGCCTGCAGCACGGCGACGACGCGGTCGAGCACGTACTCGCCCACCGGCACGATCAGCGAGGTTTCCTCCGCGAGCTGGATGAACTCGGCCGGCGACACGGGGCCTCGCCCCTCCAGCGCCCAGCGCACCAGCGCCTCGTAACCGGCGACGCGGCGCGCGGCGATGTCGTAGATCGGCTGGTAGCGCACCTCGAGCGTGCCCGCGTCGAGCGCTTCGCGCAGCTGCGCCTCGAGGCGGATCTTGTCGATGCCGGTGCGCTCGGTCGGATCGTCGCAGGGCACGTCCTCGGCCGGCAGCGCCGCCTCGGCGGGCAAGGTCGCCACCAGGCCGCGGATCCGCTGCAGCAGGCTGTCGACCAGCGTGCGCAGGATCGGATCGCCCGCCTGCAGGCGCTCCAGGAACTGCGCGCGCTCGATGGCGAGGAGCGCGCAGTCGCTGCGCGCGGTCGCGGTGGCGCTGCGGGCCGCGCCGTCGATCAGGCCCAGCTCGCCGATCAGCTCGCCGGCGCCGAGCAGCCCGTGCCGCGTGGTGCGGCGGCCCTGCACCGAGACGAGTTCGACCTGGCCGCGTTCGATCAGCCACGCGCAATCCGACGGGTCGCCCTGCCGGTACAGGACTTCGCCAGCGAACAGTTCCCGACGGATCGACATCGTGTTTCCCCTGGCTGCCCGGACGGGCCAACCGCCGGATGAACGCAGTCTAGCCCCGCGTCCGGCCGGCGCGCGCCCCGTGCGCGGGATCGCCCGGCGCTTCGTGCAGCAAGCGGCGGGTCACGCCGTTGGTCCAGCCGAAGCCGTCCTGCAGCGGATACTCGCCGCCGCCGCCGCCGGCGGCGCGTTCGGGCGCATGCACCAGTGCGTACTTCTCCACCAGCTTCGCCTCGCGGCGATACAGGGTGCCGACGGTGGCCAGCCAGTGGCGGCGGAGTTCGTCGGCCATCGCGTGCAGTCCGTAGCGCCGGCAACCGGCGATCGCGAGCCAGTGCAGCGGCGCCCAGCCATTGGGGCTGTCCCATTGCTCGCCGCTGCGCGCACGCGTCGCGGCGAGGCCGCCCGGCAGCAGCAGGCGCGCGGCCAGCGCGTCGGCAGTGCGGCGCGCCTGCCGCGGCGTCGCCAGGCCCACGTACAACGGCGCCGCGCTGGCGCCGGTGAGCGCCGTGCGGCGGCGATCGCGCAGCAGGTCGTAGTCGAGGAAGGCGCCGGCGGGCTCGTCCCACAGCCAGCGCTGCATCGCCGCGCGCCGCGCGTGCGCCGCGGCCGCGAACGCGGCGGCGTCGCCGGCGCGGCCCGCGGCGGCGGACAGCCGGGACACCAGCGATTCCAGCGCGAACAGGAACGCGTTGAGGTCCACCGGCACGATGCTCGTGGTGCGCGTGCCGGGCAGGCCGGCGCCCTCGTCGTACCAGCGCGAACTGAAGTCCCAGCCCGACGCCGCCGCGGCGCGCAGCTCGCGGTAGACCTCCGCCGCCGGGCGCGCGACCTGCGCGGCCGCGGTCGCCAGGTCCTCCGCGTAGGCCTCCTCGCGCGGCACGTCGAGCGCATCCCAGTAGCGGTTGAGCAACGCGCCGTCGGGCATGCGCACGCAGTGCAGCGCCGCTTCGCCCGGGCGCAGCGCATCGCCACCGTCCATCCAGAACGCATGCTCGCGGACCAGCCGCGGCAGGTACGGCAGCGGATCGGCGAGGCGATGGCGGGCGGCCAGCGCGACCATCAGCGCGAACACCGGCGGCTGCGAGCGGCTGAGGTAATACGTGCGGTTGCCGTTGGGGACGTGCCCGTAGCGGTCCACCAGGTACGCGAAGTCGTCGACCATCGCGCGCAGCAGGTCGTGCCGCCCGCTTTCGGCGAGGCCGATCATCGTGAAGTAGGAATCCCAGTAGCAGACCTCGCCGAAGCGCCCGCCCGGCACCACGTACTGGAGCGGCAGCGGCAGCAGCGAGCCGTGCGCGGGATGCGCGGCGGGGTCGCGCGTCAGCACGTCCCACAGCCCGTCGATGTGCTGCACCAGCGTCTGCCCCGGATCGGAGACGTAATGGCTGGGCGGCGGCCGCTGCACCGCGAAGTTCGCGTGCACGAAGCGCGCGAGGTCGAAGCCCGGCGCATCGCGCCGGGCGCGGTATTCGTCGAGGATGGCCTCGGGGCGCCGCCGCGGCGCGCAGTCCACGAAGGTCTTGCTGTCGGCGAACACGCGTGCGGTCTGCACCGCGACGAACAGGTCGCCATAGCGTTGCGCCGGGGTCGGCGGGCGGTCCATCGCCGCGATCCTAGGCAGGCGCCCGGCCGCGGCGCGTGAACGCGGGGCGCGCTGCGCTAGAATCGCGCCATGACCGATACCCTTCCCGACCGCCTCTCGCTGGACCCGCGCAGCCCCTTCCACGACGCCGACCTGCTGCAGCGCGGCGTCGGCATCGTCTTCAACGGCGTGGATCGCACCAACGTCGAGGAATACTGCATCAGCGAGGGCTGGATCCGCGTCGTCGCGGGCAAGTCGCTGGACCGCCGCGGCAACCCGATGACCATGAAGCTCAAGGGCAAGGTCGAGCCCTACCTCCTGGACGCCGCGAAGGACGACCCTACGCCGTAGCCGCGGCCGCGCGCGCCAGCAGCAGGGCGCGCTCGCGCGCATTGCGCGCCAGCCCCGCCGCGCGCTCGAACTCCGCGCGCGCCTCGGCGCTCCGCCCCAGCTTCGCCAGCAGGTCGCCGCGCACCGCCGGCAGCAGGTGGTAGTGCTTCAGCGCCGGCGCACCGGCGATCGCATCGGCGAGGGCGAGCCCGGCTTCCGGCCCCTCGGCCATCGCCACGGCGACCGCGCGGTTGAGCTCCACGACCGGCGACGGCGCGACCTCCGCGAGCGTCGCGTACAGCGCCGCGATCCGCGCCCAGTCGGTCTCCGCGGCCGACGGCGCGCGCGCATGGCAGGCCGCGATCGCCGCCTGCAGCGCATAGGGTCCGCCTGCCGCATCGAGCGCCTGCGCGCGTGCCAGCGCCTCCAGCCCTTCGGCGATCAGCGCATGGTCCCAGCGTGCGCGGTCCTGGTCGGCGAGCAGGATCGGCGTGCCATCGTCGGCCACGCGCGCCTGCAGCCGGGAAGCCTGCAGCGCCATCAGCGCGAGCAGCCCGTGCGCTTCCGCCTCCGCGGGCACGAGGCCCGCGACGAGGCGCGCCAGCCGCATCGCTTCCGCGCACAGCTGCGGCCGGATCCAGTCGTCGCCGGCCGTGGCCGCATAGCCTTCGTTGAACACCAGGTACAGCACGGCCAGCACCGGATCCAGCCGCGCGTGCAGGTCCACCTGGCGCGGCTCCTCGAACGCCGCGTCGGACTCGCCCAGGGTGCGCTTCGCGCGCACGATGCGCTGCGCGATCGTCGCTTCCGGCACCAGGAAGGCGCGCGCGATCTCGTCGGTGGCGAGTCCACCGAGGAGCCGCAGGGTCAACGCCACCTGCGCTTGGCGCGAGAGCTTCGGGTGGCAGGCGATGAACACCAGCCGCAGCAGGTCGTCGCCGACCGCATCGTCGGCGCCGTCCTCGGGGCGCGGCGCGTCCTCGTGCGCCGACGCCAGCTCGAACGCGAGCTCCTCGTGCTTGCGCTGCAGCAGCCGGCTGCGCCGGAGATGGTCGATGCCGCGGTTCTTCGCGGCGGCCATCAGCCACGCCCCGGGATTGTCGGGCACGCCGTCGCGCGGCCACTTCTCGAGCGCCGCGACCAGCGTGTCCTGCGCGAGCTCCTCGGCGAGATCCACGTCGCGCAGCATCCGCACGAGCACCGCGACCACGCGCGCCGACTCCGCCCGCCAGGCGGCTTCGATGCTGGCGCGGACGCCGGGGGTCTCGCGGGGGATGGCCATGGGGCCATTACACCATCCATGCCTGCCCGACGCGCCAGGGCGCGCGGATTCGACATGGCGGGCATAATCGGGGCCGGTCCCACCCGGAGCGCCCCGGATGCAATTCCTGCTGCTGGTCTACAACGACGCCGAGCGCGCGGGCGCCCTGCCCCCCGGGCGCTACGACGCGATGATGCACGACTGCTTCGTGCACGCCGACGAGCTCCGCGCCGAGGGCAAGCTGCTGCAGTCGCAGCAGCTCGAGCCGGCCGCCGGCGCCAAATCGGTGCGCATCCGCGGCGGGAAGGTCTCGGTCACGGACGGGCCGTTCGCGGAGACGCGCGAGCTGCTCGGCGGCTTCAATCTGATCGAGGCCGCCGACATGGACGAGGCCGTGCGCATCGCATCGGAATTCCCGTGGGCCACGACGGGCTGCATCGAGGTCCGCGCCGTGCACGACATCGACGCGGAACGCCGGCGCGTCGGCGCCTGAGCGCGCGAGTGCGCGTCGCTTGAGCGTGAGCGCCGCGTCGACGGCGCATGAACCACAGGCCCCGCGCTGACTGAACGCACTCCGCGCAGGTCCGCCAGGTTCGGCGGCGCTTCATGCACGCGGTTCCAGGATGACATCGTGCCGCAAGGCATGTGATCCAAGGAGACCGCCATGAAACGCCTGATGCTTGCCGCCACCATCGCCCTCGCGCTGTCCCCCGCACTGGCGATCGCCTCCCCGTCGCCGGCGCCGCAGGGCCCGCGCTGGGCGCAGGATCGCCACGGCCACGACCGCGATCGCGACCGTGATCGCCGCGACCATCACGATCGCCGCGACCATCGCGACTGGCGCGACCGTGACCACGACCGCCGCCCGGTCTACCGCCACGACAACGGCCGCCACCTCGGCTGGTACAAGCAGTCGTTCCGCCGCGGCCAGCGCGTGCCGGTGGTCTACCTGCAGCCGCGCTACTACGTGGACGACTACCGCGCCTACGGCCTGTCGCAGCCGCCGTACGGCTACCAGTGGGTGCGCCCGTACGGCAACAGCAGCGACGAATACCTGCTGGTGCAGCTCGCGACGGGCCTGATCACCCAGGTCCTCGGCTACTGATCCCCGGGCGAACCCCCAGGGAACTGAGGGATTTGAACGGCCCCTTCACGGGGCCGTCTTTTTTCCGTGTCCGCCGCGCAGCCGCGCGATGTCAGGCGCCGTTCAGCGCTGCGCCGCGCTTTTCACGCGGCTGCGGAGGTGCGCGCCGGTAGCCTTCGTGGCGAGGGATGCACGGGCGCATCCAGGGACATCGGACCATGCACCGCGTTTCGACTTTCCTGCTGCTGGCTGCCGCGCTGTGCGCACCGGGCGCGTGCCTCGCCCAAGGGCAGGCGCAGGCAGCGCCGCGCGCGGCGAGCGCATCGGCGGAAGCGACGCCATCGCAGCAAGCGTCCGCGGCGCCGCGCACCGACGAAACACGCAGCGCGTTCGGCCGGGTCATGGCCGTGATGATCGCCGCGCTGCAACACCAGGCCTCGGAGCCCGTGTCCACGGCGCCGCCGGTCCGCACCACCGCCGCCGGCACGCCGATGGACATCGAAGTCGGCGCGGCCTTCAGCGACGCGGTGGCAACGCCCGAAGCGCGCGCGCGCACCACGGCGCCCACCGACCTCACGCTGAGCCAGGCCGCGCTGGCCGGTCCGGACTGACCGGGAACTGGAATCGCGATCACGCCGATTCCGTGCATGCCGCAGGCGACGCTCACCTGCCCTTACCGATCCGCCCCCTAGCGTGCCATCCATGCTCCCCCACGAGCTGCCCCCGCCGCAGGCCGGGCCGGGCGCCAGCGATCCGGCCCTCGCCCTCGCGCAAGCGCGTCGCGAGAACGACGCGCTGCGCGAAGCGCTGCAGCGCGCGCAGGGCGCGCTGGCGGCGATCGCCGACGGCGTCGCGGTCACCGATCCGGACGGGCGCATCACCAGCCTCAACCCGGTGGCGACGCACCTGACGGGCTGGACCGGTGCCGAAGCGCTGGCGCGCAACATCGCCGAGGTGGTGCGCCTGGTCGATGCCGGCGGCATCGGCGTGGATCCGCTGCGCGCCGGCTTCCGCGACCGCGACGACGTGATGTCGCTGGTACGCCGCGACGGCCACGTGATCCTGGTCGACGGCGCGGTCGCGGAGATCCAGGACGACAAGCGCCAGCGGCTGGGCTACATCCTCACGTTCCGCAACGTCACCGCGGCCACGCGGCTGTCGCGCGAGCTGTCGTGGCACGCCAACCACGATCCGCTCACCGGCCTGCTCAACCGGCGCGTGCTCGAGACGCGACTGCAACGCGCGCTCGACAGCGCGGGGCGGCTGGGCTGCCGGCATGCGCTGCTCTACCTCGACCTAGACCGCTTCAAGGCCGTGAACGACAGCGGCGGCCATGTCGCCGGCGACGAGTTGCTGCGGCAGCTGGCGACGGCGCTGCGCCGGCAGCTGCGCGAGGGCGACACGCTCTCGCGCATCGGCGGCGACGAATTCGCGGCGCTGCTCGAGAACACCGACGTGCAGCAGGCCGGCATCGTCGCGCGCAAGCTGATCGAGGCGGTCGAACAGTTCCGTTTCGCCTGGCAGGGCTTCGGCTACCGGCTGGGCGCGAGCGCGGGACTGATCGAGTTCAGCGGCGAAGGCCTGGAAGCCGAGGACGTCATCGAGGCCGCCGATCGCATGTGCTACGTCGCCAAGGAGTCCGGCCGCGGGCGCGTCGCCACCGACGTGCTGCGCGCCGTGCGCCCGCAGCACCCGGTCAGGCCTGTTCCCGCGACAGGTCGTAGCGCTCGATCCGGCGGCCCAGCCAGCGAACGGCGATCATGAGTTCCGCCGCGAGCACCGCCGCCGCCACCGGCGCGCCGGCCAGCAGCGCGCCCACCGGCCCCGCGAGCCAGTAGAGCGCGGCGGCCACGATGCCGCCCAGCAGCAGCGCCGGCAGCAGGGTGACCGCCAGCACCAGCAGGTAGCCGCCGAAGAAGATCATCCGCTGCCCCATCACCTCGACGCCGCCGCCGCGGCCGCCGCCGGTCCACGCGGGGAACAGCAGCAGCCCGGCGAAGGGCAGGCACATGAGCAGTCCGCACAACGGCGGCACGAGCAGCGCGGCGCCGAGCGCGCCCGCGACCGCGGTGGCCGGCGGCACCACCTGCACGCCGCCCAGCAGCACCGCGAGCAGCGTCATGGCCAGCAGCAGCCATTCCGCCGCCGCCAGCATCAGCATCGGCATGAGCAGCTCGCCCAGCGCGAGCTGCCAGCCGGGCAACGGCGTCGCCTTCAGCATGTCCATGTGCGCGAGCACGCGGTGCAGCGAGCGCTGCACGAACATCGGCCCGACGACCAGCAGCCAGCCGCCGATGCCCAGGCCGAGCCCGAAGAACACCTTGAGGATCGGGCGCAACTGCGGATCGCGCGCGATCCACGCTTCGCCCAGCAGCAGCACCGCGGCGATGGCACCGTAGCTGCGCAGCCGCGTCGTGCCCACCGCGAGGAGGTTGCGCCACAGCATCGCCACCGGCGGGAAGCCCGTCGGCGCGAGCCGGAACGGCGCGGGACGCTTCTTCGCGGGCCTGAGCGCCTCGAACCCGAGCCGGCCCTCGCGCTTCGCCTCGACCAGGCGCGCGCGCTTGCGCGAATGCGCGATCGCGGCCTCCTCGAAGCTGGCGTCCGAACGCACGATCCAGAGGAAATGCAGCGCCATCACCGCGAGCGCGGCGGGCACCGCCCGCCAGAACGCCATCGCGTCGGGCGCCAGCATCGGCGCGACCACCAGCTTCAGCGGCCACAGCACGATGGCGAGCGCCGGCAGCGCCAGCACCTGCCGCGCCCAGGGCAGCATCGCTTCGCCGGCGGGCGGCGGCGGCACGTGCGTGCGCACCCACCAGGCCAGCGCGATGGCGGCCGCCAGCACCAGGGCGCCCGCGCCCGCGCCGCGCAGCCAGGCCAGGCGGCCTTCGCCGCGCAAGCGCTCGCGCGCGAACGATGCGCCGATGAAGTGCATGCGCACCGTCGACAGCACGATCCACCAGCCGATGGCGTGCAGCCACGGATTGCCGCCGAACGCGCCGCCTCGCCGCAGCACCACGGTCAGCAGCACCGACGACACCAGGATCGCGAGCTGCGAACGCAGCAGCTTGTAGCGCACCAGCTGCGAGCGCGTCATCGGCGCGGGGAACAGGAAGGCGACTTCCGCCTCGCTGAAGGCCAGCGCGCTGCGCTCGCCCGGCAGCAGCCAGGTCGCCAGCATCGCAACCAGCAGCGCGCACGCGGCCGCGCCCAGCACCAGCGGCGCGATCGCCGGGTCGTGCAGCCAGCCGACGGCGCGCTCGAGGTCGGGTCCGCCGTCGCGCGCATTCCCGCGGAACGCGTGCCGGAACAGGAAGAAGTAGAAATACAGCGCGCCGGCGACCGCGCCGGCCAGGTATTTCGGCTGCTTCAGCCGCAGCACGCGCTGCACGACCGCGTTGCGGATCGACATCGCCTGCTGGTAGACGCAGGCGCTCCACGGCGAGCCGGTGCCGCGCGGGGCGGGCGTTGCCGCTGTCGCGTTCATTCGCCGCGCGCCGCCGCGGTGGCGGCCTCGCCGTCGCCGTCGCCGTCGCCGGTGGCGCGGAAGAACACGTCCTCCAGGCTGCCGCCGCCATCGCCGAGATAGCGCGCCTGGATCTCCGCCACGCTGCCGTCGGCGACCTTCATGCCGGCCTTGAGGATCAACAGGTGCGTGCACACCTCCTGGATCAGGCCGAGCATGTGCGAGCTCAGGATCACCGCCGCGCCATCGGCGGCCAGCCGCTTCATCACCAGCTTCATGCGGCGGATGCCGCCCGGGTCGAGGCCGGTCAGCGGCTCGTCGAAGATCACCACCTTCGGCCCGTGCAGCAGCCCGCAGGCGATGACCAGCTTCTGCTTCATGCCGCGCGATAGCTCGCCGGGCAGCAGGTCGCGCTTGTCCGCCATCTCCAGCTCGGCGAGGATCGGCAGCGCGCGCGCCTCGAAATCGGGCACGCCGTACAGGCGCGCGACGAAGTTCAGGTGCTGCATCACCGTCAGGTGTTCGAACAGCCGCGGCTCGTCCGGCATGAACGCGAGCTGGCGCTTGGCGCCCGCGGGATCCTGCGCGAGGTCCACGCCGTTCACGCGCACCGTGCCCGACGTCGCCGGAATGATGCCGGTGATGCAGCGCAGCGTGGTGGTCTTGCCGGCGCCGTTCGGCCCGACCAGCCCCATGATCTCGCCCGGGCGCACCGCGAACGAAAGATCGCGCACGGCGGCGAGGCGGTCGTACTGCTTGCAGAGTCCTTCGACTTCGATCATCGGCGGCGCCCTCCCCGGCGCTGGATGCGCCATCTTGGCACACCGCCGGAGTGCCCCGTGGCGGTCAGCCCGGCTCGTCCACCGCCACGAACGGCACGTCGACGCTGTCGCCGTACCGGCAATAGTCGGCACCGTCCGGGAATTCGGGGTCGTGCACGCCCGCTTCGCGCAAGCGCGCGAGGTATTGGGCCCAGGTCGCCGTGGCCGGCAGTTCGCGGTATTCGGGCGGCACCACGCGCACGCCACCGGCATCGCGCGCCGCGCGGTTCGCGCGGAACGCGGCGCCGCCACCCAGGCGCACGCCGCGGTAGACCGCCGCGCGCTTGGCAAGCGGCACGCCGCTTTCCTTCATCGCCACCATCAGCAGGTTGTCGGCCTGCAGGCGCGTGCACGGCTGCGCCCAGTACAGGTAGTCGTGCACCACCGCGGCCTTGCCGTACGTGCCGTGCGCGGGCAGCACCGACCAGAACAGCGCCGGAACGCTCGCGTTGTCGTGGACGAAGCCCGCGGGCACGGTGATCGTCACGCCGGTGTTGCCGATCTGCCAGGTCATCGGCGCGTACAGCATCTGGTAGGTGCCGTCGGCAAATTCCAGCTGCGGCACCGGCGCGATCGGCTCGGGCGGCGGAGGCGGGGGCGGAGGCGGTGGGGGCGGTGGCGCATGCTGTGCCCAGGCCAGGCCGGGCAGGAGCAGCAAGCCGATCGTCACGAAGCGGAAGAAGCCATCCTTGCGCATGGGCGTCGCTCCCGGGGTGCCTGTCCTCCCATACGGACGCGCGCCGCGCGAGCGGCCACTATGCGCCGGCAGGGCGCCCGCGGCGACCCACCGCCGCCAGCGCGGAGACGAGCAGCACGATGCCCGTCCACTCCGCGGCGCTCGGCGCCTCGTGCAGGATCCACCACGCGAACAGCACGCCGAGGATCGGGATCACCAGGCTGGACACGCCCGCCACCTGCGCGGGCAGGTGGTCCACCAGCCAGCTCCACAGCAGCCATGCCAGGCCCGAGGCGAGCACGCCGTTGTACGCGAGCGCCAGCACCAGGCTGCTGTTCCATTCCATCGGGCGTTCGTCCACCGCCATCGCGACCAGCACCAGCCCGACCGTGCCGACCGCCATCTGCCATGCGCTGAGCTGCAGCACCCCGGCCTCGCCGCGCTGGAACATGCGCTTGCTCAGCACCGTGCCGACGGCCCAGCACAGGCCGCCGCCAATGGCGAGCAGCGTGCTCTGCGAGCCGCCCATGCCCTTCCACGGCTCGAGCAGGAACAGCAGGCCGGCGAACGCGAGCGCCAGGCTCGCCCACTGCCAGCGCGAGGGCCGGTCGCGCAGCAGCCACCACGCCAGCAGCACCACCCAGAACGGCATCGTGTACGCGAGCAGCGCGGTGCGGCCGGCGCCGCCGTCCACCAGCGCCCATTGCACCAGCGCCTGGAAGCCGAGCGTCTGCGCAAGGCCCACCAGCAGCAGCGGCCGCCAGCGCGGCGGCGCGAGCTTGTGCCCGCGCAGGCGCAGCAGCGCGAACAGCATCACGGTGCCGAGGCCGGCGCGCCAGGCGGCGAATTCGAAGGGCCCGGTCCACGCCAGGGCCTGCTTCATCACCACCCAGTTGTAGCTCCAGATCAGGCTGAGCAGGGCCAGCGCGGCGAGGGCGCCGCGGGAGGCGGGCAGGCGGGGCATCGGGGCATCTCTTCCGTCGGAACCGCATCTTAGCGGCACGCGTGCGGGCGCGCCGCTGCGTGGACACGGCGCTCACGCGCGGCAGGCACACTGCGCGGGCCTTCGCCGTGGAAGCCCGCCATGCGCCTGCTCGTCCTGTTGTCCGCCCTGCTGATGCCGCTCGTCGCCTGGTTCTCGCAACGCGGCGCATTCGGCCCCACCAACGCCGAAGTGAGCGCGGCCTACCCGACGCTGCTGATCGCCGCGGGCTATGCGTTCGCGATCTGGGGCCTGATCTTCCTGTTCGACATCGTCTACGGCGTCTGGCAGGCGACGGGCGATCGCCGCCGCGATGCGACCCTCGACGCGATCGCACCGTGGGCGTTCTCGGGCTTCGTGCTGACGGCGGCCTGGATGCCGCTGTTCTCGCGCGGCCTCTTCTGGCTGTGCCTGCTGGTGATCTTCGGCGCGCTCGCCTGCCTGCTGCGCTGCGCCCTCCTGCTGACGCGCGACACGCTGCCGCTCCGCGGGCAGTGGCTGTGGGCGTGGACGCCGTTGTCCCTGCATGCGGGCTGGCTGTCGGTGGCCGCGTTCCTGAACCTCGCGCAGGCGATCGTGGCCTACCGCCTGCTGCCGGCCGGGCACATGCTCGCGTGGAGCCTGCTGCTGTTCGCGCTCGCGGCGGCGCTGCTGCTGGCGATGAACGCGCGCATGCGCGGCAACGTCGACTACGCCGGCGCGGCCGCGTGGGGGCTGGTGGCGGTGTACGTGAAGCAGTCGGGGTGGGACCTGCCGGGCGCAGGGACGGCTGCCGCCGTCGCGCTCGCGGTGGCCATCGTCCTCGTGCTGCAGACCGCGTGGCTGCGCTGGCGCGATCGCGACGGCCTGGTTCCGGGAGCGGAGACGCCCTAGCGGATGCGCTTCGGCAGCTTCCAGCCCGGTCGCACGTAGTGGCAGGTGTAGCCGGTGGGATAGCGCTGCAGGTAGTCCTGGTGCTCGGGCTCGGCTTCCCAGAAGTCGCCGGCGGGCGCCACTTCGGTAACGACCTTGCCGGGCCACAGGCCGGAGGCCTCGACGTCGACGATGGTCTCGAGGGCGGTGTCGCGCTGTTCCGGCGTGGTGTAGTAGATCGCGGAACGGTACGACGTGCCGCGGTCGTTGCCTTGCCGGTCCGGGGTGCTCGGGTCGTGGATCTGGAAGAAGAACTCGAGCAGGTCGCGATAGGAAATCCTCGCCGGATCGAACACGATCTCCACCGCCTCGGCGTGCGTGCCGTGGTTGCGATAGGTGGCGTTGGGCACGTCGCCGCCGCTGTAGCCCACGCGCGTGGACACGACGCCCGGCATCCTGCGCAGCAATTCCTGCACGCCCCAGAAGCAGCCGCCGGCGAGGATCGCGCGCTCGGTGGTCATGCGATGTCCTCCACCTGGCCCAGGTATGCGCCGTAACCTTCCTCCTCCATGCGTTCGCGCGGGATGAAGCGCAGCGACGCGGAGTTGATGCAGTAGCGCAGCCCGCCGCGGTCGCGCGGCCCGTCGGGGAACACGTGGCCCAGGTGGCTGTCGCCGTGCGTGGAGCGCACTTCGGTGCGGACCATGCCGTGGCTGGCGTCGCGCAGCTCCTGCACGTGCGCCGGCTCGATGGGCTTGGTGAAGCTCGGCCAGCCGCAGCCGGACTCGAACTTGTCCGACGAAGCGAACAGCGGCTCGCCGGACACGATGTCCACGTAGATGCCCGCGCGCTTTTCGTGCAGGAGCTCGCCGGTGCCGGGATACTCGGTGGCGCTCTCCTGGGTGACGCGGTACTGCTCCGGCGTGAGCCGGGCGATCGCGTCCGGGTCCTTGCGGTAAGTGGCCATGCAGGCGCTCCTTTCGATGGGCGGCCCCCGTAAGATGGGGGCGCCGGCGCGGGGGAAAAGGCCCGGCCTTCAGCCAACCCAGGGGAACACGACGATGATGCATGCGATGCGATGGCGCGGCCTGGTGGCCGCGGCGGCGGGGCTGCTGTGCCTGGCGGGCGCGACCGCCGCGATGGCGCAACAGGCGGGTTCGGCCAGCGGCACCTACATGGTCGAAGGCGGCAGCTACATGATCGAGTTGCGGCAGGACGGCGACACGCTGGTCGTGGTCGAGCCGAACAAGGAGTCGCCGTATGCGCGGCAGGCCGACGGGAGCTACACGTTCTACAACCCCGGCACCGACACCACCTACGGCATCCGCATCCTCGACGCGAACACCATCGAGGCGTTCAAGCCCGAGTATCCGGACAACCCCGCGACGCGCCTGGTGCGCATGGGCGGCGGCGCCGCCGGCGTGGACGACGCGGCGCCCGCCGACGCCGACCGCTACGGGGAGCTCGCCGAGCATTACGCGGGCCTGATCGAGAGCGACCCGGCCAACGTCCAGTCGTGGACCGCCTGCGCGGCGGTGGCGATGAAGCGCAGCACCGCGAATCCGTCGGAATCCGATGCCTATGCCGCACAGATGGCAGGCATGCTGCAGCAGATGGACGCGACGGCGTCGCCGTGCCCGGAGCTCATCCCCAACTGGTGATGCGCGAACGCGGGAACGGGCCGCCGCGATGCGCGGCGGCCCGTCGCGTGCTCAGGAATTGAGCGTGCTGCCGACCTGGATGCGGCGCGGCGTCGACTCGGGGCGCTTCGGGATGTCGATCCGCAGCACGCCATTGCTGCCGGAAGCGGTGACGCCGTCCGGATCCGCGCTGTCCGGCAGCGCGAAGCGGCGGTGGAAGCTACCGTGCGCGCGCTCCACGCGCGAGTAGCGCTCGGTTTCCGCCGTCGACTCGGCGCGGCGCTCGCCCTTGATCGTGAGCAGGCCCTTGTCCATCTGGACTTCGATGTCCTGCGGGTCCACGCCCGGGATGTCGGCGTAGAGCACGAAGCGGTCGGCTTCCTCGCGGATGTCCACCAGCGGCATCCACTGGCTGGTGACCACCGAGGATTCGTCGCTTCCGGTCTGGAACAGGCTGCCTTCGAACAGCCGGTCGAAGAGCTGGCGCATCGGGTCCTGGACCTGGCTTGCGAGCTGGTTGTAGCGGGTGAGCTTGTTCATGCAGTCCTCCCTTCGGTCGAAAGGCGGGTCGGGCCCGCCGATGTCGCGTAGGTAGGGAAGGCCCCGCGCGATTCAAGCGTGCGCGCACGCCACGCCTGCCGCCGCATTCGGAATTCCTTCAGCATCGTGAATCCGCGCGCTCACGCGACGTGGCCACCGCCGCGGCGAACATGACCGCATGGCGGCGACACGGCCCTCCAACGAGCACGCTCCCGGATTGCGCAAGCGCGTCGCGCGGACCCTGCTCCCGCCGGTGCTGGTCGCGGCGCCCCTCGCCGCCGCGATGGCGCTGCTGCCGGCGGCGCCGCTGCCGGCGCGCTGGGTCGGCCTGGGCCGCCACGCGCTCGGCATCGGCCTGCTGCTCTGCCTCGTATGGCTGGCGGTCCGCGCGGTACGTGCGGTCGAGGCGCGCGTGCTGCGCGACCACCCGGTCGACGTCGCGGACAACCTGCGCGCCCGCAAGATCCAGACCCAGGCCAAGGTGATCGGCGGCATCGCGCAGGGCGCGATCGTGCTGCTCGGCGCGGGGCTGGCGCTGATGACCATTCCCGGCATCCGCCAGATCGGCGCGACCCTGCTCGCCTCGGCGGGCGTGGTCGGGCTGGTCGCCGGCTTCGCCGCCAAGCCGGTGTTCGGCAACCTCATCGCCGGCCTGCAGCTCGCGCTCGCGCAACCGATCCGCCTCGACGACGTAGTGATCGTCGAGGGCGAATGGGGGCGCATCGAGGAGATCAACGCAACGTACGTCGTGGTGCGCATCTGGGACGAACGGCGCATGGTCGTGCCGCTGCAGTGGTTCATCGAGCACCCGTTCGAGAACTGGACCCGCACCACCGCCCAGCTGCTGGGCACGGCGTACCTCTGGCTCGACTACCGCACGCCGATGGACGAGGTGCGCGACGCGCTGCAACGCATCTGCGCGGGCGATCCGCGCTGGGACGGACGGGTCTGCGTGGCCCAGGTCACCGACGCGACGGACACCGCGCTGCAGGTGCGACTGCTGGTGAGCGCGCGCAACTCCGGCGATCTGTTCGACCTGCGTTGCGTGGTCCGCGAACGGATGGTCGCGTGGCTGCGGCATGCGCACCCGGACGCGCTGCCGGTTCAGCGGGTGGAACTGGGACGCAGCGCGGCACTCGCGGCGAACGCGGATCCGGCGGCCGGGCGGGAGGCGCTGCGTGCGCAGCCCACGGCCGCCGACACCGCCTCGCCGGGCGCGGAGGATCGCAACGCGGCCGACGCCGCCGCCGAGGAGGAGCGCGCCACCGCGGGCTAGGCGGGGTCCGATTCGCGCGCGCGGCGCGGGACTTCATCGCCCCAGGCGGCCTTCCGTCGCGCTCCGCTGGCATGCCCGCCCCGCGTGGCTATGCTTGGCCGCACCTTCCGAGCCGGCCATTCCCGTGATCCGCAGCGCCTTCTTCCTGCTCCGCCTCCTCGCCGCCTGGGCGCTGGTGTTCCTGCTCGCCGCCGGCTGGTGGTCGACGCTGCCCTTCATCGGCCGGACCGAGTGGCCGATCGTGCTCGCCTGCGGCGTCACCGCGGCGCTGGTGGTCAGCGGCGTGTTCTCGCACATCAACCGCGTGCGGCTCATCGCCGGGCGCGTCGACGGCAACACCCTGGCCAACCGGCAGCGGCGCCAGATCGAGATCCCGTTCGAGGCCGGCGAGGCCTTCGACCTGCTCGACGCCGCGATCCGCGAGTTGCCGAACGTCGAACAGGTGCACAGCGCGCGCGACAGCCTGCAGGTCTCGGCGAAGGTCGCGCGCCCGAACCCCTACGGCCATCGCGCGCTCGGCCGCTGGAATCCGCTGGAATGGTTCGGCACGCCGCGCAACCAGCTGCTGGCGACGGTCACGCCCAACCACGACAGCGGCAGCGTCACCCTGATCTGCGAGCCGGAGGCGCCGGCCTGGACGGACCTGTTCCGAGTGGACGACGGCACCAACCTAGAGAACGCCGAGGCGATCGCCCGTGCGATCACCCGCCGCGTCGCCGAGCGCCGCCGCCAGGAACAGGCCGCCGCCGCACAGACCGTGACCGAGAAGGAACTCACGCAGGCGAAGCTGAGCCTGCTGCACGCGCAGGTCGAGCCGCACTTCCTCTACAACACGCTGGCCAGCGCGCAGCTGCTCACGCGCCAGGATCCGCAGCGCGCCGACGAGATGCTCGGCCACCTGATCGATTACCTGCGCCACTCGCTGCCGCGCACGCAGGACGATCCGTCCACGCTCGGCGCCGAACTCGAGCGCGCCGTGGCCTACCTCGAGATCCTGAAGATCCGCATGGGCACGCGCCTCGAGGTGCAGCTCGACGTGCCGGAGGAGCTGCTGCCGGTGCCGATGCCGGCGATGATGCTGCAGACGCTGGTGGAGAACGCGATCAAGCACGGCCTGGAACCGCGCAGCGGCGGCGGCACGGTGTGGATCCGCGCGCGCCGCGGCGACGGCGACACCGTGGCGATCACGGTGGCCGACGACGGCGACGGCTTCAGCACGAAGACCAGCGGCACCGGCATCGGCCTGCGCAACGTGCGCGAGCGCCTGCAGCTGCTGTACGGCAGCGCGGCCTCGCTGGTCGTGGCCGGCAACTTCCCGAGCGGCGTCGCCGCCACGATCGCCGTGCCCGCGGCGGGCGCCGCGGGCAGCGCCGGCGCTGCCCGTGCCGGAGTTGCGCGCCATGGTTGAGCGCGACCCGACGGAGCCGGCCATGCACGATCGCCGCTGGACCGCGATCGTCGCGGAGGACGAGGCCCTGCTGCGCGACGCCCTCGTCGCGCGCCTCGCCGAGGCCTGGCCCGGCCTCGAGCTGATCGCGGCATGCGACGACGGCGCCACCGCGCTCGAAGCGCTCGCGGAACACCAGCCCGACGTCGCCTTCCTCGACATCCGCATGCCCGGCCTCACCGGCCTGGAAGTGGCGACCGCCGCGGCGGAAGCGAGCCCGCGCACGCAGGTCGTCTTCGTCACCGCCTACGACCAGTACGCCATCGACGCGTTCGAACAGGGCGCCATCGATTACCTGCTCAAGCCCGTCGCGCCGGATCGCCTCGCTGCGACGGTGCAGCGGCTGCAGGCGCGCGGCCAGGCCGACGCCGCCGCGGTGGCCGCGGCACTGGCGAAAGCCGGCGCGGGCCTCGCCCGCCACGACAGCGCGCGCGAGCCGCTGACCTGGCTGACCGCGAGCGCCGGCCGCGAGACGCGCCTGGTCCTCGTCGACGACGTTGCCTATTTCCGCGCCAGCGACAAGTACACGTCGGTGGTGACCGCCGAGGGCGAAGCGCTGCTGCGCACGCCGATCCGCGAGCTGCTGGAACGCCTCGACCCGTCGGTGTTCAAGCAGGTGCACCGCTCCACCATCGTCAACCTGCGCGCCGTCGCCTCCGTCGTCCGCGACGAGAACGGCCGCGGCGTGCTGCGCCTGCGCAACCGGCCGGAGACGCTCGTCGTCAGCCAGCCGTTCATGGCGCTGTTCCGCAACATGTAACGCGCGCGACGCGCGCCGAAAGGGAGGAATCCGGATGATCGCCAAGTTCGCAGCCATCGTCGCCTTCGCGCTCTCGCTGTTCGGCGTGCAGCTGGGCGGCACGACCTGGAGCAACCGCATCACCACCGACGGCGGCGACGCGCTCTACAGCAAGGCCTGGGCGAAGGACGGCCGCGCGCGCTTCGAGTGCGTGGAGAGCAGCAGCGGCAAGTGCTGGTACACGCTGTTCCGCGACGCCTGCGGCGACGACGCCTGCAGCGACGAGCCGCTCGCGCGCTTCGCCCTCGCGCGCGGCGGCGAACGCGAGTTCACCGGCCTGCCCGGCTTCCGCTTCTGCGTGGCGCGCGACGCGGCGCTGCCGCAGCCCGACTGCCGCGAGCCTTGATTTGCGAGGTCGCCCGATCGGTCAGTGGAAGTAGCGTGCGGGGTTCGCCGCCGACAGCATCGGATGCGCGGCGATCAATGCGATCCAGAGCACCACGGCCAGCAGCGGCCGCCACCAGCCGAGTTCGCGCAGCGCGAGGCGGTTGCGGCCGGCGAGGATCGCGCCGAACGGCAGGATCGAGGTGGCCGCCGCGAACGCCGGCCAGCGTTCCGGCTCGCGCTTCGCGTACTTGGCGTCGAGGCTCGGCATGCCCGCGAAGGCGGTGACGAGGATCGCGCCCGCGAGCACCGCCATCGACGCCGTGCCGATCGCCACGAGGTGCAGCACGCTCCAGGTCGCGAACGCCCACAGCATCGGATGCCGGGTGATGCGCAGGATGCCGCGCGCCGGCTCCGGCGCCTCGAGCGCGTGCGCGCCGCGCACCGAGGTCGGGTTGGGCATGCTCACCGAGCACACGAACAGCAGCATCGCCGGCAGCATCAACAGCATCAGCACGACGACCAGCCAGCGCGGCGCGACCCAGAGCTGCTGCACGGGCCCGGCGGCGTTGTAGGCGTGGACCAGCCAGCCCAGCAGCACGAACGACGCGACCACGAACAGGCCGCGGAACGCGCCCTGCCCGATGCGGGCGACGATGGCGCCGCGCACCGCGGTGCCGGCGACGCCGATGTGCAGGGCGACCCAGGCGATGGCCGCGACGACGAGCGATGCGAATGCGTGTGTCATGACAGAGCCTCCCCCGAAGGAATCATTCGCGGACCTTGCCAGCGCGCCGCTTGAAACACTGCCGGCCGGTGCCATGCCCCCAGTCCGGGCGCATCCACGG
>JBDZUW010000134.1:0-4823 GCA_040255375.1 Luteimonas sp. | reverse complement strand
GCGATCAGAAGCGGTACTGCGCCGACACGCCCAGCAGGTCCGCGTGGCCGGTGAACTTGCCGTTGAGGTGCGAACCGCTGCTCGAGGTCGTGGCGACGGTCGGGCTGTCGATCTGCACGCGCATGTAGGCGGCATCGACGCTCAGGCGCGGCGACACGTTCCAGGTCATGCCCAGGGTGTAGACCGTGCGGTCGTTGTCGGGCAGGCGCGGGGTGCGGTACTCGTCGCGGGTCGGGGTCTCGTCGAAGCCGACGCCGGCGCGGAAGGTGAACGCGTCGCTCATGTCCCACTCGCCGCCGAGCGAGTAGAACCAGGTGTCCTTCCAGTGGAAGGCTTCCTGCGACATCGGGCCCGACGCGCCGTCGCGATAGATCACGACGGATTCCAGCGAGCTCCAGCCGGTGAGCTGCGCGTCCGCCATCAGGCGGAAGCCGGGCTGCACGTTCCACAGCACGCTCATGGTGTCGGTCGACGGGGTGTCGAGGTTCGCCCAGATCGGGCCGTCGTCGTAGGCGTGGTTGCCCATCGTCTGGAAGGTGCCGGCGACGAGCGCGGGCTTGGTGAACGTCGCGTCGCCGGTCAGCGTGTGGTGCACTTCGGTGCGGTGCGCGTAGCCGAAGACCAGGTTGTCGGTGGCCTTGACCTGCGCGCCGAACACGAAGCCGATGTCGGTGCTCGCGCCCGAGACCTCGACGCTGCCGTCCTGCGCCTGCGGGTGGAACGGGAACGCCGGGTTGAGGCAGTTCAGCGGGTTGCCGGAGCCGGCGCAGAGGCCGGTGCCGAAGTCGATCGCCTTCGACAGGGTCACGTCGGCGCGCTGCACGATCACGCCCGCGCCGATCGACACGCGCTCGCCGACCGCGAACGCGGCCGAGAGGGTGAGGTCGACGACCTTCACGTCGGAGGTGATGGCGTCGTAGCGGCCCACCCACGTCGGGTCGTAGTCGGTCTTCAGGCCGAACGGCGCGCTGATGCTCGCGCCCAGGGTCACGCCCTCGAGGTTGCCCGACAGCGGATGCACGAACGCCATCGCCGGCACCGGCGTCGCTTCGCCCGGGTCGCCACCGTCGCCGCCGGTCAGCGGGCCGGCCGGCGCGCCCAGCGCGGTCGTGCCGCCGCCGTCGAACTTGGCGGTGAGGTCGATCACGGTGACGTCGGCCTGGAAGGTGGTCTGCTTCAGGTTGGACATCGCGGCCGGGTTGTTGAGCACCACCGACGCGTCGCCCCAGGCGACCGTGGTGCCCGCGTTGGCGCGGCCCATGTTGCGCACGCTGTTCTCGCGGATCTGGAAACCGGAGGCGTCGGCCTGGCCGGCGGCCAGCACGCCGGCGACGCCGAGCGCGAGGGCGGTGAGGGTGAAGCGGGAAGCGGTATGCATCGTGTCGGTCTCCGGCGCTGGGCCTTGATCGTTGTGGTGATCTTTTGTGGTGATCTTCGTTCTGCAGGGTCGTGCGCGGGGCGTCCCGACGTACGACGGCGTATGCACTATAGCCAGAATTTAACCGAACGGTAACGTCCCGTTCGCAGCCGTACGGCACTTTCGATGCTGCATTGCAGCGCGATTTTCGTGCTGCGTTGCAGCAGCCGATCAGAAGCCGCTCAGAAGCCGCGCTCGCGCCGCAGCCGCCGCGCGATCGCCGCGCGCACGAGCAGCGCGAACAGCACGCCGAACAGGAAGCCGGCGATGTGCGCCGCCCAGGCCACCGCGCCGAACGCCGGCCCGATGTAGGCGAACACCACCTGCAGCAGCGCCCACACCCCGATCAGCAGCGAGGCCGGCGTGCGCACGAACTGCAGGAACAGGCCCAGCGGCAGCACCACGCCCAGGCGCGCCCGCGGGAACAGCGCCAGGTACGCGCCGATCAGCGCCGACACCGCGCCGCTCGCGCCGATGACGAGGTGGTCCGGCCCGGCCACCGCGAGCACCACCGCGAGGTTGGCCACCGCGCCGCCGAGCAGGAACAGCACCAGCAGCCGGCCCGCGCCCATCACCCGCTCCGCCGGCAGGCCGAAGATCAGCAGGAAGACGAGGTTGCCGAGCAGGTGCGCCCAGTCCGCGTGCAGGAACAGCGCGCTGAACAGCTGCACCCAGCGGCCGTCGAACCACAGCGCGTGCCAGGTCGCGGCCATCGCCTCGCCGCCGGTGAGCGCGCCCCAGTCGAGCAGCCAGGCGCGCTTCGCGGGCGGCGCCAGCGCGCTCGCCCACAGGTACGCGCCCCACAGCACCGCGAACAGCAGCGGCGTGGCCCAGCGGACGTGCGCGTGGTGGCGGGTGGGGATCGAGACGAACAAGCAAGAGTTCCTTTCTTTTGCCCGCGGCGCGCATATGCATACCACGTTGCGGCGACTGATACCGCTACCACCCTTGCGCGCGGCGTCTTGAACGTTGCTCACGCAGGAATCGCTGCGTTATCGTGCGCCCCGCATGGCAGGATCGCCATGCGCTGCACATCAGGGGAAGGACACCTTGGACCTCATGCAACGCATCCGCATGGCGCGGAAGCATGGCGCCATCTCGCAGGCTTCGCTCGCGCAACAGGTGGGCGTGCACCGCAGCGCGGTGAGCCACTGGGAATCCACCAAGCCGAAACGCCCGAACATCGGCCACCTGCTCGCGATCGCGGTGGCGACCGGCGTGCAGTTCGAATGGCTGGCGACGGGCCGCGGCACGATGCTGCTGTCCGCCGCCGCGGCCGTCCGCGACCCGGGCAACGGCATCGTGGTGGAGGACGCGCAGGAACTCGACCTGCTGCGCGCATTCCGCGACGTGCCGCTGCAATCGCGGCCGGTGCTGGTGGAACTCGCGCATCAGCTTTCGCGCCAGCGCGCCAATCGCAACACCGTGGTCAAGCCGACGACATTGATGCACGCGCTGCGCCTGCGACTCGGCGACGATCCGGGGCCGATCCTGTAGACGCGCGCGCCGCCGACGCGCGGCGGCGCGGCGGCGCAGCGGTGCGTCAGCGCGCGGCGGCGGACGGCTTCTTCAGCTCGGCGAGCGCGGCGTCGACCGGCGCCTTGCCCTCGAGTACCTCGCCGGCGTTGTCGCCGGGCAGCGCGCCCTCTTCCTCGCTGAGCAGGTGGCCGGGGAGCGTGGCCTCGGTCACCGGCGCGACGACGTTGCCGTTCGCGCGGCTGGCTTCGCTGCCGGCGGCGTCGTTCGCGGCGTGCAGCACCACGTCCGGCGCGATGCCCAGCGCCTGGATCGACTTGCCGCTGGGCGTGTAGTAGCGCGCGGTGGTGAGCTTCACCGAGTCGCCGTTGTCCAGCGGCAGCAGCGTCTGCACCGAGCCCTTGCCGAAGGTGCGGCTGCCGACGATGCGCGCGCGGCGGTTGTCGTGCAGCGCGCCGGCCAGCACTTCGGCGGCGCTGGCGGTGCCGGCGTCGACGACCAGGACCACGGGCGCGCCCTTCAGCAGGTCGCCGGGCGTGGCCGAGAAGCGGCTGTCGCTGGCCGGGATGCGGCCGCGCGTGCTGACGATGTCGCCCTTGTCGAGCAGGTCGTCGGCGATCTGCACCGCCGAGACCAGCAGGCCGCCGGGGTTGCTGCGCAGGTCGAGCACCAGGCCGCGCAGGCCGCCGGACTGCTTCTGCAGGTCGGCGAGCACACGCTCGAAGTCGGCGGCGGTGTCGGCCTGGAACGCGGCGACGCGGATGTAGCCGTAACCGGGCTCGAGCATGCGGCCGCGCACGCTGGCGACGCGGATGGTGTCGCGCACGACCGGGATCTGGAGCGGCTTGTCCTGGCCCTCGCGTTCGATCGTCAGCACCACCTTCGTGCCGGGCTTGCCGCGCAGCGGGCCCATGCCGTCGTCGCCGGGCTGCAGCGGCTTGCCGTCCACGGCGGTGATGAGGTCGCCGGCCTTGACCCCGGCGCGCGCGGCCGGCGTGTCGTCGATCGGCGCGATCACGCGGATCGTGCCGTCGGGCTGCGGCTGCACTTCCACGCCGATGCCTTCGTAGGCGCCGCTGGTCTCCTCGTCGAAGGCCTCGGCGTCCTCCTTGTCGAAGTAGGTGCTGTGCGGATCCAGGCCGAGCAGGAGTCCCTTGACCGCGGCATGCATGAGCTGCTCGTCGCTCACCGGGTCGACGTAGGCGGCGCGCACGGCGTTGAACACGCCGACGAAGCGCTTGATCTCGGCCAGCGGCACTTCGGTGGCCGCGCTTTCGGCGGCGTCCGGGTCGTCGGCGGGCGCAACGGGCGCCTGCTGCTGCGCCAGCGCGAAGGCCGGCGCCAGGGCGAGGAGGAGGGCGAGGAGCGGGCGGCGTGGCGTCATGGGCGGAAAGTGGGGACGGAGGGAGTCAAGTGCGCCGGGAGAGCATGGCACGCCGGATGTCTATGGGCACTTAACTACCTCCGTCCCCTTTTTCCTAGCGCTTGAGCCAGACGCCGGGGTCGACGGGGTCGCCGTTGCGGCGCAGTTCGAAGTAGAGGGCGACCGGGCCGGCGCTGCCGGAATTGCCGGTGCTGGCGACCGCGTCGCCGCGCTTGACCCGGTCGCCGGCGTCGCGCAGCAGCGCCTCGTTGTGCGCGTACAGGCTCATGTAGCCGTTGCCGTGGTCGACGATGAGGATGAGGCCGTAGCCGTTCATCCAGTCGGCGAACACGACCGTACCGTCGGCGACGGCCTTCACCGGCGTGCCGGCGGGCGCGCCGATGAGCAGGCCGGAACTGCGGCCGCCGTCGGGCAGCTTGCCGCCATAGCCCGCGAGCAGGTTGCCGGACAGCGGCCAGTTGAGGCCGCCGACGCGCAGCGCGGGGCCTGCGGGCACCGCCGGCGGCGCGGCGCGGGGCGGCGCCGGCTTGCCGGCGGCCTTGGCCT
>JBDZUW010000133.1:0-4933 GCA_040255375.1 Luteimonas sp. | reverse complement strand
GGCGCCGCCGGCTCCCGCAGAGGACATGCCCGAGAGCGACGTCCCGCCCGCGACCGCCGCGTCGCCGGAAGTGCGCGATGCCTGGCTCGCGCGCATCCGCGAACTCGCCGTCGCCGGCCGCACCGACGAAGCGCGCGCCAGCCTGGTCGAATTCCATCGCCGCTATCCCGCGTTCGCGGTTCCCGAGGACCTGCGGCCGCTGCTGCCGCAGCCGTCGGCGCCATGACGGACACGCTCGCGGCGCCCGCCGATTTCCAGCTCGAGGTCAAGCACAGCCGCTTCCTCGCGCACGCCGCACCGGTGGCCTCGGCGACGGAGGCGCAGGCCTTCGTCGCCGCGGCCGGCGACCCCGATGCCACGCACAACTGCTGGGCATGGCGCATCGGCGACGCCTACCGTTCCAGCGACGACGGCGAACCCGCGGGCACCGCCGGCCGCCCGATCCTCGCCGCGATCGACGGCCAGGGCTGCGACCGCGTCGCCGTGGTGGTGACGCGCTGGTACGGCGGCATCAAGCTCGGCGCCGGCGGCCTGGTGCGCGCGTACGGCGGCACGGCGGCCGAGTGCCTGCGCCGCGCCACGCGCGTGCCGATCGTGGCGATGCGCGAGCTCGACGTGCGCGCCGGCTTCGAGGATCTCGGCGCGGTGCATGCCGCGCTCGCCGGCTTCGGCGCGGAGAAGCTCGACGAACGCTTCGACGCCGACGGCGTACGGCTGCGGCTGGCCCTGCCCCGCGACCGCGCCGACGCGTTGCGCGCGCACCTGCGCGACGCGACGCGCGACCGCATCCAGGTCGAGGCAGAATAGGCGGATGGCCGACACCCCCGCCTCCCCCGCCAAGGCCCCGGTCGGCACGCTGCGCGCCCTGTGGCCGTTCGTGCGCGCGCACCGCGGGCTGTTCATCGCCTGGCTCGCGGCGCTGGCGTGCTCCTCGACCGCGACGCTGAGCCTGCCGGTCGCGTTCCGGCGCATGATCGACCAGGGCTTCAGCAGCGGCGCCAACATCGACCGCGCGTTCGTGCTGCTGTTCGCGGTGGCGCTGGCGCTGGCGCTGGCCACGGCGGCGCGCTTCTTCTTCGTGTCGCTGCTGGGCGAGCGCGTCGTCGCCGACATGCGCGACAAGCTGTACGCGCACCTGCTCGACCTCGACGCCGCGTTCTTCGACCGCAACCGCAGCGGCGAGCTCGTGTCGCGCCTCACCGCCGACGCCGAGCTGCTGCGCAGCGTGGTCGGCTCGAGCATGTCGGTGGCGCTGCGCAGCACGGTCACCGTGGTCGGCTCGATCGCGATGCTGTTCGTCACCAGCCCGCACCTCGCCGGTTACGCGCTGATCGGCATCCCGCTGGCGGTGCTGCCGATCGCGATCGGCGGCCGGCGGCTGCAGAAGATGTCGCGCGCGAGCCAGGACCGCGTCGCCGACGCCAACATGCTCGCGACCGAGGTCCTGGGCGCGGTGCGCACGGTGCAGGCGCACGCGCGCGAGCCCTACGAGCGCGACCGCTTCGCCTCCGCGCTGCGCGTCGCCGTGGCCACCGCGCGCCGCCGCATCGGCGCGCAGGCGGTGGTGACCGCGCTGGCGATCGTGTTGATCTTCGGCGCGATCACGCTGGTGCTGTGGTCCGGCGCGCACGACGTCGCCGCCGGGCGCATGAGCGCCGGCACGCTCGGCCAGTTCGTGCTGTACGCGCTGATCGGCGGCGGGTCGGT
The DNA here is from genome assembly GCA_040255375.1 of Luteimonas sp. Lineage (GTDB taxonomy): Bacteria > Pseudomonadota > Gammaproteobacteria > Xanthomonadales > Xanthomonadaceae > Cognatiluteimonas. The sequence continues at coordinate 3,226 of JBDZUW010000133.1, read as the reverse complement.
GGGCGCGCTCGCCGAAGTCTGGAACGAGCTGCAGCGCGCCGCCGGCGGCATGGGCCGCATCGCCGAACTGCTGGCGCAGGCGCCGGCGGTGGTGCCGCCCGCCGCGCCGGTGGCGTTGCCTTCCCCGGTGCGCGGCGCGATCGCGTTCGAGGACGTGACCTTCCATTACCCGATGCGGCCGGACATGCCGGCGCTCGAGCATTTCGACCTGCGCGTGGCGCCGGGCGAAACCGTCGCCCTGGTCGGGCCGTCCGGCGCCGGCAAGAGCACCGTGTTCGCGATGCTGCTGCGCTTCCACGATCCGCAAGCCGGGCGCATCGCGCTCGACGGCGTGGGCGTGCGCGACGTCGACCCCGCGGCGTTGCGCGGCGCGATCGCGCTGGTTCCGCAGGCACCGACGATCTTCGCCGCGAGCGCCGCCGACAACATCCGCTACGGCCGGCTCGACGCCGACGACGCCGCGGTGCGCGCCGCCGCGCGTTCCGCCGAGGCCGAAGGCTTCCTCGACGCGCTGCCCGAGGGCTTCGCCAGCGAGCTCGGCGAGCGCGGCGCGCGCCTGTCGGGCGGCCAGCAGCAGCGTGTCGCCATCGCCCGCGCCCTGCTCAAGGACGCGCCGGTGCTGCTGCTCGACGAGGCCACCAGTGCGCTCGACGCGCAGAGCGAGCGCGCCGTGCAGCACGCGCTGGAGAACCTGATGCACGGCCGCACCACGCTGGTGGTCGCGCATCGCCTCGCGACCGTGCTCAAGGCCGACCGGATCGTGGTGATGGACCGCGGCCGCATCGTCGCCGAGGGCACCCACGATGCGCTGATGGCCCAGGGCGGGCTGTATTCGGAGCTGGCGAAGCTGCAGTTCCTCGACTGATCCCGGCGCGGCCCCGGCCGCATGGCCGGCCGCAGGGGCACCCGGCGTTGTTGCAGGCATCCGTCCGACCGGAGGCCCCGATGGCCGCCACCACCGCCCCGCTGCCGCGTCGCGGCCGCACCCGCCTGTACCGCACCGCCGCCCTGCTGGCGCTGGCGATCGTGCTCGTGGGCTTCGCCCGCACCTTCTTCCTGAAGCCGTTCTTCCACGCGCCGCCGCCGCTGTCGCTGCTGACGGTGGCGCACGGCCTGGTCATGACGGCGTGGTTCGTGCTGTTCATCGTGCAGACGCAGCTGGTGGCCGCGGGCAACGTGCGCCTGCACCGGCGGCTCGGCATCGCCGGCGCGTGGCTGGCGGCGCTGGTGCTGGTCGCGGGCACGACCACCGCGATCGTCGGCGCACGCCTGGGCCACTCTCCCGGCCCGCCGCCGCGCATCTTCCTCACCGTGCCGCTGGGCGACATGGTGGTGTTCGCGATCCTCGCCGGTGCCGGCTTCCTGACGCGCCGCCGCAGCGATTACCACAAGCGCTACATGGTGCTCGCCTTCGCCGGCATGCTCACCGCCGCGGTCGCGCGCATCCCGGGCAACGGCGGCATCGTGCTCAATTTCATCGAGACGCTGCTGTTCTGCGCCGCCTGCATCGCGTGGGACACGTGGCGCGAGCGGCGCCTGCACCCGGCGTTCGCATGGGGCTTCGCGGTGGTCGCGATTTCGTGGCCGCTACGGCTGTGGCTGTCGGGCACGCCGGCGTGGCAGTCGTTCGCGGCGTGGCTGGGCGTGCCGGGCTGAGCGCCGGCGTATCGTTTCCGATCGAGAGCGCTCCCTCAGGCTGCGGAACCGACCTCCCAGCCCGGGAATGCCAGCACCGCGGGATGCACGCGCAGGGCCACGGCGAGCTTCCTGGCGCGGTCGACACCCAAGTTGACCCGGCCGGTCTCGATGCTGGAGATCGTCGCCTGCGGAATGCCGCACAACGCGGCGAGCTGCGCCTGGCTCAAGCCCTGCAGCTCGCGGACGATCCGCACCGATTCGCCGGGCGTGACATCGACGCGCTTGCGGGCCGGAATCGAATTGCGCATCTCAGCTCCTCCGATAGTCGTGCGGGGTGACGCGGACGACTTCCACGATCAGTACCGCAGCCTCGATCCTGTAGACGACGCGCCATTGCGCATTCAGGCGCGACGACCTGAAGCCGCGCCATTCGCCCGACAACGCCTCGTCATTGAAGCCGCGGATGGCCCGCAAGCCCCGCGGTCCCGACAGCATCGCGATGTCCTTCCACTTCTCGTAGCGTTTCAGGATCTCCAGCGGCACGCGACCCGACGAAAGCTCCCGGTCCACGCCGCGCGACTCGCGGATCGTCCACATTGTTAATTATGTATATTCCATATTTGTAATGTCAAGCGCGGATGGGGCCGTCCAGAGGGCTGAGCACGCCCGCGCCGCCGCGATTGAGCACGTGCGTGTAGATCTGCGTGGTCGCCACGTCCTTGTGGCCGAGCAGCTCCTGGATGGTGCGGATGTCGTAGCCGGCCTCGAGCAGGTGGGTGGCGAACGAATGCCGCAGGGTGTGGCAGGTCGCCGGCTTGCCGATGCCGGCGCGCCGGACCGCGTTCTTCACCGCCCGCTGCAGCCCGCTTTCGTCGAGGTGATGCCGGCGCACCACGCCGGAGCGCGGATCGTGGCTGCGGCGATCCGCCGGGAACGCGTATTGCCACGCCCATTCGCGCGCGGCGCCCTTGTACTTGCGTTCGAGGGCGTCGGGCAACCAGACCTCGCCGAAGCCGGCCGCCAGGTCGCGCTCGTGCACGCGGCGCGCTTCCTCGAGTTGAGCGCGCAGCGGCGCCTCGAGCCTGGCCGGCAGCATCGTGCGCCGATCCTTGCCGCCCTTGCCCTGCCGAACCGTCAGCTCGCGCCGCGCGAAGTCGATGTCCTTGGTGCGCAGCCGCACGCACTCCATCAGCCTGAGCCCGCTCCCGTACAGCAGGCTCGCCATCAGCCATGGCAGGCCCTGCAATTCGGCGAGCACCGCGTCCACCTCCGCGCGCGTCAGCACCACCGGCAGGCGCTGCGGGCGCTTCGCGCGGCGGATCTCGTCCATCCACGGCAGCTCGATGCCCAGGACCTCGCGATAGAGGAAGAGCAAGGCCGCGAGCGCCTGGTTCTGGGTCGCGGCGGCGACATGCCCGTGCGTCGCCAGGTGCGTCAGGAACGCCTCGACCTCGAGCGCGCCCATCGTGGCCGGATGGCGGCGGCCGTTGGCGAGGATGAAGCGGCGAATCCAGCCGACATAGGCCTCCTCGGTGCGGCGCGCCAGTCCGAGCCGGCGCAGCTTTGCGCGCACCTGGTCGAGGAGGCG
>JBDZUW010000132.1:0-5049 GCA_040255375.1 Luteimonas sp. | reverse complement strand
GCGATCGCGAAGGCGCGCGCGCACAACGAGCGCGCGCAGGCCCGCGCCGAGAAGCGCGGCCGGCCGGTGCGCGGCATCCGCGGCGCGAGCACGATCAGCCAGCAGACGGCCAAGAACCTGTTCCTGTGGCAGGGCAGCGGGCCGACGCGCTGGCTGCGGAAGGGCCTGGAGGTCTGGTACACGGCGCTCATCGAGACGCTGTGGCCGAAGCGCAGGATCATCGAGATGTACGCCAACTTCGCGGAATTCGGCGACGGCGTGTACGGCGCGCAGGCCGCGGCGCGGACCTGGTTCGGGCGCGATGCGTCGGCGCTGTCCCCTGCGCAGTGCGCGCGGCTGGCCGCGGTGCTGCCGAGCCCGCGCCGCTACAGCGTGCCGCGCCCGGGGCCCTACGTGCAGCGCCGCGCCAACGCCATCCAGCGGCAGATGGGCCACCTCGGCCCGGCGTACCTCGACGCTACAATCCCCCGATGACCCAGGACCGGCTCACCGTGGTGGTCGCGGCCTACAACGAGGCCGACGCGCTGCCCGCGCTCCATCCGCGCATCGCGTCGGCGCTGGAAGGGCTGGCCGGCGAGGGGATCGACGGGCGCGTGCTCTACGTCGACGACGGCAGCCGCGATCGCACCTGGACGGTGCTGGAGGCGATTGCCGCGACCGACCGCCGCGTGGGGCTGCTTCGGCTGTCCCGCAACTTCGGCAAGGAAGCCGCGCTCACGGCTGGCCTGGATCTCGTCGAGGACGGCGCGGCGATGGTGCTCGATGCCGACGGCCAGGATCCGCCGGAACTGATCCCGCGGTTCGTCGCGCACTGGCGCGAAGGCTACGACGACGTGCACGGCACCCGCGTGCGCCGCGAGGGCGAGGGGCTGCTCAAGCGCGGTACGGCGCACCTGTTCTACCGCCTGATCGGGCGGCTGTCGCACACGCCGATCCCCGCCGACACCGGCGATTTCCGCCTGCTGTCGCCGCGCGCGCTGTCTGCCCTGCGCACCCTGCGCGAGCGGCAGCGTTTCATGAAGGGCCTGTTCGGCTGGGTCGGCTTCCGCCGCATCGCGGTGCCCTACGTCCGCGAGGCGCGGCTGGCGGGGCGGAGCAAGTTCGGTTTCTGGAAGCTGTGGAACTTCGCGATCGAGGGAATCACCAGCTTCTCGACCGCGCCCCTGCGCATCGCGACGTGGCTCGGCGTGGCGACGGCGCTGATCGCCTTCGCCTACGCGGCGTGGATCGTGGTGAAGGCGCTCCTGTGGGGCGATCCGGTCGCCGGCTGGCCCACGATGATGGCGGTGATCCTCCTGCTGGGAGGCGTGCAGCTGGTGGCGCTGGGGGTGGTCGGCGAGTATCTCGGCCGCCTGTACATGGAAGCCAAGCAGCGCCCGCTTTACCTGGTGGAGCACTGGCGGCCCGCGGGAGTATCCTCGGGCCGGTCCACCGGCGAAGGAGAGGGGCATGCGCACGGTTCGGCAGCTGTTGGAGGCGAAGGCGCCCGGGGTGTTCGCGATCGGGCCTGAGGCGCCGGTGATCGACGCGATCCGGCTGATGGCCGAGAAGCGCATCGGCGCGCTGCTGGTGATGGAGGCCGGCGCGCTCGCGGGGATCGTGTCGGAGCGCGACTACGCGCGCAAGGTCGTGCTGCAGGGGCGCTCGTCGCGCGAGACGCCGGTGCGCGACATCATGACTGCCGACGTCGTGTCGGTGCGCCTCGACGACACCACCGACCGCTGCATGGGACTGGTGACCGACCGGCGCATCCGCCACCTGCCCGTCGTGGAGGCGGGGCACGTGGTCGGCGTCGTGTCGATCGGCGACCTGGTCAAGGCGGTCATCGAGGACCAGCAGCTCGAGCTCGACCAGCTGCAGCGCTACATCGCCAGCTAGCGCCGCACGCGCACGCGCGCCCAGCGCGCGCTGCGCCTACTTCGCGTAGCGGCCGCCGCAGTCGGCGTCCTTGCCGGGCCCGAGCTCGAGCGTGGCCAGCAGCGCGGCCGGCGGCGCGATGTTGCCCAGCACGAGGGCGAGCGCGCCACGCAGGCCGACCCGCGCGTAGTCGGGATGGAAGCGCGGCTGCTTGAACGTGCCCTCGACGATCAGCGGCGACCGCAGCACCAGCAGGCTGCGGTCCTTGGGTCGCGGCCGCAGCTTCAGCCGCAGGGTTTCGTCCTTCAGGCTGACGCTGCCCTCGCCGACGATGATCGTGTCGGTCGTGTCGAAGGCCAGCGCTTTCGACGTCATCAGCCCGTCGGCGACGGCGAACTCGCCGAACGCGCAGCGGATCGGGATCTGGCGGTCGCCGCTGAGGAGGAATTTCAGCGCCTCCGCGATGTCGAGCCCGGCGAGCTCCATCACCAGGTTGCTGATGCGGCCCTTGCCCATGCCGACCAGCGCGGTGCCGTCGCTGCTGCCGAGCATCGTCGCGATCGAGTTGCCGCGGCCGGCCAGGTGGACGTCGCCGCCGAGCTTGCCGATTGCCTCCTGCGCGAGCTTCACGTCGGGCAGCATCGGGCCGAGGTTGAGCCCGCGCGCGGCGATGTCGGCCCGGGTGCGGATCGGCGATTCGCGCGCATCCATGCGGATGGTCGAACGGATGTCGCCGCCGGCGACGCCGAAGTTGAGCGGGTCCAGGCGCAGCAGGCCCGCTTCCAGCTTCAGGTGCGCGTCCATGTCGTCGAGCGGCAGCTTCGGCGCATCGATGCGGCCGGCGCGGAGCCGCACGTCGGCGTCCATCGCGCGCAGCTTCTCCAGGTTGTAGGGCGTGTCCGGCAGCAGGCGCGGGCTCGCGGCGCGCTGCGCTGCGAGCGCCGCCAGTTCCGGATTGGTGGTTTCGCCGCCGCCGGTGTCGGGCGCGCCGCCGACGAAGCCGGCGAGGTCGTCGAAGTCGAGCTTGCGCGACACGAGGTCGCCGCGCAGGTACGGGCGCGGACCGCCGGTGGTGACGCTGGCGCTGCCGGCGAGGTCGCTGTCGCCGACCTTGCCGGCGAAACGGTCGTAGTGCCAGGTGGTGCGCTTGCCCTCGATGTCGCGGGTGAGGCGGCCATCGAGCGAGTAAGGCGGCGTCGGCGGCAACGCGAGGCCGAGCAGCGGGTACAGGTCCTCGAGGTTCTTGCCCGACAGCGCGAGCTTGAGGTCGAAGTCGCGCATGTGCAGTGGATCGAGCAGCGTGCCGCGCGCGTGCGCGTTCGTCGGGCCCGCCTGCGCATGCGCGTCGATGCGGTACGGGCTGTCGGCGTCGCGCAGGTCGAGCGGCGACTCGGCGCGGCCGCGCAAGGTGAAGCGGTTCCCCTTCCAGTGCCCGTCGCCCTTCACCTCGATCGGCGGCGGCGCGCCGGGCTTGTCCTGGGCGATGCTGTCCACCGCGACGTCGATGTCGGTCTTCGCCGACGGATCGAGGAACTGCAGGCGACCGTCGTCGATCCACAGGCGCTGCAGGCGCAGGTCCCACTTCGAGGGGCCTTCGCTGTCGGGCAGGAACTTCCAGTTGCCGGCGCCCTTCGGGCCCTTCTCCAGGCGCAGGCGCGGCGCGGCGAGGTGGATGTCGGGGATGATCACGTCGCGGCGCAGCAGCGGCCAGACGCGCACGCCCGCCTCGATGCGGTCCGCCGCGGCCATGTCCTTCTGCTTCGACCAGTCCGCGTTGCCGAAGCGCACGGCATCGGCGCGCACGACCGTGGTGCGCCCGAGATCCACGTCGAGGTTGCCGCCGATGCGGAACTCGCGGCCAGTGCGGGCCTCGACGTAGCGCTCGATCGGGCGCTTGAACCAGTTCCAGTCCCAGAGCGCGACGAGCACGGCGATCGCGATCGCCAGGAGGCCGAGCGCGGTGAGGACGGGATGGCGACGCAGCGTGGCGCCTGCGTCGCGCAGGCGGTTGCCGGCACTGTGCGGCGGCGTGGCGGGCGCGGCCGTCATCCGGTCAGCCCGCGGTGCAGTGCAGCTCGTTCGCGCGATCGCCCTGCGACAGGACGGCGTCGCCGTTGCCGATGCGCAGGTAGAGCGACGCGCCGGTGAACACCGGCGGTACGCTGCCGGCGATGCGTCCCAGCCGGACCGGCGGATTGCCGGGGATTTCCGCGCGGAAGCTGCCGTCGTCGTTGCGGGTCAGGACGACGCCGGCGTCGCACGCGTAGCGCGCGGCGATGTCCGCGCGCGGGCTCGCCGACGCGGCCGCTGCAGGGGCCGATGCCGCGGCGCCGGGCTCGGCCTCGCACGACGTGGGCGCCCGCGCGCCGTCGTGCAGTTGCAGGCGCGTGCCGTCCCGCTGCAGCGAGACTGTCTCGCCCACGTAGACGTCGCCGCCGCCCTTCGATGCGGATTCCGCGCGCGGCAGGGTGAGCGTGCGACCGTCGCCCCACTGCAGGGCCGCCTGGTGATCGCCGAAGTCCACGCGCAGGCGGGTGCCGTCGGCGCAGGCATAGGCGACGCTCGTCGCCGGCGCGGATGCCGGTGCGTACGCGGCCGGCGGGGTCGCGGCTTCGGTATCGGGCGCGCGCTGGCAGGCGACGGCGAGGCAGAGCAGGGCGGCGACTGGAACAAGGCGGAAGGACGGAGGCATGGCCGTCTCCTGGTCGTTGCGACGCGGCCATGCTCGCCGAGGGCGCGTTGGCGCCCGGTGAGGATGCCGCGAAGACGGGACCTCCGGCCGAGGGCCGCGCGTCGCGCCGGCGCCGCGGCGGCACCGGGCGGCTCAGTCGAGCGCCACCGCCTGCGCGTGCTCGCGGGTGGCCAGGAAGGTCACCGCCGGTGCGCGCTCCTGCGCCAGCTGCAGGTTCACGCGGGTCGGTGCCAGGTAGACCAGCTGGCCGGCGGCGTCCACGGCGAGGTTCATCGCGTTCTTCTCGCGGAACTCCTCCAGCTTCCTCGCGTCGTCGCAGCGGATCCAGCGCGCGGTCGCGACCTGCACCGGCTCGAAGCTCGCGTCGACGCCGTACTCGTCCTTCAGCCGGTAGGCGACGACGTCGAACTGCAGCGTGCCGACCGCGCCGAGCACGAGGTCGTTCGACATCAGCGGGCGGAAGAACTGGGTCGCGCCTTCCTCGCTGAGCTGGGCCAGGC
>JBDZUW010000019.1:14098-28351 GCA_040255375.1 Luteimonas sp. | reverse complement strand
TCGTCGGCGCCGGCCCGGCCGGACTCGTCGCCGCCACCTACCTGGCCCGCTACCGGCGCCGCATCGCGCTGGTCGACGCGGGCGCGAGCCGCGCGCGCTGGATCCCGACCAGCCACAACTGCCCCGGCTTCCCGCTCGGCGTGAGCGGGACGACGCTGCTGGCGCGACTGCGCGAGCAGGCGGAGACGCATGGCGTGGTGGTGACGCACGGGCGCATCGCGTCGCTGGCGCGCGGGGTCGATGCGTTCGTCGCGCGCGACGCGGCAGGCGGCGAGTGGCGCGCGGCCACGGTGATCCTGGCGACCGGCATCGTCGATCGCCTGCCGGAAGTCGAAGGCGGGCCCGACGTTCTCGCCGCCGCGATCGAGGCCGGCACGCTGCGGCTGTGCGCGGTGTGCGACGGCTACGAGGCGCGTGACAGCCGCATCGCGGTGCTGGGACCGGCCGGCGAGGCCGAACGGCATGCGCGCTTCCTGCGCACGTTCTCGCGCACGGTCGATGCGATCGACAGCGACGTGCCGTACCGGCTTTGGTGCAACGGCGACGGCTGCCGGATCGCATCCGGCGACGGCGCTGGCGACGGCGCTGGCGACGGCGCGGCGGCGGACGCGGTGCGCGAATACGACACGCTCTATCCGGTCCTCGGCGGCAACTCGCAGTCGCAGCTGGCGACGGCGCTGGGCGCGGACGTGGACGGGGAGGGCGCGCTGCGCACCGATCCCCATCAGCAGACCTCGGTCGACGGCCTCTATGCCATCGGCGACGTCGTCAGCGCGCTCAACCAGATCGCGGTGGCCGTCGGGCATGCGGCGATCGCGGCGACCGCGGTCCACAACCGGCTGCCGCCCAATCCGCGCGCCGGATGAATTCACCCGGGCGATATTGACAGCCGGAATAATGCCCGGGTAAATTGCGCGGCATGATCAGCTCGCATCCCCTCTCGACCCGCGTCACCGCCTTCGCGGGCGACCGCCTGGTCGCCGCCGGCCCGCTGCGCAGCGTGGCCCTCACCGCCCGGCAGGCCCTGGAGGCCGCGCCGGACGCGGCCCTGCTGATCTTCGATGACGCCGAGCAGCGCCAGGTCGAGATCGACCTGCGCGGCAGCATGGCCGAGCTGGTGCAGCGGCTCGCCGCCGCCGAGGCCGGCGGCGGGCGGACGACCGGCGGCGCGGCCGGGGCCGCTGCGACCAGGCCCGCTACCGCGCCCGCTACCGGCGCCGCTACCGGTCCCGGCACGGCCGCCGACGACACGGACGCCCCCCGCCGCGGCCGCGGCCGCCCGAAGCTCGGCGTCGTCGCCCGCGAGGTGACCCTGCTGCCGCGCCACTGGACCTGGCTCAACGCCCAGCCCGGCGGCGCGTCGGTGGCGTTGCGCAAGCTGGTCGAGCAGGCGCGCCGCGGCAACGGCGACGGCGACCGCCGCCGCGCCGGGCAGGAAGCCGCCTACCGTTTCATGCATGCGATCGCCGGCGACCGCCCGGGCTTCGAAGCCGCCGCGCGCGCGCTGTTCGCGGGCGACCTCGGCCGCCTCGAGGACGCCATCGCCGACTGGCCCCACGACGTCCGCGAGCATGCGACCATGCTCGCCGCCCGCGCCCTGCGCGACTGAGCAGGCGCCGCCCGCGGCGCCGCCGCCCCCACCCGCTCCACCATCGAACGATCCGCCCTTGAACGCACAGACGACACCGCGCGTGCGCACCGCCGCGCTCGCCTTCATCTTCGTCACCGTGCTGATCGACGTCATGTCGTTCGGCCTGATCATTCCGGTGCTGCCGCACCTGGTCGAGGACTTCGTCGGCGGCAGCACCGTCAGCGCGGCCTACTGGGTCGGCGTGTTCGGCACGGTGTTCGCCGCGATCCAGTTCTTCTCCTCGCCGGTGCAGGGCGCGCTGTCGGACCGCTACGGGCGGCGGCCGGTGATCCTGCTCTCGAGCCTCGGCCTCGGCCTCGATTTCTGCTTCATGGCGCTGGCGAACACGCTGCCGTGGCTGTTCGTCGGCCGCATCATCTCCGCGATCACGTCGGCCAGCTTCACCACCGCGAACGCCTACATCGCCGACGTCACGCCGCACGAGAAGCGCGCGAAGAGCTACGGCATGCTCGGCGCCGCGTTCGGGCTCGGCTTCATCGTCGGCCCCGTGCTCGGCGGCTGGCTCGGCGGCATCGACCTGCGCCTGCCGTTCTGGTTCGCGGCGGGACTGGCGCTGGTGAATTTCTGCTACGGGCTGTTCGTGCTGCCCGAGTCGCTGCCCGCCGAGCGCCGCGCCGCGCGCTTCGACTGGGCGCACGCCAACCCGCTCGGTTCGATGAAGCTGCTGCGCAGCTATCCGCAGGTGTTCGGGCTGGCGGCGGTGGTGTTCATCGCCAACCTCGCGCACTACGTGTACCCGAGCATCTTCGTGCTGTTCGCCGACTACCGCTACCAGTGGGGCCCGCGCGAGGTCGGCTGGGTGCTGGCGCTGGTGGGCGTGTTCGGCGTGATCGTGCAGGCGGGCCTGGTCGGGAAGATCGTGCACGCGCTCGGCGAGCGCCGCGCGCTGCTGCTGGGCCTCGGCTGCGGCCTGGTCGGGTTCGCGATCTACGGGTTCGCGGGCAAGGGCTGGATGTTCCTCGTCGGCATCCCGATCAGCGCGATCTGGGGCATCGCCGCGCCTTCGACGCAGGCGCTGATCACCCGCCAGGTCGGCCCGGAGGTGCAGGGCCGCATCCAGGGCGCGTTGATGAGCCTGGTCTCGATGGCCGGCATCGTCGGCCCGGCGATGTTCGCGGGCAGCTTCGGCTTCTTCATCGGGCCGCGCGCGCCGGCGCACCTGCCCGGCGCGCCGTTCCTGATCGCGGCGCTGCTGCTCGGCGTGGCGTGGCTCATCGCCTGGCGTTTCGCGCGCACGGCGCCGCGTGCCGGGGCATGACCGATGCACCATGCGCGGCCGGTCCGGTCGCGCATAATCGGGCCTCGTCCCTCGGGAGCCGACCCATGCGCATCCAGCCCATCGCGATCCTCGCCGCCGCGCTGCTGCTCGCCGCCTGCGGTTCGGTCGAATACAAGGACAACAACGCCGACGTCGACACCCGCCCGGAGTGCGACAAGTCGAGCCAGCGCCCCGGCGACGTCCAGGCGCCATGGTGCACGCGCGCGCAGGGCTTGAACTGGAGCAACGAGAGCAAGGGCGAGCCGGTGGACTTCACGAAGAAGACCCCCTGACGGCCTGAACCGCAGGGAGGGCCGGCCGCGCGCGCTTGCGCGGCCTTGACGCGCGCGCGGCCACAGTCGCGCGCATGTCGCCCGAACAGACCGAAGCCGCACGCCAGGCCGCCGCCGACGCCGGGCTCCGCCACGTCAGCGATGCGTCGCCCGGCCTGCGCCGGCGCCGCAGCGGCAAGCACTTCGCGTACACGGATGCATCGGGCCATCCGGTGCGCGACGAAGCCACGCTCGCGCGCATTCGTGCACTTGCGATCCCGCCGGCCTGGACCGACGTGTGGATCTGCCCGAGCGCGAACGGCCACCTGCAGGCGAGCGGCCGCGATGCGCGCGGCCGCAAGCAGTACCGCTACCACCCGGACTGGAACGCGGTGCGCGGCGAGGGCAAGTTCGACCGCATCGTCGCGTTCGGCGAAGCGCTGCCGCGCCTGCGCCGCCGCCTGCGCGCCGACCTCGCGCGCACCGGCTATCCGCGCGACAAGGTGCTCGCGATCGTGGTGGCGGTGATGGGCGAGACGCTGATCCGCATCGGCAACCCGGAGTACGCGCGCGAGAACAACTCCTTCGGCCTGACCACGCTGCGCAACCGCCACGTCGAGTTCATGCGCGGCGGGCGCGCGCGGTTCCGCTTCCGCGGCAAGGGCGGGCTCGAGCACGACGTGGAGCTCGACGACGTGCGCCTGGTGCGCCTGCTGCGCGGGTGCGGGCACCTGCCGGGGCAGGCGTTGTTCCAGTACCGCGACGACGACGGCAGCCTCGTGCCGGTGGAGTCCGGCGAGGTCAACGCCTACCTGCACGCGGCCTGCGGCGACGAGTTCAGCGCGAAGGACTTCCGCACCTGGGGCGGCACGCTCGCCGCGTTCCAGCGCTTCGCGCGCACCTCGCTGCCGTACAAGGCCGACGGCGCGCCCGCCGGCGAGCGCGCGCTCGCGGCGATGGAGAAGGCGGTGGTGCGCGAAGTCGCCTCCGCGCTGGGCAACACGCCGGCGGTGTGCCGGCGTGCCTACATCGCGCCGGTCGTGTTCACGGGCTGGCGCGAGGGGCGGCTGCAGCGCGCGGCGGCGGCGTGCCGCGGCGAGCGGCAGTGGGAAGCGGCGGCGCTGCGCTTCCTGCGCGCGGCGCATCGCGCAAAGCGCTGAGCGCGCCGCCGCTACGGCCCTCGCGGATCGCGCACAGGCAGCAGCGCCCAGAACGGGACGCGGTCGGCCGCCCAGCGTGCGGCCGTGTCCTCGAGGATCGATGCGAGCGTGTCGAACGTTTCCGGATCGGCGGCGCGCCACGCTTCGGTCCCCGTGAGCAGGAGCAGGTAACCCGGCGCCGGCAGCCACGACAGGTCGCCGAGGCTGTCGGCGAGCGCGTCCCAGTTGCGGCCGAACCACGCGGGAAACCCCAGCGCCGCGGCGATGCGGGCGATGGCGTCGTCCTTGCCGGTGCAGCCCGCGAAGTCGATCGCCACCGCGGCGAAGTCGAGCGCGCGCGCGGCGTCGAGGTAGTCGGCGTCGGCGCGGGCGTCGACGGCATGCACGCCGCACATCGCCGGGTCGGCGAGGAACTCGCGCAGTTGCAGGGTGTCGTCGGGCTTCATGGCGTGAACCGGCGGAAACTGCCGTAGTGGTCGTCGGTGTAGAAGAACTCGGACGGAGGATCGCCGCCGGCGACGATGCGGCGCGGGCCGCGATCCGGCGAGCCGGGCGTGTCGACGGTGTACTCGCGGTAATAGCCGCGTTCGCGCTCGGGCAGGCGGTGTTCGCGGTTCTGGAAGGTCGCGCCGTCCTGGCGATACGGAAACGGGCCGCCGGCTTCGATCAGCGCGAGCGTGTCGTGCGCTTCCGGCGGCAGGAACGCGGGCCAGCGGGCGGACGTGGCCGGCGCATCCGCGCCGCCGTCGCGCCGCGCGCTGGCGCGCTCCTGCTGCCACGCCCAGAAGACGAGCGCCGCCAGGAGCACGACGATCCAGCCGGGACGGCGCATGCGGTGGCTCCCTCGTTCAGCCGCAGGTGACGCGATCGACGCGGCTGTTCATGTCGAGCATGACGTTCACGCGGTCGCCGCGGTAATCCATCGTGACCGCCTCGCCGGGACGCACGACGCGTGCGGTGCGGCTGTGCGTGTCCGCCGTGACCTTCGCGACCAGGGCGTCGCTCACCGGCTGGCCGACGGCCCAGGCGCCGGCTTCCGCGACGCACTGGAAGGTGCCGGCCGCGGGAGGCACGGCGGCGACGGGCGGAGCCGCGCAGGCGGAGAGGCCGAGGGCGGCGACGGCGAGCGCGGCGGTGACAGGCGTGATCGTATTGCGCATGGCGGGACTCCTTGCCGATGGGGCTCCCGAGGATCGCAGCCGGCGCCAGCGTCGGCGGTGAAGGGCGCCGGCGTCAATCCCCGCCGGCGTCCGCGCCATGGATCAACCGTTCCGGGTGCGCGTAGACATTGCAGCCGCCCGGCCGGGCGAAGCCGACGAGGCAGACGCCGGCGCTGCGCGCGACGTCCACGGCCAGCGCGGTCGGCGCGGAGATCGCGGCGATGAAGCCGATGCCGGCGCGCGCGGCCTTCGACACCATTTCGTAGCTGGCGCGGCTGGTGAGCAGGAGCATCCCCTCGCCGGGCGCGTGGCCCGCGCGGACCAGCGCGCCCACCAGCTTGTCGAGCGCGTTGTGGCGGCCGACGTCCTCGCGCGCCAGGACGATGCGGCCGTCGGCCCGGGCCCAGGCGGCGGCGTGGACCGCGCCGGTGGCGGCGTTCATCGGCTGGTGCGCGGGCAACGCGGCGAAGGCGCGGGCCAGGGCCTCGAGCGCGAAACGCCGGTGCGCCGCTTCGGGTACCGGCGGTGGTGGGCGCACGGCGTCCTCGAGTTCGCGCGCGCCGCACAACCCGCAGCCGCTGCGGCCCGGCAGCAGGCGCTGCGCGTCCGGATCCGCGCCGATGCCGGCCGCCGGTGCGTCGGCCGCCACCGTCATCGCGAGCTCGATGCCTTCGAGCCGCGGATGCACCACGGTGCCGAGCAGCTGCGCGGGCGACGCCACGAGCCCCTCGGTCAGCGAGAAGCCCAGCGCGAAATCCTCGAGGTCGCAGGGCGTCGCCATCATCACCGCGAACGGGCGGCCGTTGTAGCGCAGGGCGACGGGCACTTCCTCGGCCACCTGGTCGGTGACGCGCTCCCCGGCGGCGGGCGATCGACCGGTGTCGGGCGTCCGCAGGCGCGCCACGTCGCGGGCGGCGAAACCACGCGGCGATGCGGTGGACGGCGGCGGCGACCCGGTGGGCATGCGGGTAGGATAAAAGGGAAACAGGAGCGCGCCATGGCCGAGCGGGAACCGCCGGGTTACAAGCCTTACGACCGGCCCGCGGGCGGCTGGGGCGCGGCCGCGGCGACGGCGAAGGTGCTGCTCGAGCAGAGCGTGGTCGCGAAGGGATCGCGCGCGCTGCTGGCGATGAACCAGCCCGGCGGCTTCAAGTGCCCGAGCTGCGCGTATCCGGATTCGGACTGCACCCGCAAGCTCGAGTTCTGCGAGAACGGCGTCAAGGCGCTGGCGCACGAGGCGACGAAGTTCCGCGTCGAGCGCGCGTTCTTCGAGCAGCACAGCGTGTCGGAACTGATGCAGCAGTCCGACCACTGGCTGGAGATGCAGGGCCGCCTCACCGAGCCGATGCGCTACGACGCGGCGACCGACCACTACGTCCCGTGCAGCTGGGACGAGGCGTTCGCGACCATCGGCCGCCACCTGCAGGCGCTCGACAGCCCGCACCAGGCCGAGTTCTACACCTCGGGGCGCACGCCGAACGAGGCGGCGTTCCTGTATTCGATCTTCGTGCGCGAGTTCGGCACCAACAACTTCCCCGACTGCTCGAACATGTGCCACGAGCCGACCAGCCGCGGCCTGCCGCACTCGATCGGCATCGGCAAGGGCACGGTGGTGCTGGAGGACTTCGAACACGCCGAGGCGATCTTCGTGATCGGCCAGAACCCGGGCACCAACGCGCCGCGGATGATGACGCAGCTGGTCGAGGCGCGGAAGCGCGGCGTGCCCATCGTCACCGTGAACCCGATGCCGGAGCGCGCGCTGATGCGCTTCACCGAGCCGCAGGACGTGGTGCAGATGGCGACGTTCGGCTCGACCGCCGTCACCAGCGAGTTCGTGCACATCCGCATCGGCGGCGACCTCGCGTTCCTGAAGGGGATGATGAAGGTGCTGTTCGAGCGCGAGGCCGCGGGCGAGCACGGGCTCGACCACGCATTCCTGGCGGAGCACACCGTCGGCCTCGATGCGCTGCGCGACGACATCGCCGCGACGGACTGGCCGGCGATCGTCGAGGCCTCCGGCATCGACGAGGCGCAGATCCGCCGCTGCGCGGAGATCTACCTCCGTTCGAACGCCACGATCGTCTGCTACGGCATGGGCATCACCCAGCACCAGCGCGGCTCGCAGCTGGTGCAGCAGATCGCGAACCTGCTGCTGCTGCGCGGCAACTTCGGCAAGCCCGGCGCCGGCATCTCGCCGATCCGCGGCCACTCGAACGTGCAGGGCGACCGCACCGTCGGCATCGACGAGCGCCCGTCGCCGGCCTACCTCGACAAGGTGCGCGAGGTGTTCGGCTTCGAGCCGCCGCGCGAATGGGGCCACCACACGGTGGATGCGGTGCAGGCGATGCTCGACGGCACCGCGCGCGTGTTCATCGGCCTGGGCGGCAACTTCGTGCGCGCGATCCCGGACACCGACCGAGCCTACGAGGCGATGCGCCGGCTCGACCTCACCGTCGGCATCACCACCAAGCTCAACCGCGGCCATCTGGTGCACGGGCGCGAGGCGCTGATCCTGCCCGTGGTGTCGCGCTCCGAGCGCATCCTCACGCCGGCGGGCGAGCAGTTCGTGACCATCGAGGACTCGATGTCGAACGTGACGCCCTCGCGCGGCGTGCTGGAACCGGCGAGCCCGCACGCGCTGCCCGAAGTCGAGATCGTGTGCCGCATGGCGCGCGCCGCGCTGCCGGGCAGCGTGGTGCCGTGGGAGGACTACATCGACGACTACGACCGCATCCGCGCGAAGATCGCCGAGGTGTACCCCGCGATCTACGCCGGCTTCGCGGAGAAGGCGCGCGACCCGAAGGGCTTCCACCTCGACATCCCGCCGCGGCGCCGCGTCTGGAACACGCCCGCCGGCAAGGCGACCTTCCTGGTGCTGCCCGGCCTGGACGCCAACGCGCCCGTCGACGATCCGTGGATGCTGCGCCTGGCGACGGTGCGCTCGCACGACCAGTTCAACACCACCATCTACAGCTACAACGACCGCTATCGCGGCGTGCGCGGCGACCGGATGGTGCTGTTCATGAACGAGGACGACCGCCGCGCCCGCGGGCTCGAGAACGGCGCGCGCATCGCGCTCGAGACCATCGCCGGCGACGGCGTGCAGCGCCGCGTCGAGGGCCTCGCGGTGATCGACTATCCGATGCCGCGCGGCTCCGTCGCCGGCTATTTCCCCGAACTCAACCCGCTGCTGCCGCTCGCGCACCACGACCGCACCAGCGGCACGCCGGCGGCCAAGTCGATCCCGGTGCGCGTCGTCGCCTAGCGCGACGGGGACGCGACGGCCGTCGCGCCGCCCATGCCTTTTGGCAGGGGCGGCCCCGGCCCCCGCCGCTAGGATGGGAAGGTTGTCCATCCCTGGGGAAATGCCATGCGCCGCCTTGCTCTCGCCGCCCTCTCCCTGGCCGTCGCCGGCCTCGTCCACGCCGAGGTCCCGGCGCCGCAGGACGTGCCCTATGCGCCCGGCACGCTGAAGATCGAGGTCGACGCCACCAACCTCGCGCAGCGCATCTTCCGGGTGAAGGAAACCATCCCGGTGCAGGCGGGCCCGCTGACCCTGCTGTACCCGCGCTGGGTGCCGGGCGGCCATTCGCCGCGCAACTCGCTCGACGACATCGCCGGCCTCACCTTCACCGCCAACGGCCAGAAGCTCGACTGGAAGCGCGACACCGTCGAAGTCGGCGCGTTCCACCTCGACGTGCCCGCGGGCGTCACCGAGATCACGGCCGAGTTCGACTACCTCACCCCGACCGGCCCCGGCCAGGGCCGCGTGGTGATGACGCCGAACATGCTCAACATCCAGTTCATCTCGACGTCGCTGTACCCGGCCGGCCATTACATGCACCAGATCAAGGTCGACCCGCGCGTGACCTATCCCGCCGGCTGGACCGCGTTCACCGCCCTGCACGAGGACGGCCGCAGCGGCGACACGGTGGACTACGAGGACGTGCCCTACGACATCTTCGTCGACTCGCCGGTGTACGCCGGCCGCTACGCGAAGAACATCGACCTCACCCCCGCCGGCAGCAAGGTGCCGGTGAAGCTGGGCGTCGTCGCCGACGCGGCGAAGTACCTCGAGGCCAAGCCCGAGCAGGTCAAGGTGCACAAGCAGATGGTCGAGCAGGCGCTGAAGCTGTACGGCGCGCAGCACTACGACCACTACCAGTTCCTGTTCTCGCTGTCCGACCAGATGGGCGGCAACGGCCTGGAGCACCAGCGCTCGAGCGAGAACGGCGAGGGCACCGACTACTTCACCGGCTGGAAGGAGAAGGTCGGCTTCGACGACCTGCTGCCGCACGAGTACACGCACTCGTGGAACGGCAAGTACCGCCGTCCGGCCGACCTGTGGGTGCCGACGCTGAACACGCCGATGCAGGACAGCCTGCTGTGGGTGTACGAGGGCCAGACCCAGTACTGGGGCAACGTGCTCGCGGCGCGCAGCGGCATGCGCCCGATGCCGGCGTCGATCGACGCGCTGGCGCTGGTCGCGGCGACCTACGCCGAGAACCGTCCGGGCCTGCAGTGGCGCGGCATCCAGGACACGACCAACGACCCGATCGTGGTCGGCCGCGCGCCGCGCGCGTACCGCAACTACCAGATGAGCGAGGACTACTACTCCGGCGGCCAGATGATCTGGCTCGAGGCCGACGCGCTGATCCGCGCCGGCACGAAGGGGAAGAAGTCGCTCGACGATTTCGCCCGCGCGTTCTTCGGCGTCAACGACGGCGAGTGGAAGGTGCAGAACACCTACACCTTCGAGGACGTCGTCGCCACGCTCAACGGCGTGTACCCGCACGACTGGGCGACCTTCCTGCGCGAGCGCCTCGACGGCAAGCGCGGCCTGACCGGCGGCATCGAGGCCAGCGGCTGGAAGCTGGTGTTCAAGGACGAGCCGAACGCCTACGCGGGTTCGTTCGCCGGCCGCGGCGGCGCCGACTTCACCTATTCGCTGGGCCTGTCGGTCGGCAAGGACGGCACCATCGGCGACGTGCGCTGGGACAGCCCGGCGTTCAACGCGGGCCTGGGCACCGGCACGACGATCGTCGCGGTCGGCGGCCAGGCCTACGACGGCGACGTGCTCAAGGACGCGGTGAAGGCGGCGAAGGACGGCAAGGCGCCGATCGAGCTGATGGTGAAGGAGTTCGACCGCTACCGCACGGTGAAGATCGACTACCACGGCGGCCTGCGCTATCCGCACCTGGAGCGCATCGCCGGCAAGCCGGACTACCTGACCGCGATCATGGCGCCGAAGAAGTAATGCAGGCAGTCGCATCGCCCGGACGGGCGCCCGCAGGGGCGCCCGTTTCGTTTGCGCGCAACCCGGGGATCGACGCCCTGCGCGGGCTGTCGATCCTGCTGGTGGTGCTGCACCACTTCGCGCTGCGCATCCCGCTGAAAGGGACCGCGCTCGCCGGGTTCGTTCCCGCGCGCGTGCTTGCCGCGCTGAGCTGGAACGGCTGGAGCGCGGTGTTCGTGTTCTTCGTCGTGTCCGGCTTCCTCATCGCCGGGCATTCGATCGGGCGCTGGGGCGGCCTGCACCGCGCCGACCTGCGCGCCTTCTACGTCCGGCGCGCGGCGCGGATCCTGCCGCTGCTGCTGGCGCTGCTCGGGGTGCTGTCGGTGCTGCACCTCGCGGGCGCTGCCGACTACACCATCGGCGGCGAGGGGCAGTCGCTCGGCGGCGCACTGTGGGCCGTGCTCGCGCTGCACCTCAACTGGTACGAAGGCGTGCACGGCTACCTGCCCGGCAACTGGGACGTGCTGTGGTCGCTGTCGATCGAGGAGCTCTTCTACCTCGGCTTCCCGCTCGCGTGCCTGCTGGTGCGCAGCGAGCGCGTGCTCGCGCTGCTGCTGGCGGCGTTCGCGCTGGCGCTGCCGTGGTGGCTGTCGGCGCTCGCGGGCAGCAGCGAGATCTGGCAGGAGAAGGCCTACCTCCCCGGCATGGCGGCGATCGCGGCGGGCGTGGTCGCCGCGGTGCTCGCGGCGCGCGCGCGACCGCGCGCGTCCACGGCGGCGTGGCTGTGCGCCGGCGGCGGCATCGGGCTCGCTGCATCGCTGCTGGCGGGGCCCTGGCTGTGGCGCTCGCTCGGCAACGGGACGATGCTGCTGCTCACGCTGTCGACCGCCGCGCTGCTGGTCGGCCTCGACTGGCGCCACCGCCTCGCGCCGCGCGCGGGGCGCCGCGGCCTCGGCTGGCTGCGCGCGCAGGGGCGGCTGAGCTACGAGATCTATCTCACCCACATGTTCGTGGTGTATTCGCTGGTGTGGGCGTTCGAAGCCAGCGGCGCCGGGATGCGCGGCGGATGGCTGTGGTACGTGCCCGGCGTGCTCGCCTGCTGGGCGCTCGGCGCGGCCATCGAGCGCTGGTACACCGGGCCCTGCGATCGCGCGATTCGCGCTGCGTTCAGCGCCACGTTCATGCGCCAGGAAACAAGTTCGCGGCGCAGTGAAGGAACACCGCCCGGACCGACCGTTTCCGCGGCCGGATTCAGCCGCGCGACGGAGAGTTCAAAGCGGCCGTGATGCGCGTTTTCCTAGGCTCCGCCCATCGGAGGAGGAACGACGATGGACGCGAACACGGAAACGACCCACGCGGAAACGACGCTCGACCGGCGAGTCGCACTGCCGCTTGCCGCGGCGCTGGCCGCGGGCCTGCTGCTGGCGCTGGCGGAATCGCCGGCCACCGCGCAGTCGCAGAACGACGGCAACGACGGCGACGCGCAGTCGATCGTGATCGATCCGGCGAGCCTGCCGCCGCTGGCCGCCGATCCGGCGCCCGCGCCGCCGGTGCCGGCGGTCATGGCGCCGGGCGATTTCGAGTGGATGCCGGAGCGCTCGCTCGCGGGCGACGTGGTCGTCGTGGTCAGCCTGCCGCAGCAGCTCGTGCACGTGTATCGCGGCGGCACTCGCATCGCCCGCTCGACGATCAGCAGCGGCAAGCCGGGGCACGACACCCCGACGGGCGTCTTCACCATCCTGCAGAAGAAGAAGATGCACCACTCGACGCTGTACGACGACGCGCCGATGCCCTTCATGCAGCGCCTCACCTGGGATGGCGTGGCGCTGCATGCGGGCCGGCTGCCCGGCTATCCCGCATCGCACGGTTGCGTCCGCCTGCCGTCGCAGTTCGCTGAACTGCTGTACGGCGTGACCAGCCACGGCGGCGTGGTCGTGGTCGCCGACGACGCCAGCGGCTTCGCCGGGGACGTGGTGCGTCCGGGCGATACGGCGAGCGGCGATCTCCTCGCGATCGCCGCGCAGGCGACGGCGGGCGAGGACACCGGCCGGGCCCTCGCCACGCGCGGCGGCCAGTCCGAAGCGACGGAACGCGCAGGGACCGGCGCCGCAGGAATGTAGGCCGCCCGCCCCGTCGGCCCGGCGTATCGCCGATTTCGGGCACGGCCGCGCTGAACGGCATGTTCGCCGCCTGAAGGCCGATTCAGGCACGTGAGCGACGCGTGTGGGTATGCTGGCCCGCATGCGACTTCATCACATTGCCGTCATCTCGCTCCTCGCGCTGGCGGCGGGCTGCCGTACGCCGGGGCCCGCCACCGCCGGGATTCCATCCATCGCGCCCCTCGTGACGCCGGCCGACGCGCCGCTCGCGGCAGCGCCCGCAGCGTCGCCGCCGGGAGCCGCCGGCCCTGCCGTGGCCGCACCCGAGGCGCCGGCGACCGCGGCCTCCGCGCAGGCCGGCGATGCCTTGCTCGCACGCCTGTCGGCGCTCGCGCCGCAGGCCGACCGCGGCGTGCTCGCGCTGGCCGTCGCCGCGCGCGAATGCGCGGTCGCCTCCGGTGAAGTGGAGCCCGACTCGCGCCTGGCCGTCATCGACTACAGCCTGCCCTCGACCGCGCGCCGCCTCTGGGTGTTCGACGTCGAAGCCGGCAAGCTGCTGCACCACGAGCTCGTCGCCCACGGCCGCGGCAGCGGCGACAACTACGCCACCTCGTTCTCCAACAAGGACGGCAGCCACCAGACCAGCCTCGGCCTGTTCCGCACCGCCGAGACCTACATCGGCGGCAACGGCTATTCGCTGCGCCTGGACGGCATGGATCCCGGCCTCAACGACAACGCCCGCGCCCGCGCGATCGTGATGCACGGCGCGTGGTACGTCGATCCGGCCACGGCCGCGAAGCAGGGGCGGCTCGGCCGCAGTTACGGCTGCCCGGCGCTGCGCCAGCAGGTCGCGCGCGTCGTCATCGACGAGCTGAAGCAGCGCAACCTGCTGTTCTCGTACGCGGACAACGCCGCGTTGCTGGACCGCAGCCGCGGTTTCGCCTGCAGCGGCCGCAGCGCGCGCCAGATCCTCGCCGACGCGCGTCGCCCCGGCGGCGGCGGCCGCAGCGCCACCGCGGTGGCGATGCGCTGAGCCTCAGGCGGCCGCGACGGCCGCCTGCCACTCCTGCAGCAGGTCCGCCTCGCGCGCCTTCGCGCGCTCGAGGTGCTCGTGCTTGACGTGGCCGTAGCCGCGGATCTGCTCGGGAACCGACGCGATCCGCGCCGCCAGCGCCACGTTGCCCATCCGCAGGTCGTCGAGCAGCCCGCCGACCGTCTTCTCGTACGCGGCGATGAGCGCGCGCTCGCCGCGGCGTTCGGCGGTATGGCCGAACGGATCCAGCGGCGTGCCGCGCAGGAAGCGCAGCTTGGCCAGCACGCGGAACGCGGTGAACACCCACGGCCCGTACTCGCGCTTGAGCAGGCGGCCCTCGGCGTCGCGCTTCGCCAGCAGCGGCGGCGCGAGGTGGAAGTGCAG
>JBDZUW010000019.1:0-13998 GCA_040255375.1 Luteimonas sp. | reverse complement strand
GGCGGCCCTCGGCGTCGCGCTTCGCCAGCAGCGGCGGCGCGAGGTGGAAGTGCAGTTTGTAGTCGCCCTCGAACTGCTGCTCCAGCCGCTTGCGGAACTCGCCGCTGGTGTACAGGCGCGCGACCTCGTATTCGTCCTTGTACGCCATCAGCTTGAACAGGTAGCGCCCGACGGCCTCGGCCAGGTCGGTGCTGCCAGGCGCGCGCGACTGCTCGGCGGCGCGCACGCGCGCCACGAAGTCGGTGTAGCGCCGCGCGTAGCCGGCGCCCTGGTAGTCGCGCAGGAACGCCGCGCGGCGCGCGACCACCTCGTCGAGCGAGCGCGACAGGCGCGCGTCGTCGAGCGGCCCGGCCATGCCGCCATGGGCCGCGGCGCCGCCCGACGCATCGGCGTCGTGCGCGGGCACATGGCGCAACGAATCCTCGCTGCGGGTCGCGAGCAAAGCGTCGTTGAGGCCGGACTCGTGGCCTTCCGACGGCCGCGGTGCCAGCAGCGGCAGCGGGAACGCGGCCGCCTCGGCGGCGGTCGGCACGTTGCGCACGATGCCGGCCGCGTCGAGCACCGCCGGCAGGTCGATCGCCGACAGCCGGCCCCACGCGAAGGCGGTCTTGTTCATCTCCACCGCGGCGCCGTTGAGCTCGATCGCGCGCATCAGCGATTCCAGCGACAGCGGCACCAGCCCGCGCTGCCAGGCGTGGCCGAGCATGAACAGGTTGCTGCCGATCGCGTCGCCGAGCAGCGCGGTCGCGATATGGGTCGCGTCGACCTGCGACGGCGCCGCGCCGCCGAGCGCGGTGCTGACGGCGGCGACGATGTCGCGCGCGGGGAACTGCATGTCGGGGCGCGTGGTGAACGTGCCCGGCATCGCCTCGTAGGTGTTGAGCACGACCTCGGTGCGGCCGGCGCGGATCTTCGACAGCGCCCAGTAGTCGTTGACCACGACCATGTCGCAGCCCAGCACCAGGTCGGCCTCGCCGGCGGCGATGCGCACGGCGTGGATCTGCGACGGTGCGCGCGCGATGCGGATGTGCGTGGTCACCGCACCGCCCTTCTGCGCGAGGCCGGTCTGGTCGAGCACGGTCGCGCCCTTGCCCTCGAGGTGCCCGGCCATGCCGAGCAGCGCGCCGATGGTGACGACGCCGGTGCCGCCGACGCCGGTGATCAGGATGTTCCAGGGCTGCGCGAGATCGGACGCGAACGACGGCGTCGGCAGGTCCGACAGGCGCTCGGCCGCCGAGACCTTGCGGCCCTTGCGCGGCTTGCCGCCGTGCACGGTCACGAAGCTCGGGCAGAAGCCCTCGACGCAGCTGTAGTCCTTGTTGCAGTTGCTCTGGTCGATCTCGCGCTTGCGGCCGTACTCGGTGTCCTTCGGCAGCACCGACACGCAGAACGACTTCTTCCCGCAGTCGCCGCAACCCTCGCACACCAGCGAGTTCACGAACACGCGCTTCTGCGGGTCCACCATCTTGCCGCGCTTGCGCCGCCGCCGCTTCTCCGTGGCGCAGGTCTGGTCGTAGATCAGGACGCTGGTGCCCTTCACTTCGCGCAGCCGCTTCTGCACCGCGTCGAGCTCGCGGCGGTCGAGGAACTCGACGCCTTCCGGGAACGTGCCCGCCGGCAGCGAAGCGTCGGTCCACTTCCCGATCTCGTCCGAGAGCACGACGATCGTTCCGACGCCCTCCGCGCGCACCTGGCGCGCGATCTGCGGCACGCTCAGCGGGCCGTCCACCGGCTGGCCGCCGGTCATCGCGACCGCGTCGTTGTAGAGGATCTTGTAGGTGATGTTGACGCCGCTGGCGACCGACTGGCGGATCGCCAGCGTGCCGGAGTGGAAGTAGGTGCCGTCGCCCAGGTTCTGGAACACGTGCGGCGTGTCGGTGAACGGCGCCTGCCCGGACCAGGTCACGCCTTCGCCGCCCATGTGGGTGAAGGTGTCGGTCGAGCGGTCCATCCACGTGACCATGTAGTGGCAGCCGATGCCCGCCAGCGCGCGCGAGCCCTCCGGCACCTGCGTCGACGTGTTGTGCGGGCAGCCCGAGCAGTAGTGCGGCACGCGCGGGAAGTTCGCGCGCGGCAGCGCGAGCTCGCCTTCCTTCGCCTCCATCCACGCCAGCACCTGGCGCATGCGCTCGGCCGCGCCCGGCTCCATGGGGATCAGGCGCTGGATGCGGCGCGCGATGACGCCCGCGATGCGCGCGGGCGTGAGTTCGCCCGTCGACGGCAGGATCCATTCGCCCGATTCGTCGTACTTGCCGACGATGGAAGGCCGTTGCCCCTCGTAGTTGTAGAACAGCTCCTTCATCTGGCTCTCGATGAAGGACTGCTTCTCCTCGACCACCACGATGTCCTGCAGCCCGCGCGCGAACGCGCGGATGCCGGCGGGCTCGAGCGGCCAGGTCATGCCGACCTTGTAGACGCGGATGCCGAGGTCGCGGCAGGTCGCCTCGTCCAGGCCGAGGTATTCGAGCGCCTGCAGCACGTCGAGGTAGCTCTTGCCGGTGGTGACGATGCCCAGGCGCGCGTCCGGCGCATCGATCGCCACGCGGTCGATGCGGTTGGCGCGCGCGAACGCCTGCGCGGCCTTCACCGCGTACATGTGCAGGCGCATTTCCTGGTCGAGCGGCGGATCCGGCCAGCGGATGTTGAGGCCGCCCGGCGGGATCGCGAACTCGTCGTCGCCCGGCAGCACGATCCGCAGCGCGAACGGATCGACGTCCACCGACGCCGAGGATTCCACCGTTTCGGCGATCGTCTTGAAGCCGACCCAACGCCCCGTGTAACGCGACATCGCCCAGCCGAGCAGGCCCATCTCGAGGATGTCCTGCACGCCGGCCGGGTTCAGCACCGGCATCAGCGCGGAGACGAACTCGCCCTCGGAGCCGTGCGGCAGCGTCGACGAGCGGCACGCGTGGTCGTCGGCCGCCAGCGCGAGCACGCCGCCGTGCTTCGAGGTGCCCGCCGCGTTCGCGTGCTTGAACACGTCGCCGCAGCGGTCCACGCCCGGGCCCTTGCCGTACCACATGCCGAACACGCCGTCGTGCTTCGCGCCCGGGAACAGGCCGACCTGCTGCGTGCCCCAGACCATGGTCGCGCCGAGGTCCTCGTTGAGGCCCGGGGTGAACTTCACGCCCGCCGCCTCGAGGTGCTTGCGCGCGCGCCACAGCTCCAGGTCGAAGCCGCCGAGCGGCGATCCGCGGTAGCCGCTGACGAAGCCGGCGGTGTCGAGGCCCGCCGCCGCGTCGCGCAGCTTCTGCATCAGCGGCAGCCGCACCAGCGCCTGCACGCCGGACAGGTAGATCCGGCCGGATTCGCGGCTGTACTTGTGGTCCAGGGTGTAGTCGGGATCGACGACGCCCCGGGTCAGGCCGGTGTTGGCGGAGGCGGGGGAGCTGAGTTCGGCGGTGCTGGTCATGCCAAATTGTAGCCCGCTGGGGTAGGCTCCCCGGGGAAGGGACGCGCGCCAGGGGACATGCGATGAGCCTTGCCGACCTGCGGGTGATGGTGGTGGAAGACCACGGTTTCCAGCGCAGGATGGCGCTGAAGCTGCTGGAGGAGCTCGGCATCGGCGGCGCCCTCGAGGCGGCCGACGGCCAGGCCGCGCTCGACCTGCTGCAGCGCCTGCCGCAGCCGCCCGATGTCGTGCTCGTCGACCTCGACATGCCCGGCATGGACGGCGTCGAGTTCATCGGCCATGTCGCCCAGTCGCGGCTGGCGCGCGGCATCGCCCTGGTCAGCGCGCTCGATCCGGCGCTGCTCAACACCGTGCAGACGATGGCGCGCGCCTACGGCCTGCGCGTGCTCGGCTCGGTCGAAAAGCCGCTCACGATCGAGCGCCTGCGCGCGCTGCTCGCCGCGTACGACGCGTCGCTGCACGGCGAGGACGACGACGAAGCGGTGGACGTCACCCTCGACGAGGCGCGCCAGGCGTTGCGCGAGGGCGCGCTGCTGCCGTGGTTCCAGCCGCAGGTCGAATTCGGCAACGGCAAGGTGGTCGCGGTCGAGGCGCTCGCGCGCCTGCGCCGCGGCGACGGCCGCGCGGTGCGCGCGGGGCATTTCGTGCCGCTGCTCGAACGCGAGGGCTATTCGCAGCAGCTCACCGACGCGATGCTCGAGCAGGCGATGCGCTGGAAGCGGCGCTGGGAAGACCAGGACCTGCGCGTGCACGTTTCCGTCAACGTCTCCGCGGCGACGCTCGCCGACCCCGGCGCCGCGGACCACTACCAGCAGATCGTGCAGGACCACGGCGTCGATCCCGCCGAAGTGATGCTCGAGATCACCGAAGGCTCCGTCGTCACCGACGCCGCGCGCGGGCTCGGCGTGCTGGCGCGGCTGCGGCTGAAGGGCTTCGGCCTGTCCATCGACGATTTCGGCACCGGCTACTCCTCGCTCGCGCAGCTGTCGCAGATCCCGTTCACCGAACTCAAGATCGACCAGGAGTTCGTCACCGGCGCGAACGCCGACGCGCGCAAGCGCGCGGTGATCGAGGCCAGCCTCGACCTCGCGCGCAAGCTGCAGCTGGGAGTGGTGGCCGAAGGCGTGGAGACGGTCGAGGACTGGCAGATGCTCGCCGGGATGGGTTGCGGCATCGCCCAGGGTTTCCTGATCGCGGGGCCGGTGCCGGGCGAGGATCTCGGCGCCGCGGTCGCGCGCTGGCGCCGCCCGGAATCCTGAGCGCGCGTGGCGCCGGGACAGCCGCCCCAGAGCATCCGCCGCCAGCTACTGGCGCTGTTCGTGTTCCTGCTGGCCTGCGGTGCGGCCGTGCTGGTCATCGACGAGTACGCGCAGTACCAGGCCCGCCAGTCGCTGGAACGCCTGCAGGCGCGGCCGCTGGAGCGCATGCGCGCGCTCAAGGCCGTGTCCGACAGCTATTCGCGCGGCATCGTGGACACCACCTTCAAGGTCCGGAACGACCTCGTCGGCTGGGACGAAGGCGTGCGCGCGGTCGACGGGGCGCAGGCCGCGATCGAGCGCGAATGGGCCCGGCTCGAGGCGATGCCGCATGACGGCGCGCAGCGCCGGCTGTTCGCGCAGGCCGACCGCGAACGCGCGCGCGCCGATGCGGCGGTGGCGACGCTGCGCGCGATCCTCGTGCGGCGCGACATCGCCGCGCTGGGCCGCTTCGCGGACCATGCCCTGTACCCGGCGGTGGACCCCGTGCTCGGCAGCGTGCGCCGGCTCGGCGACATGGCGATGGTCGAAGCCCAGGCACTCGTGCGCGACGACGTCCGCCGCGGCTGGAACACCAGCGCGCTGCGCATCGGGCTGGCGCTGCTGGCGTTCCTGATCGCGGTGATGGCCGGCCGCCGCATCCTCAGCGACGCGTACCGCGGCATCGGCGCGCTCACCCGCCTGGCGAAGCAGTTGCGCGCCAACGACCAGGTGGCGCTGCCGGGGCGGCGGCCCATCGGCGAGCTCGGCGAGGTGATGGACGCCTTCGTCGAGATGCGCACCGACGTGCTCGCGGTGGAGTCGGAGCTCACGCAGCAGCTGCGGCGCAACGAGGCGGTGCGCCACGAGCTGGAGCAGCGCGAGGCCTTCCTGCGCACGATGGTGGAACTGGCGCCGGTCGCGATCATCGGCACCGACAACCAGGGCCGCTACACGCTGTTCAACCAGGCCGCGGAACAGCTGCTCGGCTACCGTGCGGCGGACATCCTCGGCCTGCGCGCGGCTTCCTCCGACGATCCGCGGCCGGACGATGCGCCGTTCCTGCTCGCGCCGGAAGCGTTCCGGCAGTTCGCCGCCGGCATCGCAGCCGAGACCGGACGCCAGGTGCCCGCCGACTGGCGTGCGCTGCGCGTGGCGGCGGAGCTCGGCGTGCCCACCGCCGAATCGGAGATGCTCGACAGCCACGGCCGCAGGGTGCCGGTGCTGCTCTCGCTCGGGCTGACCTACGACGCCTCGCGCGAGCCGCTCGGCATGCTGGTCATCGCCGGCGACATCCGCCAGGTGCGCAACCTGCAGGCCGAGCTGCGTGCGAGCGAGGCCCGCGCGCATGAGGCGAACCACGCCAAGAGCGCCTTCCTCGCGGCGATGAGCCACGAGATCCGCACGCCGATGATCGGCGTCACCGGCATGGTGGAAGTGCTCGCGCATACGCGCCTGGACCCGGAGCAGCGGCGCGCGCTCAACGTGGTCCAGTCGTCCGCGCAGTCGCTGCTGCAGATCATCGGCGACATCCTCGACTTCTCGAAGATCGAGGCCGGCCGGCTCGAGCTGCAGCCGGCGCCCGCGCGGCTGGAGCGCGTGGTCCACGGCGTCGTCGCGAATTTCGGCGGCTCGGCGTCGAGAAGGGGCTCGCGCTCGAATGCACCGTGGACGAGCGCATCGCGCCGGCCTATCGCGTGGACGCGCTGCGGCTGCGGCAAGTGCTCGCGAACTTCCTGTCGAACGCGGTCAAGTTCACCGAGCACGGCGGCATCGAGGTGCGCCTGGACTGGCAGGGCAGCGAGGACGACGGCGCCGGCGGCGTGCGCGACCGCCTCGCCTTCAGCGTCGCCGACAGCGGCATCGGCATTTCCGCCGAGGCGCAGGCGCGCCTGTTCCAGCCGTTCGCGCAGGCCGACGGCGACACCACGCGCCGCTTCGGCGGCACCGGCCTCGGCCTGGCGATCTGCCGCCGCCTCGCGGCGCTGATGGGCGGCGAGGTGGCGATGGAGAGCGTGCCGGGCCTGGGCACCACGATGCGGCTCACGGTCGCGTTGCCGCGCGCGCCGCTGTCCGAGGTCGCGCCGGAGCCGGAAGCGCCCGGCGCCGCCGGCGAGTTCGCGCTGCGCAGCCTGCCCGACGTCGAGGAGGCGGCGCGCGAGGGCACGCTGGTGCTGCTGGTGGACGACCATCCGACGAACCGCCTGGTGATCGCGCGCCAGCTCGCGCTTGCCGGCTACGCCAGCGAAGCCGCGAACGACGGCCTCGAAGGCCTCGAGAAGTGGCGCAGCGGCCGCTACGCGTTGCTGCTCTCCGACGTGCACATGCCGCGCATGGACGGCTACGAACTCGCGCGCCGCATCCGCGCCGAAGAGGCAGCGCGGGCCGGCGCCGGAGCCGGCGGCGCGGCCGCGCACACGCCGATCGTCGCGCTCACCGCCTCCGCGCTGAAGGGCGAAGCGGAGCGCTGCCTCGCCGCGGGCATGGACGATTACCTCGCCAAGCCGGTGTCGATCGCCACGCTGGCAGCGACGCTCGGGCGCTGGCTCCCGCACGCGATGCCGCTGCCGGACGAACCCGCCGCGCCGGCTTTCCCGCAGCTCGACCACCCGCCCCCGCTCGACCCCGCCGTCGTCGAGTCGCTCGCCGGCGGCGACGCCGCTGCGGCGCAGGCCGTGCTGGCCGATTTCCTCGCGAGCACCGCCCAGGATCTCGCCTCCGCCGAGGCCGCGCGCAACGCCGGCGACCTCGGCGAACTCGCCCGCCAGGCGCACAAGGTCAAGGGGGCCTCGCGCATGGTCGGCGCGCTCGAGCTCGCGCAATGCGCGGAGCAGCTCGAACGGTCCGCCCGCGCCGGCGACCGGCATGCCGCCGCCCCGCTCGCCGCCGACCTGGCCACCGCCGCCGAGCGCCTGCGCCGCCACGTGGCCGCCCGCTATCCGTCCTGACCCCGGGCCGCGGCCACGGGCTTGCGCTTTATATCGATCGCCGATATAACTATATCCGCAACGGATATATGGGGCGCCCATGGGACGCAATTCCGCCATCGAGCCGGCGCCGCTGACGCCGGCCCTGCACCACGTACTGCTGGCGCTGCTCCAGGGCGAACGCCATGGCTACGCGATCATGCAGGACGTCGAGCGCATCACCGACGGCGCGGTCCGCATGGGGCCAGGCACGTTGTACGGCGCACTCAAGCGCCTGCTCGAGTCGGGGCTGGTGGAGGAAGCCGGCGATCGCGAAGACCCGGCGATCGATGAGCGCCGCCGCTATTACCGGATCACCGCCGTCGGCCGCCGTGCCGTCGCGGCGGAGACCGCCCGCCTGCGTCGCCTCGTCGACTTCGCACACGGCCAGCTGCGCGGGGAGCTCGGCGCATGAATCGCGACCCGCGCTGGCTGCGCCTGCTCGACGGCGCGTACGGCGTGGCCCTGCACCTCTATCCGCGTGGTTTTCGCGCCCGCTGGGGCGGGCACATGCGACAGGCATTCCGCGATCGCTGCCGCGAGATCGCGCGCGGCGAGCGCATGAGCATGCCGTTGGTGGCGGAATTGATGTCCGACCTGGCGTTCAGCGCGGGACGCGAACGACTCCATGCCATGGAAGGGATACCCATGTCGAAGCGCAACTGGATGTTCGGCCTGCTGCTTGTGTTCGGAGCGATGCTCGCGATGCACGATCGCATCGGAACGGCGGGAATGGCCGTCGTCGACGCGTGGAAGCACCGCCAGGCAACCCTCGATGACGTGGCGATGAAACGCTTCTATCGCGACGCAGGAAACGCACTGGAACGGGCAGCCACGGGGTCGCGCGATCATGCGATCGCTGCCTTGCTGCACGCTCGGGCCGGCGAACCCGCGGCCGACCGCGAATGGCAGGCGGCAGTGGACGCCAAGGATCCGCTTGCGCTGTGGATCTCCGCGGTGAGTTGTCCGGTCACGTCTTGCGATCGACGCCGCGCGATCGAGGAACTCGCAAAGCTGGAACCCGGCAATGCCGCCGTGGCGCACGTCCAATTCGACCTGGCCTCGCGTGCCGGCGATGCCGCCGGAATGCGGGCCGCACTGGTCCGGATCGCGGAGTCGTCGTACTACGAGGGCCGTGACAGCGATCTCGCGAATGGGCTGCTGGCGGCGACCGGCCAGACGCCGGTCCCGCGCCGGCTCCTGCAGTTCGGAGGGGATGACGACGCCGTCATGGCGATGCGCACCGTCCTGGCCGCGGGAATCTGGATGACGATCGACCAGCCCGGCTACGTCGCCTTGTCCCACATGTGCCGCAGGGACACCGCTGCCGCCATCGTGCGCGATTGCATCGCCGTGGCGCGCAACCTGGCCGACGGCAATACGCTCATCGCGCGTAGCGTGGGGTCGAAGATCTGGCGCCGCCTGGTGGACACCGCAGCGGAGCGCGCCATCGTCGAGCAGCGCATGCGCGAAGATCGTTGGTTGATCGCGAACCTGAGCAACGTCGTCGACTTCGACACGACCGAAGGGCTCCTGCGGTGGCGCCGGGCGCGCCTGCGCAGTGCCAGCGAACTGGAATCGTACCGGCTCCTGGAACGCGAGGGCGGTATTCCCCAGGTGCCGCCAACCAGCTTCCGGCTGGAACCGTCAGCACTCGGCGGCGACGGCGGGTGATATGCAGCCGGGGGAACCAGCCACCTTGGCCAGCGCGATGCCGCAAGCCTGCCGGTAGCGCTGCACGCGGCATGCACGAGGCGGGTGCAAGCATGCGCGCTTGCGCCCCGGCCACGTCGCCATCGTCTTCAACCCCGGGTCCGGCAGCGGTGACGCGCCGGATGCCGGGCGCTTGCGCGCGCTGTTCGGCAGTCGTGGCGTCGAGGCCGTGGTGCACGCGATCCGCGAAGGCGGCGGGGTCGGGCAGGCGCTCGCGGCGGCCATCGCAGGTTCGCCGCGGGCCCTGGTCGCCGGCGGCGGCGACGGCACGGTCAATGCGGTCGCCGCGGCGGCGCTGGAGCACGACCTGCCGCTCGGCGTCCTGCCGCTCGGCACGCTGAACCATTTCGCGCGCGACCTCGAGATTCCCGACGGCATCGAAGCGGCGGTGGATGCGATCGCCGGCGCGCTCGCCGCCGATCGCGAGCGGCGCGTGGACGTCGCCACGGCGAACGGCCGCGTGTTCCTCAACAACGCGAGCCTCGGTCTGTACGCCACGATCGTCGTCGATCGCGAGCGCCAGCAGCGACGGCTCGGCCGCGGCAAGTGGAGCGCACTGCTGCGCGCCACGCTCGCCGCGCTGCGCGAGCCGGAGGCGTTCGAGGTCGTGCTGGAGGCCGACGGCAGGCGCTTGCAGCGCCGCACGCCCTTCGTGTTCGTCGGCAACAACGACTACATCGTGCAGGGGCCGGAAGCCGGGCGCCGCGCCTGCCTCGACGACGGCCTGCTCTCGGTGTACGTGCTGCATCCGCGCAATGCGGCGGGCCTCGTGTGGCTGGCGATCCGCACGCTGCTGATGGGCACGGCGGGCGCGCGCGACCTCGACGCATTCGCGGCGCGCGAGCTGGAGGTGCGCGCGCGCCGCGGTCGCCTGCCGTTCGCGTGCGACGGCGAGGCCGGCGGGATCGACCCGCCGGTGCGCTTCGAAGTGCGCCCGCGCGCGCTGCGCGTGCTCGCGCCCGAGCCGGGCCCGACAAGCTGATGCGCACCGTCGTCCACCTCTCCGACCTGCACTTCGGCCGCGTCGATTCCGCGCTGCTCGAGCCGCTGCGCGAGGCGGTGCACGGGCTGCGGCCGGACCTGGTGGTCGTGTCGGGCGACCTGACCCAGCGCGCCCGCCGCGCGCAGTTCGCCCGAGCCGCGGCGTTCCTCGGGACGCTGCCCGGCCCGCAGCTGGTCGTGCCCGGCAACCACGACGTGCCGCTGTACGACGTCGTGCGCCGCTTCGCCGCGCCGCTGGCGCGCTTTCGCCGCAGCATCGAGGCCGAGGCGTTCCCGTATTACGAGGATGCGGAGATCGCGGCCATCGGCGTCAACACCGCGCGCTCGCTCACCTTCAAGGGCGGGCGCATCAACCGCGAGCAGGTCGCCGAGGTCGAGCGCCGCTTCCGCGGCCTGCCCGAACCGGTCACCCGCATCCTCGTCAGCCACCACCCCTTCGACCTGCCCGAGGGCGCCGACACCGACGACCTCGTCGGCCGCGCCGGCATGGCGATGCAGGCCTTCGCCGGCTGCGGCGTGGACGTCTTCCTCTCCGGCCACCTGCACACGACCCACGCCGGCATCACCGCGCGCCGCTACCGCATCGACGGCTATGCCGCCCTGGTCGTGCAGGCCGGCACCGCCACCTCGACCCGGGAGCGCGGGGAAGCGAACGCCTGGAACGTGCTGCGCATCGGCCGGCGCGAACTCCGGCTGGCGGCCTGGGCCTGGGCGCCGGCGCAGGGTCGCTTCCTCCCCGGCACCGAACATCGCTTCGCCTGGCGCGAGGGCCGCGGCTGGGGAGCGGACCAGCCGGCCGGCCGGCGAACCGCGGCGGCGCACGGATGATAGGCTTCGGCTTCGTATCCATCGGCGGAGCAGCGGATGAAGACGATCCTCGTGGCCAGTTCCAAGGGCGGTGTCGGCAAGACGACCATCGCGACCCACCTCGCGGCGCAGTCCGCGCTGTCGGGCAAGCGCACGGTGCTGGTCGACGCCGACCCGCAACGCTCCTCCACCCGCTGGGCCGAGAAGCGGGCCGGGCTCGACAGCGCGGTGCTGCCGATCGACGGCACGAAGGCCGAGCGCGGCTGGCAGCGCGAGCTGCCCGAGAACGCCCAGGTGGTGATCGTGGACGGCGCGGCCGGCGCGATGGCGCACGAGCTGATGCCCTTCCTCGAGCGCGCCGACTCGGTGGTGGTGCCGGTGCTGCCTTCCGCGCTCGACATCGAGGCCACGGTCCCTTTCCTCGACACGCTGGCGAAGCTGGCGCGCGTGCGCCGCGGCGAACTGCCGATCGGCCTGGTCGGCAACAAGCTGCGCCCCTGGACCAACGCCTCGCAGCAGGCGGTGGACCTGTGGAAGCAGTGGCCCTACCCGGTCGTCGCGCAGCTGCGCGACAGCCAGGCGTATTCGATGCTGGTCGGGCTCGGCAAGAGCCTGTTCGACTACCAGTCCGCGCAGGTCCGCGAGCACCAGGAGGACTGGCAGCCGCTGCTGCGCTGGACCCGCAAGTAACCATCCCCCTCCAACGCGCGGAGCCCCCATGCGCCAGTTGATCCTCCTGCGCCATGCCCACGCCGAGCCCGCCGATGCCGGGCAGGCCGACCTCGACCGGCCGCTGTCGCCGGAGGGCCTCGCCGAAGCCGAAGCCGCCGGGCGCTGGCTCGCGGAACACGGCCTCGTCCCGGACTGCGTGCTGTGCTCGCCCGCGCGGCGCACGCGCGAAACGCTGGAAGCGGTGCTCGCCGCCATCGGCTACGTCGAGCAGCGGCTCGAGCCGGAGATCTACGAGGCCACGCCGGGCACCCTGGCCGCGCTGTACGACCGGCATGGCGAGGCCGAGCGCCTGCTGCTGGTCGGCCACAACCCGGGCCTGGAACGGCTGGTCGCGTTCCTCAGCAGCGGCCAGTCCGGCGACTATCGCGGCATGCCGCCCGGCGCGATCGCGGTGCTGTCGCTTCCCGCCGATGCGGCGATCGAACCCGGGATGGCGACGCTCTCCGCGTTCTGGTGGCCGTGACCCTGCGCGAGGCCCCGGCGCTGCTCGCCGCGGCGCTGCTGCTGTCCGCGCTCGCGGGCGCGGCGCTTGCGAGCGGGATCGACGCGGCCGCCTCGCGCATCGGGTTCTCGCTGTCCACGCGCTGGGGCCAGACCCTGGAAGGCCGCTTCCCGGCGATCCAGGGCTGGGTGGACGACCTCGGGCAGCATCGCCACCGCGTGCGGCTGGTGCTGTCCACGCGCGATGTCGAGATCGTCGGCCACCCGGGCTACACGCGCTACACGCGCGGCCGCGCGTTCTTCGATTCGCAACGCTGGCCGCAGGTCGAATTCCTGTCCGACGCGTACGGGCCGGACCTGCTGCAGGCGGGCGGCCACCTCGGCGGCATGCTGCGGATGCGCGGCGTGCAGCGCCGCCAGGTGTTCGAGGTGCTGCCGGCCACGTGCGATGCGCCGGGGCACGACTGCGATGTGGTCGCCACCGGCGTCGTCGACCGCGGCGCCTACGGCATGGGCAGCTGGCGCATCGCGCTGGACGATGCGGTGCGCTTCACCCTGCGCGTGCGCCTGCGCGCGGAGCCGCCGGCGTGATCCGCCTGCTGCGGCTGTGCGCTGCGTTCGCGCTGCTGGCGGCCGGCGGCTGCAGCACCTTCGGCCTGGCCGAGCGCCAGCAGGCGCTGTCGGTCGCGGTCGCCGCGCGCGACGATGCGGTGGACTGCGCGCGCGCGGACGCCTGCGCGCGCCCCTCGGCGCTGCACCAGCTCGGGGCGAAGGCCTTCGCGGAGAGCGCGCCGGGCGCGCCGCGCCACTACGCGCTGATCCTCGACCGCGGCCAGGATGCGCTGGTCGCGCGCATCGACCTGATCCGCAGCGCCACGACCGCGATCGACCTGCAGACCTACATCTTCGACGAGGACGACGCAGGCCAGCTGTTCCTCGAGGAGCTGCTCGCGGCCGCGCGCCGCGGCGTGCGCGTGCGCGTGCTCGTCGACCAGCTTTCCGCGCTCAAGCGCGTGGACACGCTCGCGGCGCTGGCCGGCGCGCACCGCAACTTCGAGATCCGCATCTACAACCCGGTGCTCGGGCGCGCGCGGCTGAGCTACCCGCAGTACGTGCTCGCCGCGGCCTGCTGCTGGCGGCGGCTGAACCAGCGCATGCACAGCAAGCTGCTGCTCGTGGACGGCGCGGTCGGCATCACCGGCGGACGCAACTACCAGGACGATTACTACGACTGGGACGCCACCTACAACTTCCGCGACCGCGACCTGCTCGTCGCCGGCCCCGTGGCCCGCGACATGGCGGAGAACTTCGACCTGTTCTGGGACGACCCGCGCAGCCGCCCGCCCTCCACGCTGTCGGACGTCGGCCGCGCCCTGCTGCGCAACGGGGTGCCCGCATTGACCGGGCCGCGCTACCTGGCACCCGCGCGAGTCGCCGCCGCGGTCGCCAACGCGTCCGACCCGGCGCGCATCGCGGCCCTCGCCGGCGCCGCGCTGCCGGTGGGCGCCGTGTCCTACATCGCCGACCTGCCGCAGAAGCACCGCGGCGACACCGGCGCCGCCCCGGCGACGGCGGAACTGCGCGCGCTGGTGGAATCGGCCAGCGACACGGTGCTGCTGCAGACGCCCTACCTGGTGCTGTCGGACGCCGCGCAGGAGATGTTCCGCGGGATGCACAAGCGCAGCGATGC
>JBDZUW010000131.1:0-5159 GCA_040255375.1 Luteimonas sp. | reverse complement strand
GGCGGCGGCGTCCGCGCCGGCGCTCGCCGGCTCGTACTGCGCCCGGAACTTCGCCAGCAGCGGCAGCCCGAGCTCGCGCGCCAGCGCTTCGTTCGCGCTGGTGCCGTAGGCGAGGGCGACGGGCAGGACGCCGGCGTCGCGCAGCGCCGCGACGAGCGCGCGCGCCGTCGCCACGTCGGGTACCTGCGCCAGGCCGCCGAAATCCACCACCACCGCGGCGCGCTCGAACAGCTTCGGCGCGCGCGCCACGCGCTCGCGCATCTCGGCTGCGAGCCGGTCCACGTCCAGGGTGCGCACGCGCAGGTTGGCGATGCCGACCTGGCCGATCTTCAGTTCGCCCGCGGGCTCGTAATCCATGCCGGATGCGATCGCCATGCGTCAGGTGCCGGTCGCGCGCGGCGCGTCGATGCCGCCGTGGCGCGGCGGCGAGATCCACGGCACGTCGGGCAGGCGGCCGCCGTAGGTCTCGTGCACCCAGCGGTAGCTGCACAGGTCCTTCATCAGCATCGCCGCGCGATGCGCGGGCTGGCCGTCGGCGGCCGGCATCACGTGCTGGCCGACCTCGCGGAAGCCGAAGCTGCCGTGGAACAGCAGCGCCGGGTCGTTGCCGTCGTCGAGGAACACCTCGCAGGCCAGGCGCGGGTGGCGCAGCTCGGCGTGGCTCTGCACGTCGGCGTAGAACGCGCGGCCCACGCCGCCGCCGCGGCGGCGGCTGGCGACCACGATGCGGTCGATGTAGAAGAAGTCGGGGAAGCGCTCGCCGAACCAGCGGAAGTTGCTGCTCTCGTGGCGCGAGGACGAGGCGAAGCCGACCAGGAACCCCGCCAGGGCGCCGTCGCGCTCGGCGATGCGGAAATAGTCGGCCTCGGCGTGGAAGCGGCGGATCCGCGCCGCGTCCATCGGCAGGATCGCGGGGCCGGCGGCGTTGTTGAGGGCAAGGACGGAATCCAGGTCGTGCTCGCGCACGTCGCGGATGACGATCGACATTCCCGGCTCCAGCTCACGAACAGCCGCGATTATCGCATGGCCGCCACGGCCGGGCGACCGCGGCGGGCGCCGCCGGCATGACTTTCGGGGGCGCCGCCGCCGGCCCCGTTGCGCCTAAGATGCCGCATGTTCGCGCGCCTCGACCACAGCCAGCTGCTGCGCTACGCCGGCCTGCTCACCTGGGCGGTGATCGCGATGCCGCTGATCCTGCTCTCGCTGGCGCCCACCGACCCGGGCGCGGGCGACGACGTGGCCGCGGTGGTCGACGTCAGCTGGCCGGCGTGGGCCGCCTACGCCGCTTTCGGCCTGTGCTACGCCTGGCTGACGCGCGGCCTCGGCGGCCGCCGCGTGGCGGCCCTCGACTACCTGCTGCTGGTGGTGCTCACCGGCAGCGCCGTGGCCATCAGCTACTACAGCGACAGCGGCCTGGGCAGCGTGCTGCTGATGGTCGCCGCCTGCGTGCTGCCGTGGCTGCTGCCGTGGCCGATGGGCGTGGCCTGGCTGGTGCTGAGCGAATTGCTGGTGGTGCCGGTGTACGTGCGCGGCCTCGGCTTCTCGTGGTTCGAGGCGGTGATGCAGTCGCTGCTGTACGTGGGCTTCTCCGGCTTCGTGTTCGTGACCAGCCTGGTGGCGCGGCAGCAGGCGCAGGCCCGCGACGACCAGCACCGCCTGAATGCGGAACTGCGCGCCACCCGCGCGCTGCTCGCCGAGAGCGCCCGCGTCAACGAACGCACGCGCATCTCCCGGGAACTGCACGACCTGCTCGGGCACCACCTCACCGCGCTGAGCCTGAACCTGGAGGTCGCGGGCCACCTGGTGCAGGGCACCGCGCAGGAGCACGTGAACCAGGCGCACACCCTCGCGCGCCTGCTCCTCAGCGACGTGCGCGAGGCGGTGAGCCGGCTGCGCACCGACGACGCCATCGACATGGCCGCCACCCTGCGCCCGCTCGCCGAGAACGCCGCCGGCCTGCGCATCGTCCTCGACCTGCCGGAGCGCTTCCTGCTCGACGACGCCGAGCGCGCCCACGTGCTGCTGCGCTGCACGCAGGAGATCATCACCAACGCCCAGCGCCACGCCCAGGCCTCGGAACTCGGCCTGCGCTACCGGTTCGAGGACCGCGCCGTCAGGCTGCTGGCGAACGACGACGGCCGCGGTGCCGCAGCCCCGGCGGCGGGCAACGGCCTGCGCGGCATGCGCGAGCGGGTGGCCGCGTACGGCGGCACCGTGGAGATCGCCACCCGGCCCGGCGCGGGCTTCGCGCTGGACCTCTACCTGCCCCTGGACGACCGCCCGCGCGCGGCCGCCTTGCCCCCTGCCCATGCCCTGGCTGGAGAAGACGAATGATCCGCATCTGCCTGGTCGACGACCAAACCCTGGTGCGCCAGGGCATCCGTTCGCTGCTGGCCCTCGCCGAGGGCATGGAAGTGGTCGCCGAGGCCGCGGACGGCCGCCAGGCGGTGGAGCTCATCCCCCAGGCCAAGCCCGACGTGGTCCTGATGGACATGCGCATGCCGGTGATGTCCGGCCTGGAGGCGCTGCAGGCGCTGGCGCGCGCCGGGACGCTGCCGCCGACGATCATCCTCACCACCTTCGACGACGACCAGCTGGTGCTCGCCGGCCTGAAGGCGGGCGCGAAGGGCTACCTGCTCAAGGACGTGTCGCTGGAGCAGCTCGTGGGCGCCATCCAGACGGTCGCCGGCGGCGGCTCGCTGGTCCAGCCGGCCGTCACCCAGCGCCTGCTGTCGGGCCTGGAGCACATGCGCAACGACTTCGTCAGCCTCGACCGCCCCGATCCGCTGACCGACCGCGAGACCGAGATCCTGCGGCTCATGGCCTCGGGCTTCTCGAACAAGGAAATCGCCAATTCGCTGGGCGTGGCCGAGGGCACGATCAAGAACCACGTCTCGAACATCCTGTCCAAGCTGGGCGTGCGCGACCGGACCCGGGCCGTGCTCAAGGCCTTCGAGCTCCAGCTGGTCTGAAGCCGGCTGGTCTGAAAAATGCGCCGCCGAGCATGGCCCGGCGCCCGCCCGTCTTGTACGATTGACGGTCTGCGCCCCCGGCCGGCCGGTCCGGGGGTTCCCTGGAGAACCTGAATGACCCGTTTGCTCGAGATCCTGATTTCCCTGGCGATCGTCGTCGCGCTGTTCCTGGTGGTCGGGCTGGTGCTGCCGTCGCACCGCCACCTCTCGGAAAAGGTGGAGACGAACCGCAAGCTGACCATCGTGTACGACACGCTCAACAGCCTGCGCCGCTTCTCCGACTGGAATCCGCTGGTGCTGCGCGACCCGAAGATGCAGCTGCAGTTCTCCGGCCCGGCCTCCGGCGTCGGCGCGCGCCTCGACTACACGTCCGAGAAGCCGCAGCTCGGCCAGGGCAGCTGGGAGATCACCGCGACCGAGCCGCGTTCCAGCGTCACCTACGCGATCGTCAATCCGCAGCGCGGCCACGACAAGACGACCACGTTCGAGCTGAAGCCGACCGGCCGCGGCGGGCGCAACGTCGAGATCACCCAGACCTACGACGTCGATTACGGATGGGACCTGATGGGCCGCTACGCCGGCCTGTACGTCAGCCGCCACGTCGGCGACGACATGGAGCTCGGCCTGCAGCGCCTGAGCAACATCCTGGCGCAGGTGCCGAACACCGACTACGCGGTGCAGGGCAGCAAGCTCGCGGGCCTGTCGTTCGTCGACATGCCGGCCGAGGACCTGCTGGTCGTCAACGCCGGCTCGATCGAGCGCAACAACCTGAAGATCCAGCAGGCCATGCGCGCCGACATGGAGTGGATCAAGCGCAGCATGGACGCCAACGGCCTCGCCGCCGCCGGCCCGATGCGCATCGTGTCCACCGAGCTGGGCCGCGAGAACTACACCTTCGACGTGGTCGTGCCGGTGCGTCGCGCCGGTGCCGCCGCGCCGGCGGCGGAAGACGCCGCTGCCGCGCCCGCGGGCGAGGACCAGGCCGCCGCGGCGGCGCCCGCCCGCGCCGGGGTCGTGGCCGCTTCCGGCGCGCCGATGACCGGCCTGAAGCTGCTCGGCCCGGTGAAGTACCAGCGCTCCGAGCCCGGCCGCTACGCCACCGCCACCTACACCGGCTACATGGCCGAGCTGGAGACGGTGCGCAACGCGCTGCGCGCCTGGACGCTGACCCAGGGCGAGGAGCCCGCCGGCCTGCCGTTCGAGGTCTACAAGAACGGCATCGACCAGGCGTTCACCGCCAACGGCCAGTACGACGTGTACTGGATGATCAAGCCCTAAGGGGCGGCGATGCCGAGGCACGCGCGCGGTTTCGACACCGAAGCCGCGCATGCGCACCTGGCGCGGCGCGACCGCCGGCTGGGCGCGTGGATGAAGCGGATCGGGCCGATCGAGCCCGATCCGCGCTGGCGCAAGCCCTTCGATCCGGTCGACGCGCTGGCGCGCGCGATCCTCTACCAGCAGCTCAGCGGCAAGGCCGCGGCCACGATCGTCGGCCGCGTCGAGGCCGCCATCGGCAGCGACCGTTTCCACTGCGACACCCTGGCGCGCTGCGACGATGCGGCGATCCGCGCCTGCGGCGTCTCCGGCAACAAGCTGCTCGCGCTGCGCGACCTCGCGCGCCGCGAGGCCGCGGGCGAGATCCCGGACCTGCGCCGCATGTCGGTGATGGCGGACGACGCCATCATCGAGGCGCTCGTGCCGGTGCGAGGCATCGGGCGCTGGACCGTCGAGATGATGCTGATGTTCCGCCTCGGCCGCCCCGACGTGCTGCCCGTGGACGACCTCGGCATCCGCAAGGGCGCGCAGGCCGTCGACAAGGCAGAGGCCATGCCCACCCCGAAGGAACTGGCCGCGCGCGGCGAGCGCTGGGGTCCGTACCGCACCTACGCCAGCCTGTACCTGTGGCGCATCGCCGACCAGGCCGGCCCGGCGAAGGCGGCGACGAAGCGCTCGCAGGACTGAGGGCGCGATCGGTTCCTCTCCGGGGAGCCGGATCCGTTGACTTTCGCCGTGCCGACCCCCAACATACGCGGCTCGCTCGCCTGCCCAGGTGGCGGAATTGGTAGACGCACTAGTTTCAGGTACTAGCGGGTAAAACCGTGGAGGTTCGAGTCCTCTCCTGGGCACCAACGCAGAGTCCGCCGGAGTTCGCTGAATTCCGGAGGCGACCCAAGGAACCCCGGCAAT
>JBDZUW010000018.1:20256-29365 GCA_040255375.1 Luteimonas sp. | reverse complement strand
CGAGCATCTTCGACGGCCGGATCCGCCCGGCCTCGATCTCGAACAGCAGTTCGGCGTCGTCGCCGTGGTGGACGTGGCGCTTGATGAACTCCGCGAGCTTGAGCCGCTCATCCTCGCCGCGCAGGAACACCGGCGCGCGCTCGATGTATGGGGCGTATCGTTCGTCCGCGATGCACTCGTCCGGGATGTAGTTGTGCAGGTACGCGCAGGGACCAAGTGCGATGCCGCCGTCGTACACCGCTTCGTTGAAGCCGTTGAGCAGGGCGGCGTACGACCAGGCCTGGTAGCTCGGATGCGGCCCCTCCGATTCTGAGCGCCCGCCGCGATTGGCGATGAGAATGCCGTCCTTGTCGCTGAGCTTCGAGCTCGACCACTGCTTGAGCTCGACGATCACGACATTGCGCGACCCGTCGGCACCTATGCCCGAGATCAGGAAGTCGATGCGCTTGGAGGTCTGCGGGATGCCGAACTCGACCGCGATGCCGGCGTTGTCGGCGATGTCGTCGCGATCCAGGACCTTTGCCATCGCCTGCAGCGAATGGCGCCAGGCGCGTTGCTCGGCGTCCAGCGCGTAGCGGCCGGTTCGCGCCAGATAGGCCTTGGCGATGTCGTATTCGATGCCGCGGCTTTCCACGTCCCCGAGGAAGCGCGACTTGGTCGACTGGTAGACCAGCAAGTGGTGACCCCCGATAGCCCCTGGTCCGGATAGTACTAGTTGGGCGGCTTGCCCGGGTTTCGCTATTCTGCCGGGAGGGGGATCCATCATGCGCACATCGGTCGTTGGACATGCCGTCCTGCTTCTCGCACTGCTTTCCGCCGGCTGCAGCGAGCCAGCCAACGAAGGCCAGGTCGATCATCGTCCCCAGCGGGCAGGTCAGCCGATGGACCCCGCGCGCACGGCCGCTCATCTGGGCGCTGCTCGCCTGGCGGCCGTGACCGGCGACCAGGTGGCGCTCCAGCGCAATGTCGAAGCCATGTCGGAAGACATGCGGCGCGCGATGAAGCTGCCCGATGCGACCCGTCCCATCGACCACGAGGCGGCCAGGAACATCGCCAGGGCGATGCCGGAGGTGGTGTCCGCGGTATGGATCGATCGCTCGAATTTCCTTGTGCGCGTGGCCAACGCGCAGGCGCGCAGCGAGCGGACGATCGACGAGCTCTGCTATCGGCTCGAGCCCTTGGGCGATACCCTGGCCGTGGTCGTGCACCTGCAGAACGCCGCACCTGAAACCCGCGACGGAATGGATACGCTCAGTCGCAACTGCCAGCTGGCGATGGGCGACCACGCCTTCATGCAGTCTCCGCGCAAGGTCGACGTGCTGGATCCCGAAGTGCGGGCGCAACAGCGGGCCAATGCCGAGCTGGCGC
This sequence comes from Luteimonas sp., assembly GCA_040255375.1. Classification (GTDB taxonomy): domain Bacteria; phylum Pseudomonadota; class Gammaproteobacteria; order Xanthomonadales; family Xanthomonadaceae; genus Cognatiluteimonas. The sequence continues at coordinate 27,997 of JBDZUW010000018.1, read as the reverse complement.
GGCGCAAAGGACCCTCTGCCCAGACCGCCGGGGACCGCGCTGCGATCGAGGCTATCCCGGAGATGTGAGCAGGGGGCGTGCGGACGAGCTCCGGCACCCATGACTTGCGACACATCCCCGCCCAATCGCGGCAATTCCGGCGGATCCCCACGGTAGACTCGACCCCTCATCCAGGGGAAGCACCGATGTCGAAACTCCGCACTCTGCAGGCCGTCTTCGTGGCGGGCGTGTTCGCGGCATGCGCCGCATGGGCGGCGCAGCCTCAGCAGCAACCGGCACCCGCGCTGTCGCCGGCCGAATCGCAGCTGCTCAACACCATCTCCCCCGACGCCATGCGCGGCCACCTCGCGTTCCTGGCCTCGGACGCGCTGGAAGGGCGCGGCACGCCCTCGCGCGGGCTCGACATCGCCGCCGAGTACATCGCCTCGCAGTTCCGCGCGGCCGGGCTGGAGCCGCTGGGCGACGACGGCTACTTCCAGACCGCCGACTGGCGCGAGATCGCGCCCGAGCGCGAGCGCGCGAAGCACCCCGACGCGCCGGAGCCGCTGCTGGTGCGCAACGTGGTGGGCGTACTGCGGGGCTCGGATCCGGAACTGGCGAAGACCTACATCCTGGTGACGGCGCACTACGACCACGTCGGCATCCACGGCGACGTGCCCGACAGGATCTTCAACGGCGCCAACGACGACGGCAGCGGCACGGTGTCGGTGATCGAGCTGGCGCGCGCGTTCGCGGCGCAGAAGGCGCGGCCGAAGCGCAGCATCGTGTTCATGACCGTGTTCGGCGAGGAGCACGGGCTGGTCGGCTCGCGCTACTACGGCAAGCATCCGCTGGTGCCGGTGGCCGACACCGTCGCGAACATCAACCTCGAGCAGGTCGGCCGCACCGACGACAGCGAGGGGCCGCAGGTCCGCGCGGTCGCGGTGACCGGCGCCGATTACTCCGAGGTGGGCGACGTGCTGCGCCGCGCCGGCGAGCTGACCGGCATCCGGGTCACCCGGCATCCGGTCAACAGCGATCGCTATTTCGCCCGCAGCGACAACCAGGCGCTCGCCGACCTCGGCGTGCCGGCGCACACGCTCAGCGTGGCCTACGCGTACCCGGACTACCACGGCGCCGCCGACACCTGGGACAAGATCGACTACGAGAACATGGCGTCCGTCGACCGCACCGTGGCGCTGGCCATCCTGCAGATCGCGAACGACCCGCAGGCGCCGCGCTGGAACGCCGTCAACCCGAAGGCCGCCAAGTACCGCGACGCCGCGCGCAAGCTGAAGGCGCGCGAATAAGGCAATGGGGCCAGGCTGCGCTATGCGCTGCCTGGTCCGACGAGGTCGGGCCTTCGCCCGTCGAGCCAGTCGCGGGTCCAGGCCAGCAGCGCTTCGGCGCGCCTGACGCATTCGAGAACGGCCTCGGGCTCCATCAGGTCTCCCGAGTAGTCGTTGACGTTGCGCTTCTTGCGCAGGGCGTCGAGGACGACCCAGGTGCTCCGGTCGAGGCCCAGGGTCAGCGGCAAGACCTGGATCATCGTCTGGTGATGTCCCGGCGTGCTGGTTGCGGGCCGGTAGCCATTGGCGAGAAGGCCGATCAGGGCGCACTGCATGATCGCCTTGTAGGCGCAGTCGAAACGCGTTTCGTCGCTGATCCCGTCCACCCTGGAATCCGCGAGGTTGCGCCTCGCAGCGGTCAGCAAGCGCTGGACTTCGATCGGCCGCGGGTCATGCGGGGCGAGCTGGTGTGTCCTGACCAGGTTTTCGAGGCTCATCCGTGTCCCCCAGCAACCACAGCTTCGGTTCTTTCCAGATTGTCGCCACGAAGCTGTCTCGTTTCATGCGACGTTCGCGGAATTGCCCGGGGCTCAGCACGGTCGGATTGATTTCCCGTCCGATCGTTTCCTGCGCCTGCTGCAGCGCCAGCACGACGTCCGCGAAGCCTGCGGATCCGACGATCATCAAGTCGACGTCGCTGTGCGCATGTGGATTGCCCTTGGCCATGGAGCCGTAGACGAAGGCGGCGTCGATCCGGTCGGACAACGGCGTCAGCGCCGCGCGCAGGACGTCCGCGAGCCCGGCGGTCTTGCGCAGCAGTCCCGTCAGTTCCGCGAGTACCGGACACGCCGGATCGGGGCGATAGAAGACCTGGCGCCCGATCTGCTCGCGTTGCAGGACGCCGAGTGCGACGAGGGCCGTCAGTTCGCGATGCAGGCTGCCCGCCGACACACCGGTGGTCCGCTCGATGTCGCGCACGTGGCGCGCCTGCTCCGGGCGCAGGAGCAGGGCGGCCAGCACGGCCGTCCTGGTTTCGCCCAGCAGGTGCTGGATCAGGGGCTTATTGTTCTCCATTTGAGAACAAATGTACTCAAATTGAGAACGCATGGCAAGGTGGCGACATGGGATCATCGCGCCTCTCCTCGAAAAGGCCCTGGTCCGCGATGCACCGCCGCACGTTCCTGCAAGGCACGCTGGCCGCCGGCGTGCTGCTCTCCACCCGCCAGCTCCGCGCCGCCGCCGGCATGACCCAGGTGCTGCCCGGCCATCCGCTCGCGCGGCTCGCAGCGCTGCAGGAGGCGCACGGCGGCCGGCTCGGCGTCAGCATCCTCGACACCGCGAACGGGCGCCGCATCGACCATCGCGCTGAAGAGCGCTTCCCGATGTGCAGCACGTTCAAGCTGCTGGCGGCTGCCGCGGTGCTGTCGCGCGCCGACCGCGGCGAACTCGATCCCGCGCGCCGCATCCGCTTCGCGAAGGCCGACCTCGTGTCGTATTCGCCCGTCACCGAAAAGCATGCCGGCGGGGCGGGCATGACGCTGGCCGAGATCTGCGAGGCGGCGATCACGCTCAGCGACAACACCGCCGGCAACCTGCTGCTGGACGCGATCGGCGGCCCGAAGGGATGGACGAACTACGCGCGTTCGCTCGGCGACGACACCAGCCGCCTCGATCGTCGCGAAACCAGCCTCAACGAAGCGATCCCCGGCGATCCGCGCGACACCACCACGCCCTCGGCGATGCTGCGCGACCTGCAGGCCGTGCTGTTGGGCGACGCGCTGTCGGCGTCGTCGCGCGCGCAGCTCATCGCCTGGCTCGAAGCCACGAAGACCGGCGACAAGCGCCTGCGCGCCGGCTTCCCGAAAGGCTGGCGCGTGGGCGACAAGACCGGCACTTCGAACAACGCCGTGTTCAACGATGTCGCCATCGCCTGGCCGCCCGGACGCGCGCCGCTGCTGGTGACCACCTATTACGCCGAGACGAAGGTCGACGGCGACACCGCCAATGCCGTCATCGCCGAAGTCGGGCGCATCGCCGCTTCGCTCGTCGAGCCGCCGGCGCCGCCCACGCCGCCCCCGGCGCCCACGCTGCCGGCGCCGCCGGCACGCTGACAACATTCATCCCGTCGCAGGAATTCCCCATGAAGCTCTACTACCACCCCGCGTCCACCGTCAGCCGCATGGTCATGCTGTTCGCCGCGCAGGAGGGCATCGCGCTCGACTACGTCACGATCGACCTGATGACCGGGGCGCACCACGCGCCCGAGTACAAGGCGATCAATCCGAATGCGCTGGTGCCGGTCCTCGACGACGACGGCTTCGTGCTCACCGAGAGCGCGGCGATCCTGCGCTACCTGGCCGCGAAGACCGGGTCGAAGGCGTATCCGGCCGACCTCAAGGCGCGTGCGCGCGTGGACGAGGCGATGGACTGGTTCTACGGCAACTACTACAAGGATTTCGGCTACGGCCTCGTGTATCCGCAGCTGTTCCCGCACCACCGGCGCCGCAGCGACGAGGCGCATGCCGCCACCATCGCGTGGGGCCAGGAGAAGACGCGGCGCTGGCTGGGCGTGCTCGACGCGCACTTCCTCGGCCGCGGCAACGCCTTCCTCTGCGGCGACGCGCCGACGCTGGCCGACTACGTGGGCGTCGAGATGCTGGTCGTGGGCGAGCTGGTGGGCTGCACGTTCGCCGACTTCCCGAACATCCGCGCCTGGATCGGTCGCATGAAGGCGCTGCCGCACTGGGCCGAGGTGCACGCCGCGCACGACGGCTTCGTCGCCTCGCTCGCGGGCCAGGAATTCGTCGGGGTCTGACGCATGCCCACGACGCAGCAGCACGACTACACCGCGCGCATCGCCTGGACCGGCAATCGCGGCACCGGCACCAGCGGCTACAGGGCCTACGACCGCACCTGGGACATCGTCACCGCCGGGAAACCGGCGGTGCACTGCTCCAACGATCCGCTGCTCGGCGGCGATCCGTCGCGGCACAACCCCGAGGACCTGTTGCTGTCGTCGCTCGCGGCCTGCCACATGCTCTGGTACCTGCACCTGGCGAGCAATGCCGGCCTCGTGGTGCTGTCGTACGAGGACGAGCCGCTCGGCGTCGGCGAGAACGCGCCTTCCGGCGCCGGCCGTTTCCTGCGGGCGGTGCTGCGCCCGCGGATCGTCCTGGCGGCCGGCAGCGACCTTGCCGTTGCCGACGCCATCCACGCCCGGATCCACGCGGTCTGCTTCATCGCGCGCTCGGTGAACTTCCCCGTGTCGTACGAGGCGAACTACGAGCTCCGCGACGCCTGAATCATGGGCGCGGCCTGGGGGTGGTTGCGACGCTCGGGGGCAGCGCCGGCAGCGTGACCTCGGGCTGCGGGGCGGTGAGCGCGCCGAGGAAGGCGGTGATGTCGTCGACTTCCGCGTCGGTGAGCTTCGCGCCGAGCTGGCTGTTGCCCATGATCGCCACGGCCTGGCGCAGGTCCCACACCTTGCCTGAGTGGAAGTAGGGCGCCGTCAGCGCCACGTTGCGCAGCGCGGGCACGCGGAACACGTACTCGTCGCTGACCGTGCGCGTGACGTCGAAGCGGCCCTTGTCGTTCGGGGGAAGGATGTCGGCGCCGGGCCGCTCGACCACGCCGAAGGGGCTGTACATGCCGCCGCCGATGTTGATGCCGTTGTGGCAGGCCGTGCAGCCCTTGCCGACGAACAGCGCCAGGCCGCGCGCCTGGGCGGCGTCGAGCGCGGCGGCGTCGCCCTCCAGGTAGCGGTCGAAGGGCGCGCCGGGGGTGATCAGCGTGGCTTCGAACAGCGCGATCGCGCGCCGCACGTTGTCGAAGGTGATGGGGTCGCTGCCGCCGAATGCCTGGGCGAACAGCGGCGCGTAGCCGGGAATTCCCTTCAGCTGCTCGATCACGTGCGCCTCGGTGGCGTTCATCTCCACCGGATTCACCATCGGCCCGCCGGCCTGCTGCTCGAGGTCCTTGGCGCGACCGTCCCAGAACTGGGCGACGTCGAACACGGCGTTGTACACGGTCGGCGCATTGCGCCCGCCGTGCTGCCAGCGATGGCCGAGCGAGGTTTCCTGCAGGTCCACGCCGCCCATGCCGACCATGTGGCAGGTGTTGCAGCTGATGGCATGGCTCTCGGACAGGCGCGGCTCGAAGTAGAGCATCTTGCCCAGCGCCACCTTCTCCGGTGTGGCGGGGTTGCCCGGAAGCTCGGGCGGCTGCGCGGGAATGGGCTTGAACAGGGCCTGGGCCTGTTTCATCGCATCGGCCTGCGGGCCGGGCGCCGGGGGAGTGGCCGGCGGCGACGGTGCTGCGGGCGCGGCCGCGGGCGCCGCGGCCTGCGGGCTGCCGGCCTGCGTCGGTGCCTCGGTGCGCGAGCATGCCGTCAGGGACAGGGCGCCGGCCAGCGCCAGGCCGGGAACGAGCGTCAGCGATCGCATGGACGTCTCCTTCGTCGCGCGTCGGGCGTTGACGATGGGCGCATCCGGCGGCCGGTTTGTTGATGCAGGTCAAACCTGCGGCGCCACGCGCCCGCGGCCCCGCGGCGGGCGGGTACAGTGCGCCCATCGCCTCGAGGAAAACGCCCGAATGCTCTGGGAAACCCTGTCCGCCGCCCGCGACCTGGGGCGCCTGCACGAGCTGGCGTCGGTGCTGGCGCGCTACGGCTTCGGCGACCTGGTCCGGCGCATCGGCCTGGCCGGCGCGCTGGAACGCGCCGGCAAGGTGGTGCCGCTCGATCGCCTGAACCACCTGGTCGCGCTGCCGCCGCCGGAGCGCGTCCGCTGCGCGCTCGAGGAGATGGGGCCGACCTTCGTCAAGCTCGGGCAGGTGCTGGCCACGCGCGTGGACCTGTTCGGGCCGGAGTGGATCGCGGAGTTCGAGAAGCTGCAGAACCGGGTCCCGCCGGTGCCGTTCGAGGCGCTGCGCGAGCAGATCGAGGCGGATCTCGGCGCGCCGCCGGGGGAGGTGTTCGCCGCGTTCGATCCCGAGCCGATCGCCGCGGCCTCGATCGCGCAGGTCTATCGCGCGCGCCTGCATACCGGCGAAATGGTCGCGGTGAAGGTGCGCCGGCCGGGCATCCAGCCGCTGGTGGACGCCGACATGCGCCTGCTGCACCGGCTGGCCGCGATCCTCGAGGCCGAGTCGCCGGACTTCGCGCGCTACCAGCCGCGCGCGCTGGTACGCCAGCTGCAGGCCTCGCTCGCGCGCGAGCTCGACCTCGCCGCCGAATGCCGCAATGCCGAGCGCATCGCCGCGTCCTTCGCCGCGGAGCCCGCGCTGATCGTGCCCGCGGTGCACTGGCAGTGGACCAGCGAGCGGATGAACGTGCAGGAGTTCATCGAGGGCATCCCGCTCACCGACATCGCGGCGATCGAGGCCGCCGGCGGCGACCGCGCGGCGATCGCGCGGCTCGGCGCGCAGGCCGAGCTCAAGATGCTGTTCATCGACGGCTTCTTCCACGCCGACCCGCATCCGGGCAACGTGTTCTGGTTGCCGGGCGACCGCCTCGCGCTGATCGACTTCGGCATGGTCGGCCGGCTGACACAGGCGCGCCGCGCGCAGATGGTGGTGCTGCTCGACGGCCTGGTGCGCCGCGACGCGGAGCCGGTGGCCGACGTGCTGCTGGACTGGGCGATCGACGGCGACATCGACGCCGAGGCCATCGCGCAGCGCGTCGACGCCTTCATCGACCGCTACCACGGCGTGCCGCTGAAGGAGCTGCACCTGGGCGGGATGATGGGCGAGATCACCGCGCTGCTGCGCGAGTACCGCCTGGCCCTGCCGGCGGACCTGGCGATGATGGTCAAGGTGCTGGTGACGCTGGAAGGGATCGGTCGCAAGCTCGACCCGGACTTCGACATGGCCAGCGAGGCCGCGCCGTTCCTGCAGCGGGCGATGCTCGCGCGCTACTCGCCGTTCGCGCTCGCGCGCCGCGGCCGCCGCGCGATCGGCGACACCGTCGGCCTGCTGTCCGCGCTGCCGACGGAACTGCGGCGATTGCTGCGCCGCGCGCGGCACGGGCGGCTCAACGTCAACCTCGACGTCGAGCGGCTGGAGAAGTTCGGCCAGCGCGTCGAGCATTCGGCCAACCGGCTGGCGATGGCCGCGCTCATCGCGGCGCTGATCATCGGCTCGTCGATCGTGATGACCGTGCCGGGTGGGCCGACGCTGCTCGGGCTGCCGTTCTTCGGGCTGCTCGGCTTCGTCGGCGCGGTGCTCGGCAGCCTGTGGCTGCTGGTGTCGATCTGGCGCAGCGGCGGCGGGCGATGACGCCTCGCGAGGACGCCGGCGCAGGCCGGGAACGCGCTTCGTCGAGTTGGCCCGCGCATTTCCCGGCGTGGCTGCTCGCCGCGTTCGCGCTGGTGTGGGTGGCGCTCGGCATCGCGCCGTGGTACCGCCAGGACTGGGTGCTGGAGAACGCGCTGGTGCTGGTCGCCATCCCGGTGCTCGTGCGCCTGCACCGGCGCGCG
>JBDZUW010000018.1:5934-20156 GCA_040255375.1 Luteimonas sp. | reverse complement strand
GAACGCGCTGGTGCTGGTCGCCATCCCGGTGCTCGTGCGCCTGCACCGGCGCGCGATCGTCAGCAACGGCGCCTGGCTCGCCTTGTTCGTGTTCGGCGTGCTGCACGAGATCGGCGCGCACTACACGTATTCCCAGGTGCCGTATCGGCACTGGCTGCAGGTCCTCACCGGGACATCGCCCGAGGCCTGGCTGGGCGTCGGGCGCAACCAGTACGACCGTGCGATCCACTTCGGCTACGGCCTGCTGGTCGCCCCTGCGGCCCTGCAGCTGATCGAAGCCCGCGCAACGCCCAGGGGGTGGTGGCGCTGGCTGCTGCCCGTGGCGTTCATCACCTCGCACTCGGTGCTGTACGAGCTCCTCGAATGGGCTGCGGCCATCGTCTTCGGCGGCGACCTGGGGATCGCTTACCTCGGCACCCAGGGCGACCCGTGGGATGCGCAGCACGACATGCTGCACGCGCTCACGGGCGCCGCGATCTCCGTCACGCTGGTGCTCGCCTGGCGTCGCCGACGATCTTCCCGTCGACGAGCGAGATCGTCCGGTCGCAGGTCTCCGACAGGCGCGGATCGTGCGTCACCACCAGGACCGCGCAGCCGTACTCGCGGTTGAAGCGCCGCAGCAGCGCGAAGACGTCCGCCACGGTCTTCGTGTCGAGGTTGCCGGTCGGCTCGTCCGCCAGCAGCAGCGCCGGCCGCGTCGCCAGCGCCCGCGCGATCGCGACGCGCTGCTGCTGGCCGCCCGAGAGCTGGTCCGGCGGGGTGCCGGCGAACTTCTCCAGGCCGACGTCGGCGAGCAGGCTGCGCGCGAAATCCACGGTCTCGCGCGTGGGCCTGCCATGCGCCACCATCGCCGGCATCAGCACGTTCTCCAGCGCGGTGAACGCGGTGATGAGGTGGTGGAACTGGAACACGAAGCCGATGCTGCGCCCGCGCAGCGCGGTGCGCGCCTCGTCGTCCATCGCGCGCGTCGGCTGGCCGAGCAGGTACAGCTCGCCGCCGCTCGGCGAATCGAGCAGGCCGATGAGGTTGAGCAGCGTGCTCTTGCCCGAGCCGGATGGCCCCACCAGCGCGGCGAAATCGTCGGCATCCAGGCGCATGTCGAGCCCGTGCAGGACCTCGGCCTCGTTCGGGCGGCCCACGTTGTAGGACTTGCGCAGCCCGTCCAGGCGCAGCACCTCGCGCGGCTCAGGCATGCCGGATCGCCTCCACCGGGTCGAGGCGCGAAGCGCGCGAGGCGGGCACCGCGGCCGCACCGACGCCGGCCACCGTCGCCAGTGCCATCGCCGCCGGAATCAGCGCCAGCGGCATCGGGATGTAGAAGAGTTTCGGCCCGAACGTGTTGAAGGCGCCGATCAGTCCCCAGCCGGCCAGCGCGCCGACGGCCGAACCGGCGAGGCCGAGCACGGCGCCCTGCACCAGGAACACGCGCAGCATCTGCCCGCGGCGCGTGCCCATCGCGCGCAGGATGCCGATCTCGCGCGTGCGCTGGGTCACGCTCACCGCGAGCACGCTGGCGATGCCCAGCGCCACCGACATCGCCACGAACAGGCTGATCATGCGCGTGGACAGGCTCTGCGAGCTGAGCGCGTTCATCAGTTGGGCGTTGGTCTCCATCCAGCTTTCCGCGCGCAGCCCGGTAAGCCCGCGGATGCGCGCAGCCACCGCCTCGGCGCCGAACACGTCGTCGACGGTGACGTCGATGACGGTGACGCCGCCGGGCAGGGCGAGCAGCGACTGCGCCTGCTTCAGGCCGAGGTACACGTAGCGCTCGTCGAGCTCGCGCACGCCGAGCTGGAAGATGCCGGCGACGTTGACCACCGTTTCGCGCCCGCCGCCGGCGTCCAGCCGCAGCTTGCCGCCGGTGCGCAGGCCGAGGTCCTCGGCCAGCTGGCTGCCGATCACCGCGTTGCCGGAGTCGACGTCCAGGCGGCCGGCGACCATGCTGTCGCCGAGCGGGATCACGCGCAGGTAGCGCGGCAGGTCCACGCCGACCAGCGCCACGGACTTCACGGCCTCGCCGCGCCGGCCGAATGCGGGACCCGACACCACCGGCGACACCGCGGCGACGCCCGGCAGCGTGTCGAGCATGTCGCGTACCCGCGGCCAGTTGTCGATCGTGCGCAGCACCTGCGCGCGCGGATCCTCGAGCAGCAATCGCCGCGTGCCGTGCGGCGCCGGCGCGATGCGGTTGGCCTCGCGCGGCGCCTGCACGCGCACGTGCGCCTGGGTGCCGAGCGTGCGCGCGATGATGTTCTGCTGCAGGCCCGAGATCAGCGCGGTGACGAACACGATCACCGCCACGCCCACCGCGATGCCGAACAGGATGAGCACGCTCTGGCCCCGGCCCTGGCGCAGGAAGCGCATGGCGATGGTGGTTTCGATCCACATGGTTCAGTCGAACTTGACCGGGATCTCGCGGTCCGTGCCGGCGCCGTTCCCGCTGCCGGACGGCGGCATCGGCTGGGTCTCGACGCGGACGCGATCGCCGTCCGCAGGCAGCGCGGCCGGGTCGAGCGCGGCGGCAGCGACCACCTGGTCGCCCGCGTGCAGGCCGTCGAGCACTTCGCTGGCCGCCAGTCCGCGCAACCCGAGGCGCACCGCCACGCGCTGCACGCGGCCGTCGCGCACGCGCAGCACGCTGGCGCGGTCCGACGCATCGCTCGCGCCGAGCAGGGCGTCGTTGGGCACGACCAGCGCCTTGTCGCGGCGGGCGGTGTGGATGGTCGCCGTCGCGGTCATGTCCTGGCGCACGAACGTGGCCTTCGGATCGATCCGCAGCCGCACGTCCACGGTGCCGCGCGCGGGATCCACGCCCGGTGCCACGTGGAAGACGGTGGCCGCGAACGGGCGGTCCGGGAACGCGTCGGCGATGCAGGTGGCGGACTGGCCCACGCGCACGCGGGAGAGGTGCTTCTCGTCCATGGGAACGAGCACTTCGCCGGGCGCGTCCCGCGCGATCTCCATCAGCACGTCGCCGGCGCGGACGACGTCGCCGGGTTCGACCTGCCGGGTGAGCACGGTGCCGGCGACGGTGGCGCGGACCACGGCGCGTTCGAGCGCGGCATCGGCGGCCGCGAGCTGCTCGCGCAGCTGCGCCTCGCGTGCGCCGCCGGTGAGCGCTTCGGCGGCGACGCGCGCCTGCTCGGCCGCGGCGCGCGCCGCCACGACCGCCTGCGCGGCCTGCTCGACGCTCTCGCGGGCGACCAACTGCTTCGCGCCCAGCTCGCGGCGCCGCGCGTAATCGCGCTCGGCCTGGGCGAGCGCCGCGCGCGCCTCGCGCAGGCGTGCCTGCGCCTCGGGGCGGTCCGCCTGGCGCAGTGCCGCGAGCGCGGCGCGGGCTTCGTCGCGCTTCGCCTCGAGGTCGCGCGCGCGCAGCACGACCAGCACGTCGCCCGGGGCGACCCTGTCGCCGTCGGCCACGCGCCGCTCCAGCACCAGCCCCGCGATCTCGGCGCCGACCTCGACGCGCGAGGGCGCCGCCACCCGGCCGGTGGCGACCACGTCCTGCACCAGCGGCCCTGCGGCGACCTCGTACCCGGGCAACACCGTGCCGCGGAGGAGGGTCAGCCCCCAACCGCCCAACAGCAGCGCGGCGAGCGCTGCAGCGGCGATCAGCCAAGGGCGATGGGGCAGTCGGAAAGGCATGGGCAACCAGGGGCGCGTTCGGGCCACCATCTTCGCCCAGATCGGGGCCTGGTTGACATGGTACCAAAAAGTGGTACTATGCATGCATGACAGGGATGTCGAGTTTGCGCAACAAGCATGTCGCGACGCTGCGCGCGATATTCGCGCGGCCCGTCTCCGGCACGATTCGATGGTCCGATATCGAATCGCTGCTGCTTGCGCTGGGCGCCGACATCGAGCAGCGGGAAGGATCCCGGGTCGCGATCGTCTGGCGTGAACAGGTGCAGGTATTCCACAGGCCTCATCCGCAACCCGAAACCGACAAGGGCGCAGTCGCCAGCATGCGCAGGTGGCTGGAAGCCAATGGAGTCAAGCCATGAGCATGACCAACATCATCGAAATCGACGGTCACAAGGCAGTCGTCAGCTACGACGCCGAAACCAACCAGCTGCGGGGTGAGTTCGTCGGCTTGAACGGCGGTGCCGACTTCTATGCCGACAGCGTATCCAGGCTCCGCCGGGAGGGGGCGCGCTCCCTGCGTACGTTCCTGGATGTCTGTGCCGAGCGTGGCATCGAGCCATACCGGCACTTCTCCGGCCGTCTCAATCTCCGGCTGGCACGTGAAACGCATGAAAAGGCGGCAATCGTCGCGGCGGCAAGCGGCATGAGCCTGAATGCCCTGATCGAAGAAGCGGTCGAGCAGCGGCTGGAGGCCGTGGCCTGAGTCGAGAGGACACGCTGTCCGCCGGCTTACCAGTCCGTCGGCGCGTAGTCCTTCAGGAACTGCCCCCACACGTGCTCGCCGGTGTTGAAGCCGTGGATGATCGGGTCGAGGATGCGCGCCGCGCCGTCGACGATGTCCAGCGGCGGATGGAAGCGCTCTTCGACCTGCTTGCGCGCGGCGATCTCCACCGGATCCTCGTCGGTCACCCAGCCGGTGTCCACGCTGTTCATGTGGATGCCGTCGCCGTGGTAATCGGCCGCGGCGGTGCGCGTCATCATGTTGAGCGCAGCCTTGGCCATGTTGGTGTGCGGGTGCTTGGTGGTCTTGAAGTTGCGGTAGAACTGGCCCTCGACCGCGGACACGTTGACGATGTGCTTGTCGCGCGTGGGCGCTTCCCCCGGCGGCACGCGCAGCATCAGCGGCTTCAGGCGCGCGTTGATGATGAAAGGCGCGACGGCATTGACCAGCTGGGTCTCGAGCAGCTCGACCGACGGCACTTCGTCCATCTGCAGGCGCCATGAATTGCGGCCGCGCAGGTCGACCTGCTGCAGGTCCTGGTCGAGGCGGCCCTCGGGGAACAGGTGCGCCTGGCCGAGCAGTTCGTCCGCGAGCAGCGGCACCTGCGAGAGCTCGGCGGCGCGGACCAGGCCGGTCGCGCCGGCCAGGGCCTGCGCGTGCGGCCGCACCAGGTTCGCGTCGCCGTGCGGCAGCAGGTCGGTGCTGCGCAGTCCTTCGTAGCCGCCGAGCAGCTTTCGCACGTGCTCGGGCATGTCGCGAAGCGCCGCGGTCTCGCCTTCCATCATGTGCGCGTAGAACGCCGGCGGGCGGCGCACGGTCTGGCAGGCGTTGTTGATGATGAAATCCAGCCGCGGGCGCGTGGCCAGCAGCTGCGCGCAGAACGCCTCGACGCTCGGCGTGTGCCGCAGGTCCAGGCCGAACACCTCGAGCCGGTGGCCCCATTCGTCGAAATCCGGCTCGGCGGCGTAGCGCGCGGCGGAATCGCGCGGGAAGCGCGTGGTCACGATCAGCTCCGCGCCCGCGCGCAACAGCTTCAGCCCGGCCTGGTAGCCGATCTTGACCCGGCCGCCGGTGAGCAGCGCGACGCGCCCGCGCAGGTCGGCGCTCTCGGTGCGCTTGAAGAAGTTCAGCTCGGCGCATTCCGGGCACAGCTGGTCGTAGAAGTGGTGCACCTGCGTGTACTTGCGCTTGCACACGTAGCAGTGCAGCACTTCCGGCGACTCGTTGTGCGACACGGGGTCGGTGGCGCGGTTGTGCGGGTCGTGCTGCCCCGGGGGATGCGGCGGGAAATAGTTCGGCGTCGTGAACACGGGCTTGCGCCGCAGCGTGCGGATGCCGGTGCCGTCGAGCAGGGCCTCGGTCTGGCGCGCCTTCTCGCGCGCGCGCTCGCGCGCCTGGGCCTTGGCCTCGCGGCGGCGCGTGCGCGGCTCGGGGTGGTGCACGAGGGCCACGGCCTGCAGCAGGCGCGTGCGCGCATCCGGTTCGAATGCCTGCAGCACGCTGCGGTCGGCGACGATCGCCTCGAGCAGGGCGAGGGCGGCGTCGAGCTGTTCGTTGGTCTTCAAAGCGCGTTCACCCGGAACCTGCGGCCCTTCACCTTGCCGGCGCGCATCGCCGCCAGCGCCTTGCCCGCCTGCGCGCGGGCGATGGCGACGTAGCTGCGCGTCGCGTACACGTCGATCTTGCCGATGGCGTCTTTGTGCAGGCCGCCGGCCTCGCCGGTCAGCGCGCCGACGATGTCGCCCGGGCGGAGCTTGTCGCTGCGGCCGGCGTCGATGCGCAGCGTCGCCATGGCCGGTTGCGGCACGGCGCGCGGCCTGCCTTCCAGCGGCGCGATCGCCTCCCAGCGCAGCGGCTTGCCGATGCGCTCCTCGATCATCCGCGCGCGCGGCAGCTCCTGCGCGGAGCAGAGGCTCAGCGCGAGCCCGGCGCGTCCCGCGCGGCCGGTGCGGCCGATGCGGTGCAGGTAGGTGTCGGCATCGCTGGGCAGCTCGTGGTTCACCACCGCGCCGATGTCCTCGACGTCGAGCCCGCGCGCGGCCACGTCGCTGGCCACCAGCACGCTGCAGCTGCGGTTGGCGAAGCGCACCAGCACCTCCTCGCGGTCGCGCTGCTCCATGTCGCCGTGCAGCGCCAGCGCCTCGAAGCCGTAGTGCGCGAGCGAGGCCGCCACTTCGTCGGTGTCGCGGCGGGTGTTGCAGAACACCACGCAGGATTCCGGCTGGTGGCTCAGCAGCAGCGCGGCCAGCGCCTGCGTCCTGCGCGCGGGGTCCACTTCGACGAAGAGCTGCTCGATCGTGGCCGGCTCCGCGCCGCCGCCGACGCTGACTTCCACCGGATCGCGGAGCATCGCGCTGCCGAGCGCACGGATCGCGTCCGGGAAGGTGGCGGAGAACAGCAGCGCCTGCCGCTGCTTCGGGAGCCTGCGCACCAGGTCGCGGATCTGCTCCTCGAAGCCCATGTCGAGCATGCGGTCCGCTTCGTCAAGCACCAGCATGCGGACGCCGTCGAGCGCGAGCGCGCCCTTGGCCGCGAGCTCCTGGATGCGTCCCGGCGTGCCGACCACCACGTGCGGCGCGTGCGCGAGCGAGGCGAGCTGCGGCCCGAGCGGGATGCCGCCGCACAGGATCGAGAGCTTCAGGTTCGGGATGCCGGTGGCGAGCCGGCGCAGCTGCTTGCCGACCTGGTCGGCGAGTTCGCGCGTGGGGCACAGCACCAGCGCCTGGGTGCGGACCGGGTCGGCGTCGACGGCCTGCAGCAGGCCGAGGCCGAAGGCCGCGGTCTTGCCGCTGCCGGTCGGGGCCTGCGCGACGACATCGCGCCCGTCCAGGATCGCCGGCAGCGCCTGCGCCTGGATCGGCGTCATCTGCGCATAGCCCAGCGCCTCCAGCCCGGGCTGCAGGGCGGGGGACAGGGGCAGGGAGGAAAACAGGCGCGGCGTGGTCATCCGGCCATTTTCGCAGGTTGTGCGCCCGCGAGCCCGGGCCGGATAGGATGGGCGGGGGATCACGAGGGGATTGGGGATGGCCGAACTGCCGCCGGGGAACGCCTATGTGCACCCGGTGCCCGGGGCGACGGGCACGTTGTTGTCGATCATCGCCAACGCGCCATGGATCCGCTGGATGCGGCGCGGCGTGCGCGCACTGCTGCCGTTTCCCGTGCTGGCCAGCGACGTCGAGGATGTCGTCTATCTCACCTGGATCGTGCCCGTGGACCGGGTCCGGCGGTTCGTGCCGCCGGGCGTCGCCGTCATCGAGCGCGCCGGGCTGACGCTGTTCACCGTCCTCACCTGCCGGCACCGTCACTTCGGGCCGCGGATCCTCGGGCCGCTGCGGCGCCTGTGCGGTTCGCCGCTGCAGGGCAACTGGCGGCTGTACGTGGAATCGCTGCCGGGGCAGCCCGTGCCGCCGCGCACCGTGCTCTTCGTCAGGAACGCCTTCGACAGCCCGGCCTATGCGCTCGGCAGCCGGCTGGCGAGCGATGCGCTGCCGGCGCATCTGCCGCTGCGCTTCACCCACGGGCGCAGCGGCGACGGCTACGAAACGGTGCTGGAGCCCGGCAAGGGCAGCGCGCCGGCCCTTGCGAGCACGACGGCCGCCGCCACGGGCCGCGTGCTTCCCGCCGGATACGACCGGTTCTTCGCGAGCTGGACGGGCGCGGTGCGCTTCCTGTGCCAGCAGGAAGCGGCCATCGCCGCGATCGGCGGCGGCCCGCGCATCGCCCGGGCGGACATCGCGCTGCCGATCGATCCCGACACCGTGATCCCCTTGCAGTCCGTCGAGACGCGGGGCGAAGGCTTGCTGCAGGAGGTGGGCGCCACCGGCGCGCCGTTCTGTTTCGCCGTGCCGAAGGTGCGCTTCCAGCTGCGACGCGAACGCCGGCTGCCGGCGTTCGCGTCGTGACGTGCCTGGAGTAGGCTGGCGCGCATGAACGACGCTCCCGGCCCGGCCGAACGCTTGCGCATCGACTTCGTCTCGGACGTGGTCTGCCCGTGGTGCGCCATCGGCCTCGCATCGCTCGAGCAGGCGCTCGCGCGCCTCGAGGGCGAGGTCGCCGCGGAGATCCACTTCCAGCCGTTCGAGCTCAATCCGCAGATGGGAGCGGAAGGCGAGGACATCGTCGAGCACCTCTCGCGCAAGTACGGGATGCCGCCTTCGCAGGTGGCGGCGAACCAGGAGGCCATCCGCGAACGCGGCGCGGCGCTCGGCTTCAGCTTCGACATGGACAGGCGCCAGCGGACCTGGAACACCTTCGACGCGCACCGGCTGCTGCACTGGGCGGGGCTCGAGGGGAAGCAGCGCGAGCTGAAGCATGCGTTGCTGCGCGCGTACTTCACCGAGGGCCGCAACGTCAGCGACCACGCGACGCTGGCCGATGTCGCGGCGGCGGCGGGGCTCCCCGCCGAAGAGGCGCGCGCGATCCTGTCGGGCACCGCCTACGCCGACGAGGTGCGCCGCGACGAGCAGTACTTCCTGCAGGCCGGCATCCACGCGGTGCCCGCGATCATCATCGAGCGCAGGCACCTGATCTCCGGCGGCCAGCCACCCGAAGTCTTCGAACAGGTGTTGCGCCAACTGGCCGCGGCGAAACGCGGCGCGGCCTGAGCCCCGCCACGCCCGCCCGCCGCGGCCCGGCGCGCGATGCCGCTACTTCGCGCCGTCCGCGAGCGCGGGCAGCAGCGCCTGCAGCAGCTTGAACGTGTACTGGTGCGGCTGCCGCTCGTTGTAGTTGGCGGTGGTGATCACCACCACGGCGCGCCTTTCCGGCACGAGGAAGACGTCGTTGCCGCCGGTGCCCGCCATCGCCGGCATGGCCACTGTCCTGCCGTCGAGCGGGATCTTCATCAGCCACCAGAGATAGCCGTAATCGGCGTCCTCGCGCGCGGTGGCCTGCGCCGACAGCGAGCGGTGCACCCAGTCGGCGGGCACCAGCTGCCGGCCGCCGTGGCGGCCGCCGTCGAGGTAGAGCTGCGCCAGCGCCCACAGGTCGCGCGTGCGCAGGCCGAGGCCGCCGCCGGCCTGGGCGAGACCGAGCGGCGAGAATTGCCATTCCGGCGCCTCGATCCCGAGCGGGTCGAACAGGCGCCGCTGCGCGTAGGCCTGCAACGGCTCGCGCACGGCGGCCTGGAGCGTCGCGCCGAGCGTGGTCACGCCGGCCGTGCAGTAGCGGAAGCTGCGGCCGTGCGGCGAGTCCGCCGGTTTCGGCATCCACGCGGGGAAGCCCTGCACCGGCAGGTCCGCGTAGAACTGCACCCAGTCCTCGACCAGGTACATGCGTTCCTCGTTGCCGCGCGAGAACTGGTTCTCGTCGTCGCACTCGACCAGCGAGGACATCGTCAGCAGGTCCTCGACGGTGATCGCGTCCTTGCGCGGATCGGGATGTTCCATCCGCTGGCGGTATTGCGCGGGCAGCACGTCGAAGATGCGCGCGGAGGCGGACGGCAGCGCGCCGTCCTCGACCGCGAGCCCGGCGAGCATGCCGGCGACGGTCTTGGTCGCGGAACGGGTGTTGCGGCGAGTCTGCGCGTCGCCGTCGAAGTAGTGTTCGTAGACGATCTTGCCGTCCTTCGCGACCAGCACGCTGGTGATCGCCTTGAAGTCGCCGCGCTCGACGGCGGCCTGCGCCGCGGCGAAGCCGCCGGCACCGGCCGGCGCGAGGTTGCGGGTATCCGGCGCCGCCGCGGCGGACGTGGCGTGGGCGGCGAACGCGCCGGCGAACGTGGCCGCGGCAAACGTGGCGCGGAAGAACAGTGCGGGTTTCATGGACGCTCCGTCGTGGGGATGGCGGCACGCTAGCACCGGCGCAGGCGCCGGTCTTGTATCCGCGCAACCTCGGCGCGGCCCAGCGCGAGGCGGCGGAACGTGCCCGGCGTCATGCCGAATTCGGCCACGAAGGCGCGATGCAGGTGGCTGGCGTCGACGAAGCCGAGGCTGGCCGCGATCTCGGCGGGCGTGCGGCGCGCGGCCAGCAGCGACATCGCGCGGTGCGCGCGGCGCATGCGCAGATAGTCGCCCGGTGCGATGCCATAGCGCTTGCGGAAGGCGCGCGCCAGGTAGACGGGGTGGAAGCCGGCGATGGCGGCGAGTTCCTTCAGCGAGGGCGCCCGCGATGCCGCATCGTCGAGGCACTCGCGCACGCGTTGCAGGCGCGGGTCGCCGGGCACCGTCGCGGGTGCGCCGGCGGCGGCGATCCAGCCCGCAAGCGCGCCTTCGACGGCAAGGGCCGACGCATCATCCCATTCGGCGAGTTCGCGCAGCAGCCGGGCCGCCCCGCCGAGCGCGGCGGCCGGCAGGCGCGTCGCGCACGCGGCCGGGCGGATCCCGTCGCCCAGGCGGGCGTACGCGGCCGCGGGCATGGTCACCGTGAGGAAGCGGCCGTCGCGCGAACGGAAGCGGTCGCGGTGTTCGGTGCCAGGCGGGTTGAAGACGACCGCCGGTTCACCGCAGACTTCGGGCATGCCGGCGGCATCGCTCACGTAGCGGCCCGACAGCAGCACCACGACGTGCATCTCGTCGTGCTGGTGGGGGCGGATCTCGTGCTCGGGGAGAGTCGGCTGCAGGAGGGCGATCGAGACCTCGCTGGTGCCTCGATGCATGAGCGGGCGGCCGCGCACGCCGAGCGCGGCGGGGCTGGACGGGGGCGCGGGTGCGGATGCCATCGGCCGCCAGTACGCCATAGGGCGCGGGGCGGTGTCGATCCCGTCGCCGGCCATTCGTCGCTCCTGCAGGCGTTTCGTCGTTTTCCCCTAAGATCCCCCGATACCGGAGCCCTCCATGAGCGATCCCACGGGCACTGCCCCGGCCCCCACCCTCTGGTCCGAGGTCCGCGATGCCATCCGCGGCACCGGCGCCGACTACACGAAGATCCCCCTGCGCCGCGCGGTGTTCCTGCTCGCGGTGCCGATGGTGCTCGAGCTGGTGCTCGAGTCGACGTTTGCGGTGGTGGACATCTTCTTCGTCGGCAAGCTCGGGCCGTCGGCGGTGGCGACGGTCGGGCTGACCGAAAGCTACCTGTTCCTGCTGTACTCGATCGCGATGGGCCTGGCGATGGGCGTCACCGCGATCGTGGCCCGGCGCGTGGGCGAGGGCAGGGCCGAGGAGGCGTCGGTCACGGCGGTGCAGGCGATCTGGATCGCGATCCTGGCGTCGGTGCCGTTCGCGGTCGCGGGCATCGTCTGGGCGCGCGAGCTGCTGGCGCTGATGGGCGCGGATCCATGGACGCTGGAGCACGGCACCGGCTACATGCAGGTCGCGCTGGGCACCAACGCGGTGGTGATGCTGCTGTTCGTGATCAACGCGGTGTTCCGCGGCGCCGGCGACGCGGCCATCGCGATGCGCGTGCTGTGGCTGGCGAACGGCCTCAATATCGTGCTGGATCCGCTGCTGATCTTCGGCATCGGCCCGTTCCCGGAGCTCGGCGTGCAGGGCGCGGCCGTGGCGACCAGCATCGGCCGCGGCTGCGGCGTGCTGCTGCAGCTGTGGGTGCTGTTCCGCGGCGGCAGGCACCTGCGCGCCATCGGCTCGCACCTGGCGTGGCGCGGCGGCGTGGCCTGGAACATCGTGCGCACCTCGCTCGGCGGCGTCGGCCAGATGATCATCGGCATGACCTCGTGGATCTTCCTGCTGCGCATCCTCGCCAGCATCGGCAGCGAAGCGGTCGCGGGCGCGACGATCACGATCCGGGTGATGATGTTCACCTTCATGCCGGCCTGGGGCATGTCGAACGCGGCGGCGACGCTGGTGGGGCAGAACCTCGGCGCCGGCGAGCCGGCGCGTGCGGAATCGGCGGTGTGGCACATCGGCTGGTACAACATGGCCTACCTGGTGTTCATCTCCGTGCTGTTCTTCCTGTTCCCGCGCCAGATCATCGGCGTCTTCACCGACGACGCGACCGTGATCGCGGTCGGCGCGGAATGGGTGCGGATCATGTCCTACTCGTTCTTCGTCTACGGCTGGTGGATGGTGGCGGCGCAGGCGTTCAACGGCGCAGGCGACACCATGACGCCGACGAAGATCAACGTCGTGTTCTTCTGGCTGATCCAGATCCCGCTGGCGTGGTACCTGGCGATCGGGCGCGGTTACGCGCAGTCGGGCGTGTTCTGGGCGGTGTTCGCGTCGGAGACCTCGGTCGGCCTGTTCACGCTGTGGCTGTTCACGCGCGGACGCTGGAAGACGAAGCAGGTCTAGGCGCTTCGATGCAGCTCGGCGGCCTCTATCGCTACCCGGTGAAATCGTGCGCGCCGCTGCCGGCCGAGGCCGCCGTGGTGGAGCCGCGCGGCCTGGCGCACGACCGGCGCTGGATGGTGGTGGACGCCGCGGGCAGGTTCCTCACCGGGCGCGAACTGCCGCGGCTGACGCTGCTGCGCGCGGAGCCGGGCGCCGGCGGCGGCGTGGTGCTGCAGGCGCCGGGCATGGCGCCGATGGCGCTGCCCGCGCCGCGCGGCGGCGAGCGCCTGCCGGTGACGGTGTGGAAGAGCGAGGTGCTTGCGCGACCCTGCGACGCGGCGGCCGAGGCCTGGCTGTCGGCGTTCCTGGCCCGGCCGGTGCGCCTGGTGCACATGTCGGACGACGTGCATCGCCCGATGACGTCGTCGCATGCGCGGCCCGGCGACGAGGTCAGCTTCGCCGACGCGTTTCCGCTGCTGCTGGTCACGCGCGCGGCCGTCGACCTGCTCAACGCGAAGCTCGAGCGGCCGGTGTCGCCGCTGCGGTTCCGCCCGAACCTCATCGTCGACGGCGCGGCCGCGCACGCCGAGGACGGCTGGTCGCGCATCCGCGTCGGCGCGGTCGAGTTCGAGGTCGGCAAGGCCTGCGTGCGCTGCGTGTTCACGACGGTCGACCCGGAACGCGGCGAGCGCGATCCGGACGGCCAGCCCCTGCGCACCCTGCTCGGCTACCGGCGCGGGCCGGAGGGCGTCACCTTCGGCCGCAACCTGATTCCGCGTTCGACGGGAACGCTGCGCATCGGCGATCCCGTCGAGGTGCTCGCCTGAGGAGGGCGCGCTCCTACATGTCGTCGGGAATGTTCGGCTCGACGACCTTGGCCAGCAACGCCAGCGATTCCTGCCAGCCGAGGCAGCAGGCTTCGGGCGGGATCGCATCCGGGATGCCCTGCTGCACGATCGTGAGCTCGGTGCCCACCGAGACGGCCCTGAGCTCGATCGTCGTGCTCATCTCGCCCGGCAGGGCCGGATTGTCGAAGCGGTCGCTGTAGCGGATGCGCTGGCCGGGGACGAGTTCTTCGTACTCGCCGCCGAAGCTGTGCCCGTTCCCGGTGGCGAAGTTGGTGAACGTCATCCGGTAACGGCCGCCGACTTTCGCGTCGAGCTCGTGCACCGTGCAGGTGAAACCGTTCGGCGGCAGCCATTTGGCGATGGCGGCGGCATCGAGGAAGGCGCGGTAGACGCGTTCCGGCGGGGCGGCGAGGACGCGATGGAAGCGGACGGTACCGGTCATGCTGGGCTCCTGTGGCGAGGGAAGGTCCTCAGGGCATTCGACGAACGGGCCGGGTCCGGATCGACAACCTAACCCGGCAGCGTGTACTCCAGGTCGTAGAAGTGCTGGCCGTGCTCGAGGGTGATCCGCAGCGAGCCTTCGAGCCCCGCCAGGGCCTCCGTGCCGGAGCCGGGAACCACGACGACGCTCCATTCTTCCGGCGTGCCGTTGCGCATCAGGGCGCGATGCACCAGGGCGAAGCTGCCCGCGCGGCCGTGCAGCGATCCGGTGACGCGCTCCATCGCGACGTACGCGCCATCCTTCCGGCCGGCGCCGCCATCGGCGAGCATTTCGCCCTGGCCGACGGCGTCGAGCGGGCCTTCGTAGCGCTTGTCCACCGACAGCCGGGCCAGCGCCGCCGC
>JBDZUW010000018.1:1846-5834 GCA_040255375.1 Luteimonas sp. | reverse complement strand
TACTCCGCCAGCGCCTCGGCCGAGGCCTCGTCGGTGCTGGACGTGGTGGCGCGCCTGAAATCGAGGAGGAAGCGGCGCATTCCATGGGTTGCGCCGTCGCCGACCGCCGCTTCCGCCACGGCGCGGCGCTCGTCGATGGTCACGACTCCGGAATACCGCGCCCACAGCAGCTTGCGTTCCTGGTCGACGACGAGTTCGTAGGGCATGCCTGGACTCCGCGAGGGCTGCGCATCTTATGACAGTTCGCGTGAGTTGCGCGAAGCGGCGCGGGCCCCGGCCCGTTCACGCGGGTGAGCGGAAGGCGATGCCGCGGCGGGCGAGCGCCGGTCGCCTTTGACCTCGCCGTCACCGGGCACATAGCGTGGGCCGTGCGAGGGAACGCCAACAGAGGAAGGGAAGCATCATGCATCTCAAGCACAAGATGGCGATGGCGGCCGCCGCCGCCCTCGCGATGGCGGCATCGTCCGCCGCCCACGCGGCGCCGGGTACGGGGACGGTGCCGGGCCACCATGCGAGCCAGGGGCTGATCGCGTCGCCGGGCAGCGGCTATTGCGATCCGTTCGCCGACTGGGACGACGTCGACCCGGACGGCAGCGGCGGCACGAATGGCGGCGACGACAGCACGACGAACGACCTGTTGCCCGGGCAACGCGGCGGGCGGATGGAGGCGTCGGCTGCGGCGGCGCAGGTCATCGGTACCACGCCCGATGCGATCCATCGCAACTTCACCGGCGTCATTACCCGGAACCTGGCGAACGCGGGCACTGCCAGTCGCATCGCGAGGCTGAGCGACCACGAGCTGCGTGCCGTGGCGACCTACGCGAACCTGGGTGCGCCCGCGGACCGCGCGGCGTTGCTGAAGCTCCTGGCGACGCGACTGGATGCAACCGGGCTCGTGCGCGTGGCACGCGCATTCGGGCGCGCGCCGGTCACGGCTGCGGTCCACGCCTATGCGGGCCGGGCGACCCGGGAGGCGTACGACACGGGCGTGGCGGGGTTGAGCGCGCCCCCGCCGGAAGGTGGCGGCGGTGGCGGTACGCCGTACCCGTCGCCGTCGCCGCCGCGGCCGACGATCGACATGACCCTTCGCGAGATCTACCTCGAATATCGCACCGCCCCCGTCGGGAGCCTGAGCCCGCAGGCGTCGCTTGCGGAGACGTCGATGTTCGCGGGCCGCTACCTGGGGGCGTCGTTCACGGCGGGCGCCTTCGTCGGAACCGTGATGCGGCAGCTGATCCTGGAATTCGCTCCAGGCATCAATGATGCGATTGGCGACACCATCGGCGCGATGATCGAAAACTTCTGGCTCGCGACGGACGAGGCTGAGCAGGGTCATTTCGAGGCAGCGTTCGACGACCTCTTCGGCTTCCCCGTGACCCGGAGTAGCGATCCGGACGGGGATTGGAGCATCACGGCACCGATGTTGTTCTATTACCAGACGTCGCAGACCTGCGGCTGGTAGGGATCCGAGGGTGCCACGCATCCGTGGCACCCTTGAAACTGGGGAGGGCAAGACATGGATGAATTCGAAATCAAGCCAGGCCGGGCACGCCGGCTGTTCGCAGCAGTTCTTCTCGTGGGGGCGGTCTTCGAGGCGATCCATGGGCCGTTGTCTGCGAGGGTGCTTTCGGCGGCTCTGGTGCTGGTGGCCTACGACTTGGCGTTCATACCCTCGCCGCCGCTGAACGTGCGCTTGCAGGACATCTATGCGATGGCGAGGCGCGGGTGGCGGATGTCATGGACGAGCAAGATCCTGAGTGCAGCTGTCCTTGTGCTGATGGTCACCTCCGTGTATCTCCAGCTGCAGGGCCGGTGACTGCGGGTCGCGCCGTGACTTCCAGCGCTTGACGCCCCGCCCCCGCGGACCGCAGCGTGGCCGCCTTCGCGCCACGTGCCGGCGCTCCTGGAACCCCGCCATGCGACCTGTCCGCCATGCCTTCCGCCGCGCCCTGCTGGGCGCCGCCCTCTCGCTGTGCATCACCGCTCCCGCGCTGGCGGCGGACGGCGGCCCGGCGGCCGCCACGCCGCCGAAGGCCGATTTCCTGGCCGCGCACATGGACAGGTCGGTGGACCCGGGCGTGGACTTCTTCGAGTACGCCAATGGCGGCTGGCTGAAGGCGAACCCGATCCCGGCGTCGGAATCGGCCTGGGGCATCGGCAACGCGGTGGACGAGCAGCTCTACGCGAGCCTGCGCACGATCAACGAGGACGCGGCGAAGGCGCAGGCCGCGCCGGGCAGCGACCAGCAGAAGATCGGCGACTTCTGGGCGACGGCGATGGACACCGCGCTGGCCGAGCGCCTCGGCGCGGCGCCGCTGCGCGGGCAGCTCGCGCGCATCGACGCCATCGCCACGCCGGCCGACGCGATCGACGCGGTCTTCGATTTCAAGCCGATCGGCGTGGGCGGCCTGTTCCGCATCGGCGTCGGCCAGGACGACAAGGCCAGCGACACGATGGCGGTGAACATCCGCCAGGGCGGCCTGGGCCTGCCCGAGCGCGACTTCTACTTCAACCCCGAGCAGGGCGTCGCCAAGATCCGCGCCGAGTACGTCGACCACATCGCGCGCAGCCTGCAGCTGCTCGGCCGCGACGAGGCGGGCGCGAAGGCCGCCGCCGCGCAGGTGATGCAGTTCGAGACGGCGCTCGCCACCGCTTCGCGCAAGCTGGCCGACCTGCGCGATCCGGAGAAGAACTACAACCGCATGTCGCCGGCCGAGCTCACGGCGAAGTACACGCCCTCGATCGACTGGACGGCGCGCCTCGGCGCCTGGGGCATCCATCCGGGGTACGTCATCGTCGGCCAGCCGGAATTCCTGGCCGCGATGGACAAGCTCGTCGCCGCGACGCCGGTGCCGGTGCTGCAGGACTACCTGCGCTACCACCTGGTGGACGACTACGCACCGTACCTGTCGTCGGCGTTCGACCAGGAGCACTTCCGCTTCCACGGCCAGGCGATGTCGGGCCAGGAGGAGCAGCGCGAGCGCTGGAAGCGCGCGCTCGACGAAGAAGGCGACGCGATGGGCATGGTGCTCGGCCGCATCTTCGTGAAGGAGTATTTCCCCGAAACGGCGAAGCAGCGCTACACCGCGATGGTGGAGGCGATCCGGCGCACGCTGCGCGACCGCATCGAGCGCCTCGACTGGATGGGCGCCGGCACCAAGGAGAAGGCGCTCGCCAAGCTCGCCGCGATCACGCCCAAGGTCGGTTATCCCGACAAGTGGAAGGACTACTCCGCGCTGCAGGTCGGCCGCGAGTCCTACGCCGCCAACATGATGGCCGCCGCGCGCTGGCGCTTCCAGGACAACCTGTCGAAGTTCGGCAAGTCCGTCGACCGGACCGAATGGGAGATGACGCCGCAGACCTACAACGCCTACTACAACCCGTCGAACAACGAGATCGTGCTGCCCGCGGCGATCTTCACCGTGCCGGGCGTGCCCGATGCGCAGGTCGACGATGCGGTCGCCTACGGCTACGCGGCGGCCAGCACCATCGGCCACGAGATCACCCACGGCTTCGACGACGAGGGCCGCCAGTACGACGCGAAGGGCAACCTCTCCGGCTGGTGGACGAAGGACGACGAGGCGCGCTTCAACGCCGCCGCGCAGAAGATGGTCGCGCAGTTCGACGCCTACGAGCCGCTGCCGGGCCTGCACATCAACGGCAAGGCCAGCCTGGGCGAGAACATCGCCGACTACGGCGGCGTGCTGCTGGGCCTGGAAGCGTTCAAGAAGACCGACCAGTACAAGGCCGGCAAGGAGATCGGCGGCCTGACGCCGACCCAGCGCTACTTCCTCGGCTACGCGCTGGGCTGGCTGTACCAGCAGCGCGACGAGCGCCTGCGCGCGCGCCTGCTGTCGGACGTGCACGCGCCGGCGAAGTGGCGGGTGCTCGGGCCGATGTCGAACATCCCCGAGTTCTACGCGGCCTTCGGCGTGAAGCCGGGCCAGCCGATGTGGCGCCCGGAGGAACAGCGCGTCCATATCTGGTA
>JBDZUW010000018.1:0-1746 GCA_040255375.1 Luteimonas sp. | reverse complement strand
ATCCATCGCGGCGTCGCGCTGCGCGAAGGCGACGTCGCGCGCTATCCGGCCGACATGGCGCCGTTCCTGGGCGTGGCCGATGAAGCGGCCGACGTTGCCGCGGGGCTCGAAGCGCTGGTCGCCGCGGGCGAAACCGTGCTGCTGCTCGGCGTCGCGCCCGCGCGGTTGCCGCGCGGGTGGCGGCTCGACCCGCTCGAGGAACTCGCGCAGCTCGCCTGCGATACGCCGATCGCCCTGGCGGAGGGCCCGGAGATCGTCGAGCTCGGCGATGCCGACCGCGCCGACGTGCTGGCGCTGACCGCGCTGGTCTATCCGCACTATTTCCGCGAGCGGACGATGGACCTGGGCCGCTACATCGGCATCCGCATGGATGGACGCCTCGCCGCGATGGCGGGCGAGCGCCTCGGCACGCCGGAGCACCGCGAGATGAGCGCGATCTGCACCCATCCCGACTTCAACGGCCACGGCTTCGCGCGCCGGCTCACCGCGCAGTTGACGAACGACACGCTGGCCGCCGGGCGCGGGCCGTTCCTGCACGTCAGCCAGCGCAACACGCGCGCGAAGGCGCTGTACGAGCGGCTGGGCTACCGGCTGCGGCGCACGATCCCGTTCTGGTCGCTGCAACGGGCCTGACGCGCGGCCCGGTCGCCCGGTCCGGAGCGGCCCGGCTCAATCGCCCGGGTGGTACGTGCGCTCGAGGTGGCCCTTGCGCTGCTCCGGCCAGTAGTACACCTCGCGCAGGTTGCCGCTGGCGTAGCGTTCGGCCTCGTCCTTGAAGTGCGGCGATCCCGGGTGCCCGCTCTCGCCGCCGGCGGTGACAGCGCGTGCGCGCACCTTGTCGCCGAATTCGACCACGGCGACGAAGCTGTTGCCGCTCGTCCCGTAGTAGCGCTTCGTGCCCGGCCAGCGGTGCGCGCCGAACGACGCCAGCGATCCCCAGCGCGAGGACACGAACGGCACGGGCGTGCTCGGCTTCGCGTCGTCGAAGACCTGGTCGATCGCGCCGTCGTTGCGCTGGAAGCGGTTGACCTCACCCCAGGCGACGCCCCAGCTGCCGAAATCCTGCTCCAGCCGCGCGACCGCATCCGACAGCGCCGCCAGGCGCGCCTCGCGGCTGGCAGGCGCCGCCATCACATCGTACAGCGGCGTGCGCGTGGTGCGCGCCTGCTCCGACAGCGCATCCCACAGCGTGTCGCCCCAGAACACGGCGAGCGTCGTCGGCATGGATGCCAGGCCCCAGCGATGGTCCCAGTGCCGCAGCAGGCCGACCGGGCCGCGCAGCGCCGCCTTGCGCGGGTCCGATGCCGGCAGCGCGTCGTAGTCGGCGACGAGCAGCGGCAGCAGCACTTCGAATTCCGGCAACTGCGGGTCGTAGGCGAGGGCGATCAGCGATGCCTGGCTCATGTCGCTGGCCTTGCCGAGCAGGCGCATCGCGTGCACGCCGCGCGGGTTCTCGCCGACGCTGTCCATGTAGCGCGGGAAGGCGGCCTGATCCGGGCTGTCGCCGGCCGCGGCGGAGTAGGGCCAGTTGTTGGTGTTGTAGACCCAGCCCGCGGACGGATCGACCACGCGCGGCTGGCGGTCGAGCGGGGTGAGGCCCTTCCAGTCGGTGGCGGGATCGCTGCCGTCCACCGGCTGCGTGTAGTCGAAGCGGTCGTCGCGCAGCGGGATGAATTGCGGGTGCAGGTAGGCGATCTCGCCCTTGTCGCTGGCGAACAGCGTGTTGTTCGACGAATTGGCCTTGAG
>JBDZUW010000130.1:0-5411 GCA_040255375.1 Luteimonas sp. | reverse complement strand
GACGATCACGCTCACGACGACGGCCATGGCCACGGCGCCCACGAGCCGCACGAGTCGCCCTGGGTCGTGACCGTGCCGCTGGTGCTGCTGGCGATCCCGTCCATCGTGATCGGCTTCCTGACCGCCGGCCCGATGCTGTTCGGTACCGACATGATGGGCCACGCGAAGCAGCTGCCGTTCTTCCTCGGCGCCATCGACGTGGCGGCCGCGCGCGACGTGGTCGCGAAGATCGCGGAGGAGGCCTGGCACGGGCCGGTGCAGTTCGCGCTGCACGGGTTCATGGCGCCGACCTTCTGGCTGGCGTTCGCCGGCTTCCTGCTCGCGACCGTCATGTACTGGTGGAAGCCGGAGCTCGCGGGCCGCGCGCGGCATGCCTTCGCCTGGCCGGTGCGGATCCTCGAGGACAAGTACGGGTTCGACACGCTGTGGATCCGCGGCTTCGCCGGCGGCGGCATCGCCCTCGGCAAGGTCTCGCGCCAGGCCGACGAGCGGGTGATCGACGGCGCCATCGTCAACGGCAGCGTGCGCCTGGTCGCGGCCATCGCCGGCCTGCTGCGCCGCACCCAGTCGGGCTACCTCTACCACTACGCCTTCGCGATGATCCTGGGCCTGATCGCGCTGCTGTTCGTACTGCTCTACTACTGGCACTGACCGCATGTCGACCATGACCCAACTCCCGCTGCTCAGCCTGCTGGTCTGGATCCCGATCCTCGGCGGTGCGCTGTGCCTTGCCCTGGGCGACGCGCGCGCGCAGGCGGCGCGCTGGACCGCGCTCGCCGCGGCGCTGCTGACGCTGGCGGCGAGCATCCCGCTGTTCACCGGCTTCGACTTCGCCGACGCGGGCCTGCAGTTCGTCGAGCAGCGCGCCTGGATCCCGGCCTACGACATCCAGTACCACCTCGGCGCCGACGGCATCTCGGTGGCGCTGATCGGCCTCACCGCGCTGACCACGGTGCTGGTGATCGTCGGCGCCTGGAGCCCGATCCAGAAGCGCGTCAACCAGTACATGGCGGCGATGCTGCTGCTGGAAGGCGTGATGATCGGCGTGTTCGCCGCGATGGACGCGATGCTGTTCTACGTGTTCTTCGAGGCGATGCTGATCCCGATGTTCATCCTGATCGGCGTCTGGGGCGGCCCGCGCCGCGTCTACGCGTCGCTCAAGTTCTTCCTGTACACCTTCCTCGGCTCGGTGTTCATGCTGGTCGGGCTGGTGTACCTGTACCTGAAGGGCGGCAGCTGGCAGATCGCGGACATGGCGGCGCTGCCGCTGACCATGCGCGAGCAGGTCTGGCTGTTCTTCGCGTTCCTGATCGCGTTCGCGGTCAAGGTGCCGATGTTCCCGGTGCACACCTGGCTCCCGGACGCGCACGTCGAGGCGCCCACCGGCGGTTCGGTGGTGCTGGCGGCGATCATGCTGAAGATCGGCGGGTACGGCTTCCTGCGCTTCACCCTGCCGATCGTGCCCGACGCCGGCCACGAGCTGGCCTGGCTGGTGATCGCATTGAGCCTGATCGCCATCATCTACATCGGCATGGTCGCCCTGGTCCAGGACGACATGAAGAAGCTGATCGCGTACTCGTCGATCGCGCACATGGGCTTCGTGACCATGGGCACCTTCATCGCCTTCGCCCTGGTCCGCGACTACGGCAACGTGGACGCCGCGCGCCTCGGCCTGCAGGGCGCAATGGTGCAGATGGTCAGCCACGGCTTCATCTCCGGCGCCATGTTCTCCTGCGTGGGCGTGCTCTACGACCGCCTGCACACGCGCCGCATCGCCGACTACGGCGGCGTGGCCAACGTGATGCCGTGGTTCGCCGCGTTCTTCATCTTCTTCTCGATGGCGAACTCCGGCCTGCCGGGCACCTCCGGCTTCGTCGGCGAGTTCATGGTCATCCTGGCCAGCTTCCAGCAGCATCCGCTGCTCGCCTTCGGCGCCGCGACGACGCTGATCACCGGCGCCGCCTACACGCTGTGGCTCGCCAAGCGCATCGTCTGGGGCGAGGTCGGCAACGCCAACGTGGCGGCGATGAAGGACATCGACATGCGCGAATGGATCGTGCTGGGCACCTTCGCCGCCGGCGTGCTGATCGTGGGCCTGTGGCCGAAGCCGCTCACCGACCTGATGGAGCCCTCCATCGCGCAACTGGCGAGCCAGCTCGCCGCCAGCAAGCTCTGAGGACGCAAGCCGCATGATCGCGACCCTGCCCACCGCCGCCGACCTGCTGCCGCTGCTGCCGGAACTGGTGCTCGTCGCCGGCGCGTTCGCGCTGCTGATGCTCGACCTGTTCCTGGACGAGGCGCGCCGCGGCGTGACCAACGCGCTCGCCATCGTCCTGCTGCTCGCGGTCGCCGCGATGGTGGCCTCCGGCACCGGCGGCCAGGGCACGGTGCTCGGCGGCATGTTCGTGCGCGACACCATGGCCGATGTGCTCAAGGCGGTCGTCTGCCTTGTCACCGCCGCGTCGCTGGTCTACGCCTGGCCGTTCCTGCGCGAGCGCGGGCTGTACAAGGGCGAGGTCGCGGTGCTGATGCTGTTCGCGACGCTCGGGATGATGCTGCTGGTCTCGGCCGGCAGCCTGGTGATGGTCTACCTCGGCCTCGAGCTGCTGGCGCTGTGCTCGTACGCGCTGGTGGCCATCGACCGCGACAGCGGGCTGTCGTCCGAGGCGGCGATGAAGTACTTCGTGCTCGGCTCGCTCGCGTCGGGCCTGCTGCTGTACGGCATGTCGCTGCTGTACGGCGCCACCGGGACCCTCGACCTCGCCACGCTGCACGGCGCGATCGCCATGTCGCAGGAGCGCACGCTGCTGCTGATGGGCACGGTGTTCCTGGTCGCCGGCATCGCCTTCAAGTTCGGCGCGGCGCCGTTCCACATGTGGCTGCCCGATACCTACCACGGCGCGCCGACCGCGATCACCGTGTTCATCGGCTCGGCGCCGAAGCTGGCGGCGTTCGCGATGGCGATCCGCCTGCTCGAGGCCGGCGTCGGCCCGCTCAGCGCCGAATGGCGCCTGCTCATCGCCGCGCTCTCGGTCGCCTCGCTGGCGGTCGGCAACCTGATCGCGCTGGCGCAGTCCAACCTCAAGCGCATGCTCGCGTACTCGACGATCTCGCACGTCGGCTTCGTGTTCATGGGGATCGCGGCGGCGAACGCGGCGGGCTACGCGGCGGCGATGTTCTACGCGATCAGCTACGCGATCATGGCGACCGCTTCGTTCGGCGCGATCGTGGTGCTCGCGCGCAACCTGCCTTCAACAGGCGTGTACGAGGCCGACGGCATCGACGACTTCAAGGGCCTGGCGGCGCGCAGCCCCTGGCTGGCGGGGATGATGCTGTGCGCGATGATGTCGCTGGCCGGCATCCCGCCGTTCCTGGGCTTCTGGGCCAAGCTGGCGGTGCTGCGCGCGGCGATCGGTGGCGACCTGTTGTGGCTCGCGATCGTCGGCATCGTGTTCGCGGTGATCGGCTGCTTCTACTACCTGCGCGTGTGCAAGGCCATGTATTTCGACGCGCCGCCGGAAGGCGTGCCGTCGCCGCGGCCGAACGACCGCATCCTGCGCACCGTCTTCGGCGTCAACGCGCTGGCGCTGCTCGGCCTGGGCCTCGCCTGGAACCCGATCATGGCCTGGTGCCAGGCGGCGTTCGCCTGATCGCCCGTTCAGGCCGGAGGTTGCATTCCCGGGAGGGCTTCCCCATAATCCCGCCTCTCTGCTGCGGGGTGGAGCAGTCTGGCAGCTCGTCGGGCTCATAACCCGAAGGTCGCAGGTTCAAATCCTGCCCCCGCTACCAGCTTCGTGCTGGCGTCTAAGGCTCCTTGGAGCCTTTTTCGTTTGCGCAGGCCGGGCCTCGTGGTCGTGCGGTTCGACGATCGCGCCGGAATCCAGCGGTATCGGACAAAGGGGCCCGCCGGGCCCCTTTTTGTTTTTCGTGGATGCGTTCCGGACACCGATGACCGACAAGGCACAGGACATCGCCGCGCTGCTCGCCCCGACCGTCGGGTCGCTGGGCCTCGAGCTGCTGGGCGCGGAATACCTGCCGTCGCCCGGCGGCGCGCTGCTGCGCCTGTACATCGACGTGCCGGCCGGCGAGGAGCGCCTGGTCGGCATCGAGGATTGCGAGGCCGTGAGCCGCGAGGTCTCCGCGCAACTCGACGTCGAGGATCCGATCAGCGGCCACTACACCCTCGAGGTGTCGTCGCCGGGCCTCGACCGCCCGCTGTTCACGCCGGCGCAGTTCGAGCGCTTCGCCGGCGAACAGGCGAAGGTCGGCCTGAAGCTGCCGCAGGACGGCCGCCGGCGCCTGCAGGGCCGGATCCTGCGCACCGAAGGCGACACCATCGTGTTCGACGTCGACGGCACCGAGTTCGCGGTGGCCGCCGGCAACATCGACAAGGCGCGGCTGGTCCCGGACTGGGTCGCGCTGGGCCTGGCGCCCGCCAGGGACGGATCGGGCCGCGATGCCCGGCCCGGCAAGAAAAAGGCAAGCAAGCCAACCGACAAGCCCAACTGAGTCGCCCCCCGGCGGCCTGAACCCGAAACTCCGAGGCGTTGCAAGAATGAGCAAGGAACTGTTGCTGGTGGTGGATGCGGTCGCGGCCGAGAAGGGCGTGCCGGAGTCCGTCATCCTCGAGGCGATCGAGGCCGCGCTGGCGTCGGCCGCGAAGAAGCGCTATCCGGACCAGGACGTGCTCACGCGCGTCGCCGTGGATCCGAAGGACGGCAGCTACGAGACGTTCCGCCGCTGGGAGGTCGTCGCCGACGACGTCGTGATGGAATCGCCCGACCGCCAGATCCGCCTGATGGACGCGCTCGACGAGAGCGGCGACGTCGAGGTGGGCGATTACATCGAGGAGCAGATCGAGAACCCGGACTTCGGCCGCATCGCCGCCCAGGCAGCGAAGCAGGTCATCGTGCAGCGCGTGCGCGAGGCCGAGCGCGCCCAGGTGGTCGACCAGTGGAAGGATCGCGTGGGCGAGCTGGTGACCGGCGTGGTGAAGCGCGCCGAGCGCGGCAACATCTACGTGGATCTCGGCGGCAACGCCGAAGCCTTCATCCCGAAGGAAAAGGGCATCCCGCGCGACGTGCTGCGCGCCGGCGACCGCGTCCGCGGCTACCTGTACGACGTGCGCAGCGAGATCCGCGGGCCGCAGCTGTTCATCAGCCGCGCCGCGCCCGAATTCATGATCGAGCTGTTCAAGCTCGAGGTGCCGGAAGTGGGCCAGGGCCTGGTCGAGATCAAGGCCTGCGCGCGCGACCCGGGCGACCGCGCCAAGATCGCGGTGCTGGCCTACGACAACCGCACCGACCCGATCGGCGCCTGCATCGGCATGCGCGGCTCGCGCGTGCAGGCGGTGTCGAACGAGCTCAACGGCGAGCGCGTGGACATCGTGCTGTGGTCGGACAACCCGGCGC
>JBDZUW010000129.1:0-5470 GCA_040255375.1 Luteimonas sp. | reverse complement strand
CAAGAACCTGCTCGACTTCGACGACGTCAACAACGACCAGCGCAAGGTCATCTACCAGCAGCGCAACGAGTTGCTGGAAGCCGACAGCGTGCAGGAGAACGTCGACGGCATCCGCCAGGACGTGGTCGCCGACACCGTGCGCCGCTACGTGCCGGACAACTCGATCGACGAGCAGTGGGACATCCCGGGCCTGGAGGCCGAGCTGGCCGCCGACTTCGGAATCGCCCCGCGCCTGGCCGCGGACATCGCCGCGCGCAGCGAGGTGGATGCCGAGCAGATCGCCGCGGAAGTGCAGCGCGAGGTCGCCGAGGCCTTCGCCGCGAAGGAGCAGCAGGTCGGCAGCGAGACCATGCGCGCGATCGAGAAGCACGTGATGCTGAGCGTGCTCGACGACAACTGGAAGCAGCACCTGGCGCGCATGGACTACCTGCGCCAGGGCATCTACCTGCGCGGCTATGCGCAGAAGCAGCCGAAGCAGGAATACAAGCACGAGGCGTTCGAACTGTTCGGCGAGATGCTGGACAAGGTCAAGCGCGAGGTCGTGACCCTGCTGGCGCGGGTGCGCATCCGCAGCGAGGAAGAAGTCGCGGCGCTGGAAGCCGCCGAGCGCGCGGAGGCGGAACGCCAGGCGCGGCAGCTGCAGTTCCAGCACGCGGACGCCGGCGGCCTCGGCGCGGACGAAGAGGCGATGCAGGCGCAGGCGATGGCGGCGGCGCTGCAGGCCCAGTCTGAGGGCGCGATGCCGCGCGTCGGCCGCAACGATCCGTGCCCGTGCGGCAGCGGCAAGAAGTTCAAGCACTGCCACGGCCAAATTGCCTGACGAACCGCCACTGATCCACGTCGTCGCGGGCGTCGTCACCGACGCCCGCGGCCGCATCCTCCTCGCGCGGCGCACCGAGGGCCGCGACCTCGCCGGCCTGTGGGAATTCCCGGGCGGCAAGCGCGAACCCGGCGAGACCGCGGAAGAAGCGCTGGCGCGCGAACTGCACGAGGAGCTCGGCATCGCCGCGACCGTCGGCGCGCCCGTGATCGCGGTGCCGCACCGCTACCCGCACAAGCGCCTGCTGCTCGACGTGCGCCGCATCGCCGCCTGGCAGGGCCCGGTCAAGGGCCTCGACGGCCAGGCGCTGGCCTGGGTGCCGCCGGCCAAGCTCGCCAGCTACGCCATGCCCGGCGCCGACCGCCCCGTGGTCGCGGCCCTGCTGGATCCGGACCGCTACCTGGTCACGCCGGCGCCCGAAGGCGAGGGCAGGCGCTGGCTGGCCGCGGTCGAACGCGCCGCCTCGCGCGACGATGTCCGCCGGATCCAGCTGCGCCCCGGCCCCGCGACCGACCCCGCGTGCTGGCGCGCGCTCGCGCGCGACGCCGCGGCGCTGTGCCGTGCCGCCGACGTCGAGGTACTCGTGAACGGCGACGTCGCCCTCGCGCGCGAACTGCGCGTGGGCGTGCACCTGAAGGCGGCGCAGCTCGCGGCGCTGTCGCAGCGGCCCTTGCCGCAGGCCTTGCCTGTCGCGGCCTCCTGCCACGACGCCGTGGACCTCGCGCACGCCGAGCGCCTGCGCTGCGATTTCGCCGTGCTCGGCCCGGTGCGGGCCACGGCCAGCCATCCCGGCGCCGCGCCGCTCGGCTGGAGCGCGTTCGCCGCCCTGCGCGAGCAGAGCACGCTGCCGATCTACGGCATCGGCGGGCTCGGGCCGGAGCATCTGGACGAGGCGCGCGCCCATGGCGCGCAGGGGATCGCGGCGATCCGCGCGTTCCAGCAGTGAAGAGGCAGGTCAGGCAGCTTGCGGCAACAGTTTCCGCACCCGGCCAAGATCCACGTGCTGGCGCGCCTGCCATAGATCGTGGCTATCCTGCATCAACAACCAGCTCTCCGGCGTCCTGCCAAGCGATTTCGAAAGGCGCAACGCCATCTCGGGCGTGACGCGGCTGGACCCGTTGAGGATACGGCTCAGGGTCGAGGGCGCGACGTCCAGCTTCGCAGCGAGTTCGCGGCCGCTGATGCCATGGGGATCCAGGTAGATTTCGGTGATGAACTCTCCCGGATGCGGCGGATCGTGCATCTTCGTCATCAGTGGTAATCCTCGTAGTCCACGGCGTACACATGTTCGCCGCGCAGTTCGAACGTCAGACGCCAGTTGGCGTTCACCGACACTGCCCAACGGCCCGCCTCCCGCCCTTTGAGCGGATGAAGCCCGAATCCGGGAACGGCCATGTCGTCGATCGCGCAGGCCGTGTCCAGGGCG
This sequence comes from Luteimonas sp., assembly GCA_040255375.1. Lineage (GTDB taxonomy): Bacteria > Pseudomonadota > Gammaproteobacteria > Xanthomonadales > Xanthomonadaceae > Cognatiluteimonas. Next base: position 3,224 of record JBDZUW010000129.1, on the reverse strand, counting down.
GCCAGCAGCAGGCGTAACCGCCGCACGTGGTCCGCCCGCACACCAGCGGACCTGCCTGACTGGAACAGTCTCTCCAGACCCTTGTGCCGGAACGATCTGACCAACCCGATCCATCCTAGGCGATTGTTGCGTGGTGCGCAACACGGAATAAAATGGGAGTGCCTCGGGTGGAATATTTGCGCGAAGGCGCTTGGGTGGAGTATCGGGAAACGCCGCGGACTCGCTCGGGTGAAGCCGGAGCCGTCAGGTCGCGGCGAGGACCCGATAGAGGCGATCCAGCGACGCGACGTGCGCCGCCAGTTCGTCGAGCGACCCGCTGTTCGCGAGCACGTCGTCGGCGATGGCCAGGCGCTGCGCGCGCGTGGCCTGGGCGCCGATCATGCGGTCGGCGAGGGCGGCATCGATGCCGTCGCGCGCGAGCAGGCGCGTGCGCTGCGCGTCCACCGGCGCGTCGACGACCAGGATGCGGTCGAGCCACGGATAGGCGTCGCGGCCGCCGCCTTCGGCCAGGAGGGGGATCGCGGCGATGGCGTAGGGGCTTTCCGCGGCAGCGCATTCGGCCTGCAGGGCCGCGCGGACGCGCGGATGCACGATCGCCTCGAGCGTGCGTTTCGCGCCGGTGTCCTCGAAGATGCGGCGCCGCATCGCCGCGCGGTCGAGCGCGCCGGAGGCGTCGAGCACGCCGGCGCCGAACGCCGCGACCACTTCGGCCAGGCCTTCCGAGCCGGCGGCGACGGCGGCGCGCGCGGCGATGTCGGCGTCGGCGACGTGGATGCCGCGCGACTCGAACTCGCGCGCCACCGCGCTCTTGCCGGACGCGATGCCGCCCGTGAGGCCGACGACGAAGCCGCTCACGTGCGCCGCTCCCATGCCAACGCATGCGCCACGCAGTCGCGCAGGCCATGGCGCGGCTTCCAGCCAAGCTCGCGACGGGCCGCGTCGGCGGACGCCACCAGCACCGCGGGATCGCCGGGGCGCCGCGGCAGGCGGCGCTCGGGAATCGCGGCGCCGGAGACTTCGCGGCACACGGCCAGCACTTCGGCGACGGAACTGCCGCGGCCCGCGCCGAGGTTGTACACGTGCATCCCCGCTGCCGACTGCAGCCGCTCGAGCGCCAGCAGGTGCGCGTCGCACAGGTCGGCCACGTGGACGTAGTCGCGCACGCAGGTGCCGTCGGGCGTGTCGTAGTCGTCGCCGAAGATGCCGGCGGGCTCGCCGCCCCCGTCCGCCAGCGCCGCGCGCAGCAGGTTGGGGATCAGGTGGGTCTCCGGATCGTGCGATTCGCCCGCCTCGCCGTCGGGATCCGCGCCGGCGGCATTGAAGTAGCGCAGGCAGGCCGCGCGCAGGTCATGCGCGCGGCAGTACTCGGCGATCTCCCGCTCGGCCATCAGCTTGCTCCAGCCGTAGGGGGTGATCGGCGCCGTCGGGTGCGCTTCGTCGATGGGCGTGTACACCGGATCGCCGTACACCGCGGCGGTGGAGGAGAACACCAGCCGGTCCACGCCCGCCTCGCGCATCGCATCCAGCAGGTTGAGCGTGCCCGCGACGTTGTTGCGGAAATACAGGCCGGGTTCGCGCACCGACTCGGCCACCAGCGAGCGCGCCGCGAAATGCAGCACCGCCGAGACCGGCCATGCGGCGAAGGCCGCCCGCAGCGCTGCCGGCTCGAGCAGGTCGCCCTCGACCAGCGGTCCCCAGCGCACCGCCCCGCGATGCCCGGTCGACAGGTTGTCGAAGGTCACCGGCACCAGGCCCGCCGCGGCGAGCGCCTTGCACATGTGCGCGCCGATGTAGCCGGCGCCGCCGCAGACCAGCACGTGGGAGCCGGGAGCCGGGGACCGGGAGCCGGAGGCGGCGGATTTCATGGAATCGGCGGGATCAGTGGGCGAGGCCGGCGATCCGGAGGTACCAGTCGACCATCGAGCCCCCCCAGAAGAACACGATCCAGCCGGCGATGGCCAGGTAAGGCCCGAACGGAATCGGTGTCGCACGGTCGCGGCCCCTGGCCGCCAGCCAGATCGAGCCGATCACGGCGCCGACCACCGAGGAGAGCAGGATCGTCGGCAGGATGCCCTTCAACCCGAACCACGCGCCCATCGCCGCGAGCAGCTTGAAGTCGCCGTGGCCCATGCCTTGCTTGCCGGTGAGCTGCTTGAACACCCAGACCACCGACCACAGGCTCAGGTAGCCCACGATCGCGCCCACCAGCGCCTGCTTGGCGTTGAGGTAGAGCGGGTCGATGCTGGCGACGAGCCCCAGCCACATCAGGGGCAGCGTGAGCTGGTCCGGCAGCAGCTGCGTGCGCAGGTCGATGCCCGACAGCGCCACCAGGAAGCAGCTGAAGACGATCGCGCCGAAGCCCTTCCAGCCGAAGCCGAATTGCCACACGCAGCACAGCACCAGCAGCATGGTCAGCAGCTCGACCAGCGGGTACTGCACCGAGATGGGGGCCTGGCAGTGCCGGCAGCGGCCGCGCAGGGCCAGCCAGCTGAAGACCGGGATGTTCTCGTACCAGGACAGCGGATGCTTGCAATGCGGGCAGTGCGAGCGCTCCACGACGATCCCGGGTGGCGGCGGATCGTAGATCTCCGGCTCGCCCAGCATCTCGCGGCTGTCGCGCTTCCACTGCCATTCCAGCCGCCGCGGCAGCCGCAGGATCACGACGTTGAGGAAGCTGCCCACCAGCAGGCCGAAGCCGGCCGCGAGCGGATAGCCGATCGCCGGATTCTGGTCGAGAAACGCCATCAGATCGCGGCCGCGAGCTTGAAGATCGGCAGGTACATGCCGACCACCATCGCGCCGACGATGCCGCCGATGAAGATCATGATCAGCGGCTCCAGCAGGCTGGACAGCGCGTCGACGGCGTTGTTGACCTCGGCCTCGTAGAACTCGGCGACCTTGTAGAGCATCGCGTCGAGGGCGCCGGCTTCCTCGCCGATCGCGGCCATCTGGATCACCATGTGCGGGAACAGGTTCACCTGCCGCATCGCCACGTTGACCTGGTAGCCGACGGAGACGTCGTCGCGGATGCGCTTCACCGCCTGCTCGTAGACGGTGTTGCCGGTCGCGCCGGACACGATGTCCAGGGCCTCGACCAGCGGCACGCCGGCCTGGAAGGTCACGGCGAGCGTGCGCGAGAAGCGGGCGATGGCCGAGTTGTGCATGATCTGGCCGATCACCGGCAGTTTCAGGATCAGGCGGTCGAGGAAGTGCTGGAAGGCGAG
>JBDZUW010000017.1:13975-30463 GCA_040255375.1 Luteimonas sp. | reverse complement strand
GCCGCCTGTTCCTCAGCCACCCGCCGCTCGAGGAGCGCATCGCCGCCCTCCGCGCATCCGTCGTCGCCTGACCTTCGCGACACGTCACCGAAGAGCCGGCTCAACGCCGGCTCTTTTTTTGCTTCGGGCGAGGGTCGCCGCGGAGTGCGCAGGCCCTTCCGGGGCACGGCACAAGTACATCCCTGTAGCCTCTTCGTCGCCATCCATGGCTCCGACGGCCCCGGAAGGGCCTGCGCACTCCACGACGACCATCCCAAGCGCGTGCCGGGCCTTCGAGACGCTGCTCTTCGCTCTTCCGCCCTTCAAAGAAGCGGGGAGGGCCGTCATGTAGGGGCGGTGGAAGCGTGCGGGACTTTCGGGGGCGTCGGCGCCATGGATGGCGCCGAAGAGGCTCCATGGACGGATTCACGCCGTCCCCCGAAAGTCCCCGCATGCTTCCGCCGCCCAGCCCCGAAGGCACTGATCGCGATAGTTACTCGAAGTCGTAGTTCATCTCGGGGCCGGCAGGCGCCAGGAAGTTGCCCTCGACGTAGTCGATGCCGCTGGAGAACAGGATCGCCATCGACGCCGCGTCCTGGATGAACTCCGCGATGCTGCGGATCCCGCCCGCCTGCGCCTTCTCCGCGATCTCGCGGATGCGCGCCTGGTTGGCCGCGTTCTTCGGCAGGTCTTCGGTGAAGCTGCGGTCCAGCTTGATGTAGGCCGGATTGAAGTGCGTGAGCAGCTGGAACGAATCCAGGCCCACGCCGAACTGCTCGAGGCCGACCTTGCACGGGATCGCGGCCGCGAACTGCTGCGCCGCGCGCAGGTGCGTGAACACCTTCGCCTCGGGAAGCTGCAGGATCAGGCGTTCGCCGTCCACGCCGGTGGCCGCGAGCCGCTCGGCGATGAACTTCGCGAGCGTGTCGTCGGCCAGCGAGGCCTCGGTGATCTTGACCAGCAGCGTGACCGGTTCGCCCGACTGGCGGCGCTCGGCGATCACGTTGATCGCGCGGCCCACGACCCAGCGGTCGATTTCCCACAGCAGGCCGTGTTCCTCGGCGATCTGGTGGAAGCGCAGCGGCGGCACCATCTCGCCGGCGCCCACGTCGAGGCGGATGTAGGCCTCGTACATGGCGCCGGTTTCGCCCTGCAGGCTGATCACCGGCTGGTAATGCAGCAGGAAGCGGTCGTGGTCGAGCGCGTCGCGCAGGTGGGTCACCCAGGCCTGCACGCGTTCCTGCTCGGCGCGATCGACGGCGCCCGGGTCGAAGATCTCGGCGCGGTTGCCGCCGACGTTGGACGAGGCCTGCACGCCCTCGGCGGCCTTGGTCAGCACCTGGCTGACGCTGGCGATCTTCTCGCCGATCTGCACGCCGCCGATGCTCACGGTGATCGCGGCCGAGCGTTCGCCGATCTCGACGACGTGCGAGGCGAAGCCCTCGCGGATCGCTTCCGCGGCGGCCGCCGTCGCGACGTGGTCGCCGCGGACCAGCGCCGCGAGCGTGTGCTCGCCGAAGCGCGCGGTGACCGCGTCGGCGGCGAGCATGGCCTTCAGGCGCCCGGCCACGCCCTGCAGCAGCGCGTCGGCGGAATCGAGGCCGATCTCCTGCAGCAGGCGCCGGTAATGGTCGGGCTCGACCAGCAGCAGGCCGAACTGCCCCTGGCGCTGCGCGGCGGCGGCGACCGCGTCCTCGAGCGCGTGCAGGAAGGTCGGGCGGTTGAGCAGGCCGGTGACCACGTCGCGCTGGCGCAGTTCCTCGACCTCGCGCGCGAGTTCGGGGTCGAGTTCCTGGCGGCGGAAGATCACCTGCAGGCAGGGCTCGCCCTCGTACGTCGCCGGCGTGAATTCCATCACCGCGGGGAAGGCCTTGCCGTCGCCGTCGTGCGCTTCCAGTTCGTAGCGCGGCGGCGGCGGCTCGCCCTTGCTGAGGCTCTTGAGCAGCGCCTTGAAGCCTTCCACGTGCTTGGGCGCGACCAGGTCGAGCAGCGACATGCCTTCGAGGTCGTCGAAGGCGTCGAAGCCGAACATCTCCAGGTATGCCGCATTGGCGCGGATGTGCATGCCTTCGTGGATGTAGGCGATCGGGTCGCGCGAGGACTCGATGAGCGCGTCGCAGCGGCGCTCGGTCTCGCGCACCAGCGCCTCCAGGCGGCGCAGGGTGCGGCGCGCCTCGAGGTCGCCCCATTCGGTGCGCACCACGCCCAGCAACTGCTGCGGCTGGTGGCGCAGGGCGATGCCGCGCACGCCGGCGGCGAGCGCCTGGGTCAGGCTGGTGTCGTCGACGCGGTCGACGATGGTCACCACGGGCAGGTCCTTGCCGCTGGCCTTGATCGCGTCGAGCACCGTGGCGAGCGGTACCAGCGTGGCGACCTGCGCGGCCAGGACCAGGTCGACGGCCTGGCCTTCCTCGCCCAGCATGCCGGCGAGGGCCTCGATCGAATCGGGGCGCAACGGGCGGACCGCGATGCCGGCGTTGCGCAGCGTGCTGACGATCGCTTCCGCGGCCTCGACGCTGTCGTCGACGATCATCAGGCGCAGCGGCTGGTCGTTCGCGGGCATCCGGGTTTTCTACACGATCGCCGGGGCCGGCGTCCAATGCACGATGTCAGGAGTGCGGCACATGCCTCAGAGCGGCCGCTTGCCGGTATCGCCGGGGACTTCGCGGACCAGGCGGGGCACGAGGTAGCCGGAGAGCCGGGCGGCCAGGGCGCCGTGCAGGGCACGCGCCTGCTCGTCGGGAACCTCGAAATGGGCGGTGCCGGCGACGCGGTCCAGCTGGTGCAGGTAGTACGGCAGCACCCCGGCCTCGAAGGCGCGGGTCGAAAGCGCGGCCAGCGCTTCCACCGAGTCGTTGACGCCGCGCAGCAGGACGGCCTGGTTCAGCAGGGTCGCGCCGGTCGCGCGCAGCGCCGCGAGCGCCGCATCCACGTGGGCGTCGAATTCGTTCGCATGGTTGGCGTGCACGACGATCGCCACCGGCCACGGCAGCGCGCGCAGCCACGCCAGCAGCGGCGCGTCGACGCGTTCGGGCAGGACGACGGGCAGGCGCGAATGGATGCGCAGGCGCCGCAGGTGCGGCACCGCGGCCAGGGCGTCGGTGAGCTCGGCGAGCTTCGGGGTCGCCAGGGCCAGCGGATCGCCGCCGGAGAGGATGACCTCGTCGATCGCGGGATCGGCGGCGATCGCGGCCACCGCCTCGCGCCAGCCCTCCGCCGCCGCGGTCTCGTCGGCGTACGGGAAATGACGGCGGAAGCAGTAGCGGCAGTGCACCGCGCAGGCGCCGGTGGCGACCAGCAGGGCGCGGCCGCGGTATTTCCGGATCACGCCGCGGGCGGCGCGGGCGGCGCCATCGCCCACCGCGTCCAGGGCGAAGCCGGGCACCACGCGCTCCTCGTCGAGCACCGGCAGCACCTGCCGCAGCAGCGGGTCGGCGGGGTCGCCGGGGCGCATGCGCGCGATGAATCCGCGCGGCACCCGCAGCGGGAACGCGGCGGCCGCGTCGTCGGAGAGCGTGGCCGCGAGCGCGTCCAGGCCCAGCATCGCCAGCAGCTCGCGCGGGTCGCGCACGGCCTCGCGCCACGCCCGCTGCCAGCCGGCGGGCGGGAAGGCGTGCGCGTCGGCCGGGGACGCCGCCGCGGGGGCGGGCTGCAGGGCGGGGGAGGCAGCGGGTATCATGGACGACCCATTTTAACCGGCCGCCACGGCGGACCCGCAGGAGCAGTATTCGATGGCCAGCCTCGGCATGAACGACGTGAAGACCGGACAGAAGATCCTGGTCAACAACGAACCCGCGATCATCACGGACACCGAATACGTCAAGCCGGGCAAGGGCCAGGCCTTCACCCGCGTCAAGTTCCGCCAGATCCGCTCCGGCCGCGTGCAGGAAATCACCATGAAGGCCACCGACTCGGTCGAGGCCGCCGACGTGGTCGACACCGACATGCAGTTCCTCTACGCCGACGGCGAGTACTGGCACTTCATGAACCAGGAGTCCTTCGAGCAGGTCCAGGCCGACAAGGCCGGCATGGGCGGTGCGGAGAAGTGGCTCAAGGGCGAGGAAGAGTGCGTGGTGACGCTGTTCAACGGTTCGCCGATCATGGTGACGCCGCCGAACTTCGTCGAGCTGAAGATCGTCGAGACCGATCCCGGCGTGAAGGGCGACACCGCGGGCACCGGCGGCAAGCCGGCCACGCTCGAGACCGGCGCCGTCGTGCGCGTGCCGCTGTTCGTCGGGCAGGACGAGGTGATCAAGGTCGACACGCGCTCCGGCGAATACGTCTCGCGCGTCAAGTAACGATGACCCCACCCCCGGCCGTAGAGCCGACCCATGGTCGGCTCCCCGATCCCCCGGTCCCCTGCGACCTGCTGATCGAAGCCGGCTGGGTCGTCCCGGTCGAGCCGCACGGCGTCGTCCTCGAGCACCATGCCGTCGCCGTGCGCGACGGCGCCATCGTCGCGCTGCTGCCCATCGCCGAGGCCCGGGCGCGTTTCGCGGCGAAGGAAACCGTGTCGCGCCCCGACGGCGTGCTGCTGCCGGGCCTGGTCAACGCGCACTGCCACAACCCGATGACGCTGCTGCGCGGTGTCGCCGACGACCTGCCGCTCAAGACCTGGCTGCAGGAGCACATCTGGCCGATCGAGGCCGCGGTGATCGCCCCGGATTTCGTCGCCGACGGCATCACGCTCGCGATCGCCGAGATGCTGCGCGGCGGCACCACCTGCTGCAACGAGAACTATTTCTTCCCCGACGTGCAGGCCGCGACCTACAAGCGGCACGGCTTCCGCGCGCGCGTCGGCCTGCCGGTGATCGATTTCCCGACCGCCTGGGCCGCGAGCGACGACGAGTACTTCGACAAGGCCGGCGACGTGCACGACCAGTGGCGCCACGACGCGCTGGTCGGGACGGCGTTCGCGCCGCACGCGCCTTACACGGTCAACGATGCGAACTTCGAGCGGATCCGGATGCTGTCCGACCAGCTCGACATCCCGGTGCACCTGCACCTGCACGAGACCGCGCAGGAAGTGGAGCAGTCGCAACGCAAGCACGGGCAGCGCGCGATCGCCCGCATCGACCGCCTCGGCCTGCTCAACGACCGCCTGATCGCGGTGCACATGACCCAGCTCACCGACGCCGAGATCGCGCTGTGCGCGCAGCGCGGCGCGAGCGTGGTGCACTGCCCGGAATCCAACCTCAAGCTGGCCTCGGGCTTCTGCCGCGTGGCCGACCTTGGACGCGCCGGCGTGAACGTCGCCATCGGTACCGACGGCTGCGCCAGCAACAACGACCTCGACATGTTCGGCGAAATGCGCACCGCGGCGCTGCTGGCCAAGGCGGTGGCGAACGACGCCGCGGCCTTCGACGCGGCGAGCGCGCTGCGCGCGGCGACGCTGGGCGGCGCGAAGGCGCTGGGCTTCGACCACCTCGTCGGCTCGATCGAGGCCGGCAAGCAGGCCGACCTGATCGTCGTGGACATGGCGCCGCTGGAGACGCAGCCGCTGCACCACGTCTTCTCGCAGCTCGCCTATGCCACCGGGCGCCAGCAGGTGACCGACGCCTGGATCGCCGGCCGCGCGAAGCTCCGCGACCGTGCGCTGGTGGACATGGACGAAGCGGCGATCGTCGCCAACGCACGCCAGTGGCGCGGCCGCATCGCCGCGATCGACCTGTCGGGCGGGCGCTCGTGACCGCGCCCGCCGGCAACCACCACCAGGCCGAGGTCGACAAGTTCGACGCGCTGGCCGCGCGCTGGTGGGATCCGCAGGGCCCGCAGAAGGCATTGCACGCGCTGAATCCCGCGCGCCTGGGCTACATCGCCGGCCGGACGGCGCTGCGCGGCGCGCGCGTGCTCGACGTCGGCTGCGGCGGCGGGTTGCTGAGCGAGGCGCTGGCCGCCGAAGGCGCCGATGTCGTCGCGATCGACCTCGCGCCCGACCTGCTGAAGGTCGCCCGCCTGCACGGCCTGGAATCCGGCTTGCGCGTCGACTACCGGCAGCAGCCGGTCGAGGCGCTCGCCGCGGAAGCGCCGGCATCGTTCGATGCGATCGCCTGCATGGAAATGCTCGAGCACGTGCCCGATCCGGCCTCGGTGCTCGCGGCCTGCGCGACGCTGCTGAAGCCCGGCGGCCGGTTGTTCCTGTCCACGCTCAACCGCACGCCCGCGGCGTTCGCCCTGGCGATCGTCGGCGCCGAATACGTCGCGCGCATGCTGCCCGCCGGAACCCACCGCTACCGCGATTTCATCCGCCCCTCGGAACTCGCGGGCTGGCTGCGCGCCTGCGGCCTCGAACTCGAGGACGTGAGCGGCCTGGCCTACGAACCGTGGCGCAACGCCGCGCGCGTCGGCGGCGGCACTTCGGTGAACTACCTCGCCTGCGCGCGCAGGCCGGAGACGGCGTGAATTTCCCGCAGCTGGTGCTGTTCGACCTCGACGGCACGCTGCTCGACAGCGCACCGGATTTCGTCGCCACGATCGCGGTGCTGCGTTCGCGCCGCGGCGAGCCGCCGATGATGCCCGCGGCGCTGCGTCCGCACGTCTCGAAGGGCGCGCGGGCGATGATCGCCGCCGCGTTCCCGGCGCTGGACGACGCCGGACGCGAAGCGCTCGTGCAGCCGTTCCTGGACGTCTACCGGCAGGAACTCGGCCGCCACGGCGCGCCGTTCGAGGGCATCGAGACGCTGCTTGCCGCGATCGAGGATGCCGGCAGCCGCTGGGGCATCGTCACCAACAAGCCCGAAGCGCTGGCGCGCGCGTTGCTGCCGCTGCTGGGCTGGGACAAGCGCTGTGCGGTGCTGGTCGGCGGCGACACGCTGCCGGTGCGCAAGCCGGATCCGCAGCCCCTGCTGCATGCGGCGCGCGCGCAGGGCCTGGACGCGGCGGACTGCGTGTATGTCGGCGACGACGAGCGCGACATCGTCGCCGCGCGCGCGGCGGGCATGCCGTCGATCACGGCGCTGTGGGGCTACCGGCTCGACGGCGACGATCCGCTGGCATGGCAGGCTTCCGCCGTCGCGGAGACGCCACGCGACCTGCTTGGCGCAGGCGCCTGGCCGCGGCAGTGAGCGACCAGGCCGCGCTCGCGGCATTCCTCGACAAGTGGCGGGCACGCTGGCCCGAGTGGCGCATCGCCGAAGTCTTCGTGCCGGCGCCGCAGCGCGGAGCGACGCTCGCCTGGCTGGCCTTGCGCCAGGAACTCGCCGATGCGGCGTGGCAAGGCGCCGATCCACGGCCCGGCGCGGCGAAGCTCGCGTGGTGGGGCGAGGAACTGCAGGGCTGGTCGCATGGCCGTCGCCGCCATCCTCTGGGGCTGGCGCTGCAACGCGTGCCGGCGCCGTGGGGCGTCCTGGCAGCGGCATTGCCGGCGCTGGCCGCGGGTCGCGAGGCGCCCATGCCGGCGGGCGATGGCGGCGAAGCGCTGCGCGCGGTGCTGGCGCCCTTCACGGAGGCGGCGGCTGCCGTGTCCGCCGCGATCGATGGCGATGCCGGAACCGGGCATGCCGCGCTGGCCGCGGGCCTCTGCGCCGCGCGCGTCCTTGCGGGCGAGGGCGCGGCCGGAGCCACGGAAGCCCTGCTCGATGCGTGGCCGTCCCGTCCCGCCGGCACCCGCGCGGACCGGATCTTCGCGGCGCTGGCGCGCCAGCGGCTGCAGGCGCCGGGAGCAGGCGCTGGCGGCCACGGCCGGATGCCCTCGCAATGGCGCACGCTGTGGACGGCATGGCGCGCCGGACGCAGCGTCCCGCAGGCGTGACCGGTCCGGAATCGCCCCGCCGGTACAATGGCGGCATGTCGTCCTCCACGCGCCCGTCGCCGCTGCCCGACGTCGCCGGTGATCCGGTCGCGCTGGCGCGCCCGATCGACTGGGTGGGCATGGACAACATCGCGCTTCCGGTCCGCATCGCCGGGCCGGGCGAGGCCGCGCTGCAGGTCGCTGCGTCGGTGGACGTGGCCGTGGACCTGCGCGATCCCGCCGCGCGCGGCATCCACATGTCGCGGCTGTACCTGCGCCTGCAGGACGCGTTCGCGGCCGACGCGATCACCCCGGGCGGACTGCGCCGCGTGCTCGACGACCTGGTCGAGTCGCAGCAGGGCCTGTCGGCGTCGGCGCGCCTGGCCGTGCGCTACGAGCACCTGCTGCAGCGCGGATCGCTGGCCAGCGGCCTGCTGGGCTGGAAGCGCTACCCGGTCGCGATCGAAGCGGTGCTGCGCGACGGCCACATCAAGGTCGCGCTCGCGCTGGAAGTGGAGTACTCGAGCACCTGCCCGGCTTCCGCGGCGCTGTCGCGGCAGCTCAACGCGCGCCGCTTCGCCGAGGACTTCGGCGCGGCGCGGCCGCTGTCGACCGAGGTCGTGCACGACTGGCTCGCATCGGAGCGCGGCCTGGCCGCGACCCCGCACGCGCAGCGCAGCCGCGCGAAGGTGCGCGTCGAGCTGCGCCAGTCCTTCGACGGCCTCCCGGTCGCCGCGCTCGTGGACCTGCTCGAAGCCGCGCTCGGCACGCCGGTGCAGGCCGCGGTGAAGCGCGAGGACGAGCAGGCCTTCGCCGAGCTCAACGCGGCCAACCTGATGTTCTGCGAGGACGCCGCGCGCCGCATCGCCGCCGCCCTGGCCGCCGACCCGCGCATCGAGCGCTTCGACGCCGAAGTCTCGCACTTCGAGTCCCTGCATCCGCACGACGCCGTCGCCCGCATCTCCGGCTGACTTTTCAGCCACAGATCACACAGATTGAAAAGGATTGGGGCAAGGCGGTCCGGCCTTCCGCTCTTGCCCCTTATCTGTTTTTTATCTGTGTGATCTGTGGCTAATGCTTTTTTTCAGCGGTCGAAGCGGAGGCGCTGGCCTTGCGGCGCGCCGACGAGGCTGGAGCCGTCCCAGGCGAGCTGGCCGTTGACCCAGGTGGAGGCGATGCGCGAGCGGAACGTGGTGCCCTCGAACGGGGACCAGCCGCACTTCGACAGCACGTCCTCGCGGCGCACGGTCAGCGGCGCGTCGTCGACCAGCACGAGGTCGGCGAAGTAACCCTCGCGCAGGAAGCCGCGTTCGGCGACGTCGAACAGCTGCGCCGGTGCGTGCGAGACCTTCTGCACGACCTGCGCGGCGTCCATCCGGCCTTCGTGCACCAGCTCCAGCGCCGCGAGCAGCGCGTACTGCACCAGCGGCAGGCCGCTCGGCGCCTGCGCGTAGGGGCGCGACTTCTCCTCCAGCGTGTGCGGCGCGTGGTCGGTGGCGAGCACGTCGACCACGTCCTCGGCCACGGCGCGGATCAGCGCCTCGCGGTCGGAGGCGTCCTTTATCGCGGGGTTGCACTTGATGAAGTTGCCCAGCCGCGCGTAGTCGGATCGGTCGAAGCGCAGGAAGTGGATGCAGGTCTCGGCGGTGATGCGCTTGCGCGAGCCGTCGGCGCGCACCAGCGGGCCGCGCTCGAACAGCGCGAGCTCGTCGGCGGTGGAGATGTGCAACACGTGCAGGCGCGTGCCGTGGCGGCGCGCGAGCTCCATCGCCAGCCGCGTGGACTTGATGCAGGCCTCGCGCGAGCGGATGTCCGGGTGGCATTCGACCGGGATGTCCTCGCCGTACTTCGCCTTGTACGCGGCGAGGTTGGCCTCGATCGTCGGCGTGTCCTCGCAGTGGGTGATGATCGGCGTCGGCGCCTCGCGGAAGATGCCGTCCAGCGTTTCCGGGTCGTCCACCAACATGTTGCCCGTGGACGCGCCCATGAACACCTTGATGCCCGGCGCGGTGAGTGGATCGAGGACGCGGATCGCTTCGAGGTTGTCGTTGCTCGCGCCGAGGTAGAAGCCGTGGTTGCCCCACACCCGGCCGAGCGCGCGGCGGTACTTGTCCTCCAGCGCCGCCGCGTCGAGCGTCGGCGGGTTGGTGTTGGGCATGTCCATGAAGCTGGTGATGCCGCCGGCGACGGCGGCCGCGGACTCGATCGCCATGTCGGCCTTGTACTCGAGGCCCGGCTCGCGGAAGTGCACCTGGTCGTCGATCATGCCCGGCAGCAGGCGGCGGCCGCGCGCGTCCACGACCTCGTCGCCGCCGGCGGACAGTCCGCTGCCGATCTCGGCGATGCGGCCGTCGCGGATGCGCAGGTCGCCATCGATCTCGCGACCTTCGTTCACCAGGCGGGCATTGACGAGCAGCGTACCGGGCATGGGGCGATTTCCTTTCTTCAGGACGGGGGAGGGACGGGGTCGTGGCCGCCCGGATGGAGAGGGTGGCAACGCGCGACGCGGCGCACCGCCAGCCAGGTGCCGCGCACGGGCCCGAACCGCGCGATGGCCGTCATCGCGTATTCCGAGCAGGTCGGCACGAATCGGCAGCGTGGTCCGAGCAGCGGGCTGATCCAGCGCTTGTAGCCGCGGAGCAGGGCGATGAGCAGGCGTGAGATCACGGTCCTTGGACACGGCGCGGCGCAGGCTTGCGCGGTTGCCGCTGTAGTCCCGGCAGGGTATAACAGCGCGCTTTCCCGCCTCAAGGGAATCCGGAGGAAACGCCTGTCGTGGCAGTGAAGAAACCCGCGAAGAAGGCCGCCAAGGCCGCCAAGCCCGCCGCCAGCAAGTCCAAGGCGGCCCCGGCCCGCAAGCCGACCCCGGCGAAGAAGGCCCCGCCCGCGAAGAAGGCCGCCACGAAGAAACCCGTGCCGTCCAGGAGCGCAGCCGCCAGGCCCGCGCCGGCCAAGGCCGCGGCGAAGAAGGCGCCCGCGCGCCCGGCGCCGAAGAAGGCTGCGCCTGCGAAGGCCGCGGCACCGAAGAAGGCGCCCGCCAAGGTCGCGAAGGCCCCGGCGAAGAAGTCGCCGGCGCCCGTTGCGAAGAAGGCGCCCGCGCCTGCGCCGAAGAAGGCCGCGGCCCCCGCGCCCGCGCCCGCGCGCAAGCCGGCCCCGGCGGCCGCGCCGCCCGCCGCGAAAAAGGCGCCTGCGCGCCCGATCGCCAAGGCCGCGACCCGTCCCGCCAAGCAGGCGCCGGTGGAACCCGCGCAGGCCGCGGCCAAGGGCAGTGCCGTGCCCGCCAAGGCCCGCCCCGTCGGCAAGGTGGCCGTGGCGCGCGTCGCCGCGCCCGCCGCGCCCGCGCCGCGCGGGAAGGTCAAGGTCGTGCCGCACAAGGTCGACGAGACCGGCCGTCCGATCGTCCCCAACGGCTACAAGCCGTCGGTGGACGAGGAATACATGAGCCCGCTGATGCTGGAGTACTTCCGCCAGCGCCTGCTGCAGTGGCGGGCGGACCTGGTCGAGGAATCCAAGCAGACCATCGAGAACCTCAAGGACGAAGTCCGCGACGTCGGCGACGAAGCCGAGCGCGCGACCCGCGAGACCGAGAACTCGCTGGAGCTGCGCACCCGCGACCGCTACCGCAAGCTGATCGGCAAGATCGACAGCACGCTCAAGCGCGTGGAGTCGGGCGAGTACGGCTTCAGCGTCGACTCCGGCGAGGAGATCGGCCTGGAGCGCCTCGAGGCGCGCCTCACCGCCGAGCGCACGATCGACGAGCAGGAGCGCTGGGAGCACCTGCAGAAGCAGATCGGCGACTGAGCGTCCCTGCGGTCCGCGTTGCGAGGAAGCCCCGCCCGGTGCGGGGCTTTCCTTTTATTGCAGGTCGCGCAGGTCCAGGCGCCGCAGCCGCGGCGCGCGCAGCGCCGTGATCGCGACCACGCCGAGGGTGACGCAGCCGCCCAGCACCACCGCCGGCACCAGCCCGAGCAGGCGCGCCATGGTGCCGTCGTAGAACGCGCCGAGCTCGTTCGACGAGCCGATGAAGATGCCGTTGATCGAGGACACGCGGCCGCGCATGTCGTCCGGCGTCGCCAGCTGCAGGATCGTCGAGCGCATCACCACCGACACGCCGTCGCACACGCCGTACAGGACCAGGATCGCCGCCGACAGCCAGAAGTCGCGCGACAGGCCGAACGCGATCGTGCACAGGCCGAAGCCCGCCACGGCGAACAGCAGCACCCGGCCCGCGTGCTGCTGCAGCGGGTGCCGCGCCAGCCACAGCGCCACGCAGATCGAACCCAGCGCCGGCATCGCGCGCAGGATGCCCAGGCCTTCCGGCCCCCAGTGCAGGATCTCGCGGATGAAGGCCGGCAGCATCGAGACCGCACCGCCCAGCAGCACCGAGAACATGTCCAGCGCCATCGCGCCGAGCATGATCTGGTTGCCGAACACGAAGCGCAGCCCCTCGTGGATGCTGGCGAACACGGGCGCGCGCTGCAGCAGCACCGGCGGCTCGGTCACCCGCAGCCGGTACACCGCCACCGCCGCGGCCGCGCCGAACGCGGCGGCGACGGCGTACGCGACCGGCACGCCGGCCCAGCCCACGAGCACGCCGCCGAAGGCCGGCCCGAGCACCAGGCTCGCCTGGAACACGACGCTGCCGAAGCTCGCGCCGCGCACGAACTGGTCGCGGGGCAGCACGCGCGCGAACAGCGCGTTGTACACCGGCGTCAGGAACGAACGGACCATGCCGGTGAGCGCGATCGCGGCATAGATCGGCCAGGTCGAGCGTTCGCCCGCCGCGGCGTGCGCGATCCCCGCGAGCGCGAGCGCGGTCGCCATCAGTCCCAGGCAGGCGACGGCGCCCAGGGTGCGCCGGCGCAGGTGGTCGACGAGGTAGCCCGCGAACGGGGCCACGCAGAAGTAGGGCACGATCTCGGCGAGGCCGACCAGGCCGAGCGCGAACGGATCGCGGGTGATCGTGTAGATGTGCCAGCCGACGGTGACCGCCACGATCTGGTACGACAACCCCGCGCACGCGCGATACAGCAGCAGGGCGAGGAAGGCGCGGTTGCGCAGCGGCGAAGCGGCGGGCGGGGCGGCCGGCGCGCCGGCATGCGCGCTCATGCCGCGGCTTCGCGCGCGCGTTCGCGGATGAAGGCCAGCAGCGCGGCGAGCCCGTTGCTGCGGGTCGGGGAGAGGTGCTTCGACAGGCCGATCGCGGAGACGTAATCGGGATCGGTGGCGAGGATCTCCGCCGCCGGGCGGCCCGAATACACGCGCAGCGCGAGGAACACGAGTCCGGACACGATGGCCGAATCGCTGGTGGCGGCGAAGTCCATCCGGCTCGCGTCGCCGGACGCCACGATCCACACCATCGACTGGCAGCCGTGCAGCCGGTGCTCCTCGGTCTTGCATTCGTCCGGGAACGGCGGCAGCTTGCGCCCGAGGTCGATCAGGTACTGGTAGCGCTCCGACCAGTCGCCGAAGAACGAGAACTCCTCGGCGATCGCCGCCTGCGCCTGGGCGGCGGTCGGTTCCATCGGGAACAGCGCGGCGAAGGCGTTCACCGCCGCACCCAGCGCACACCCTGCGGCGTGTCCTCGAGCGCGATGCCCTCGGCGGCGAGGGCGTCGCGGATCGCGTCGGCGCGCGCGAAATCGCGTGCCTGCTTCGCCGCTGCGCGCTCGTCCACGAGGGCCTGGATGCGGGCATCGTCCTCGCCGGAGGCGCCGCGCGCGAACCACGCGGCCGGGTCCTGCTGCAGCAGGCCGAGCGCCAGGCCGGCGCCGAGCAGTTCGCCCTTGAGCCGCGTGCGTTCGGTCGCCGAAGCGGCTTTGCGCGCTTCGCCGGCGATGCGCGCGATCTCCGCCAGCGCGGCGGGCGTGTTGAGGTCGTCGTCCAGCGCCGCCTCGATCGAGGCGGGGATCGTCGCCGGCGTCGCGGCGCCCGCCTCGACGTCGCCGAGGTCGCGCAGCGTGCCGTACAGGCGGTCGAGCGTGCGCACCGACTGCTCCACCAGCGCCGGCGTCCAGTCCAGCGGCTGCCGGTAATGCGCCGACAGCAGCGCGTAGCGCAGCGCCTCCGGCGGATGCCGCTGCAGCAGGTCGTGGACCTTCTCGATGTTGCCGACCGACTTGGACATCTTCGCGCCGCCGAACTCGAGCATGCCGTTGTGCAGCCAGTAGCGCGCGAAGATCCGGCCGCCGTGGGCGCACTCGCTCTGCGCGATCTCGTTCTCGTGGTGCGGGAACTGCAGGTCGGCGCCGCCGGCGTGGATGTCGATGGTCTCGCCCAGGTGCGCCTCGGCCATCGCCGAGCACTCGATGTGCCAGCCGGGGCGGCCGCGGCCCCACGGCGACTCCCAGCCGGGCAGGTCGGAGGTCGAGGGCTTCCACAGCACGAAGTCGCCCGGGTCGCGCTTGTAGGGCGCCACCTCGACGCGCGCGCCGGCGAGCATCTCGTCCGGGTCGCGCCCCGACAGCTTGCCGTAGCCGTCGAAGCTGCCCACCGAGAACAGCACGTGGCCCTCGGCCTCGTAGGCATGGCCCGCCGCGACCAGGCGCTCGATCATCGCCACGATCTGCGGGATGTGCGCGGTCGCGGCCGGCTCCAGGTCCGGCGGCGCGACGCCCAGCGCGGCCATGTCCTCGCGGTACGCGGCGGCGTAGCGGTCGGTGATCGCCGAGATCGGCACGCCGGCGGCCTGCGCCGCGGCGTTGATCTTGTCGTCCACGTCGGTGATGTTGCGTGCGTAGCGCAGGGCGCCGTGGCGCCGGCGCAGCAGCGCCGCGAGCACGCCGAACACCACCGGGCCGCGCGCGTTGCCGATGTGCACGTAGTTGTAGACCGTCGGCCCGCACAGGTACATGGTCGGGCAGGCGGGATCCAGCGGCGCGAACGGCTCGAGCCGCCGCGTCAGGCTGTTGTGCAGGTGCAGGCTCATGTGGGGAAACCCGGGATTTCCATGGATTCTAGCGGCCGGCCCCCGGCGATGACAGCCGGGATTCAGCCCTTCGGCGCCCGCAACGCATACACTGCCGCGGTGAGCCCGTTGCCCCCGATCCAGCGCCGTGCCTGGCGCCGCCCCGTCCCGACCTGCCTCGTGGCCCTGCTCGCGCTGGCCGCGATGCCCGTGCTGGGCCAGGAAACGGTGGTGCCCAAGCGCAACGTCCGCACCGGCTATGCCCAGGTGCTGCGCGTGGAGCCGGTCTACCAGACCCTCACGGCGACCCGCATGGAGCAGCGCTGCAACGGGAAGGTGGTGGCCCCGAAGGACGAGCCGCGCGGCTTGTCGCGGATCGTCGGCGCCGTGAAGGACGCCCTCGGCGCGGAGAAGGAGAAGGAGAAGCCAGCGCCGCCGCCTGCCGGCAGCGACTGCGAGCTGGTGCCGGTGGAGCGCAAGTTCCAGCGTCCGATCGCCTACGACGTCGATTACGTGTACCGCGGCATGAAGTACCGCTCGCGCCTGCCGTACGACCCGGGCAACCGCCTGCGCGTGCAGTTCAGCCTGCAGCCCGTCGTGCCCGACGCCGGCAAATGATCCGCCCCGCGCTTGCGCCCGCCCCCGCGCCATGCGAGGATGCGCGCCCGATGCATGCCTCCCGCGCCGACGCCGTCGTCCTGAGCTCCGCCCGCATGGCGGCGGGGATGACCTCGCGCGCGCGCCGACAGATCCCGCACACCGCTGGGTAGACCGGACCGCATCGCACCGCCTCCGAAAAGCCCAGCCCCCGCGCTGGGCTTTATGTTTCCGGGCCCGCGCAATCCTCCAGGATCCCGCCGCGAGCCCCGACCATGAAGCACTTCCTCAACACCCAGGACCTGGGCCGCGCCGAGCTCGACGCGCTGCTTGCCGCCGCCGCCCGCTACAAGCGCGACCGCCGCGCCGGCATCGCCGACGAGCCGCTGCTGCGCGGCAAGTCCATCGCGCTGGTGTTCTTCAATCCCTCGCTGCGGACCCGCACCAGCTTCGAGCTGGGCGCGTTCCAGCTCGGCGGGCACGCGGTCGTGCTGCAGCCCGGCAAGGACGCCTGGCCGATCGAGTTCGAGCTGGGCACGGTGATGGATGGCGAGGCCGAGGAGCACATCGCCGAAGTCGCGCGCGTGCTTGGCCGCTACGTGGACATGATCGGCGTGCGCGCCTTCCCGAAGTTCCGCGACTGGTCCGAGGACCGGCAGGACAAGGTGCTGCGCGCGTTCGCGAAGTACTCCCCGGTGCCGGTCGTCAACATGGAGACCATCACCCATCCGTGCCAGGAGCTGGCGCACGCGCAGGCGCTGCAGGAGCACTTCGGCACGACCGACCTGCGCGGGAAGAAGTACGTGCTGACCTGGACCTACCACCCGAAGGCGCTCAACACCGCCGTCGCCAATTCCGCGCTGACCATCGCCACGCGACTGGGCATGGACGTGACCCTGCTGTGTCCGACGCCGGACTACGTGCTCGACGAGCGCTACATGGGCTGGGCGGCGCAGAACGTGGCCGAAAGCGGCGGTTCGCTGCAGGTGAGCCACGACATCGAGTCCGCGTATGCCGGCGCCGACATCGTCTACGCCAAGAGCTGGGGCGCGCTGCCGTACTTCGGCAGCTGGGCCGCGGAGAAGCCCATCCGCGACCGCTACCGCCACTTCATCGTCGACGAGGCGAAGATGGCGCTCACCAACGATGCCGTCTTCAGCCACTGCCTGCCGCTGCGCCGCAACGTCAAGGCCACCGACGCGGTGATGGATTCGCCGCGCTGCATCGCCATCGACGAAGCCGAGAACCGCCTGCATGCGCAGAAGGCGGTGATGGC
>JBDZUW010000017.1:0-13875 GCA_040255375.1 Luteimonas sp. | reverse complement strand
GCATCGCCATCGACGAAGCCGAGAACCGCCTGCATGCGCAGAAGGCGGTGATGGCTGCGCTCGCCGGCTCCCGCTGATCCGGCCGTCCCCACGACTCCCGAAGACCATCCCCCATGACCGATCCGAACAGCAGCAAAGACATCGTCCTCGCCTTCAGCGGCGGCCTCGACACCTCGTTCTGCGTGCCGTACCTGCAGGAGCGCGGCTGGAACGTGCATACCGTGTTCGCCGACACCGGGGGCGTGGACGCCGCCGAGCGCGCGACGATCGAGGCGCGCGCGGCCGAACTGGGCGTCGCTTCGCACCTCACCGTCGACGGCGGGCCCGCGATCTGGGACGGCTTCGTCAAGCCGTTCGTGTGGGCGGGCGAGGGCTACCAGGGCCAGTACCCGCTGCTGGTATCGGACCGCTACCTGATCGTGGACGCGGCGCTGGCGCGGGCACGCGAGCTCGGCACGAACGCGATCGCGCACGGCTGCACCGGCATGGGCAACGACCAGGTGCGCTTCGACCTGGCGGTCAAGGCGAGCGGCGACTACCGCATCGTGGCGCCCATCCGCGAGATCCAGAAGGAGCACACGCAGACCCGCGCCTACGAGCAGGCCTACCTCGAGCAGCGCGGCTTCGGCGTGCGCGCCAAGCAGAAGGCCTACACGATCAACGAGAACCTGCTCGGCGTGACCATGTCCGGCGGCGAGATCGACCGCTGGGAAGCGCCGGGCGAAGGCGCGCGCGGCTGGTGCGCGCGCCGCGAGCAGTGGCCGGCGGAACCGCTGCAGGTCGCGCTGCGCTTCGAGCGCGGCGAGGCGGTGGCGCTCGACGGGCAGGAGATGCCCGGCGCGCAGCTGCTGGCGCGCCTCAACACCATGTTCGCGCAGTACGGCGTCGGCCGCGGCATGTACACCGGCGACACCACGATCGGGCTGAAGGGCCGCATCGTGTTCGAGGCGCCCGGCCTGGCCGCGCTGCTCTGCGCGCACCGCGCGCTGGAGGAGGCGGTGCTGAGCAAGCAGCAGAACCGCTTCAAGCCGGACGTGGCGCGGCGCTGGGTGGAGCTCGTGTACGAGGGCTTCTACCACGACCCGCTCAAGACCGACCTCGAAGCCTTCCTGGCGTCGTCGCAGCGCATGGTCAACGGCGAGGTCGTGCTGGAGACGCGCGGCGGCCGGGTGGACGCGGTGGCGGTGCGCTCGCCGCACCTGCTGCAGGCGGCCGGCGCGACCTACGCGCAGTCGGCGGACTGGGGCGTGGAGGAGGCGGAAGGCTTCATCAAGCTGTTCGGCATGAGCAGCACGCTGTGGGCGGAAGTGAATGGCAGCCCGGAGCCGGGAGCCGGGAGCCGGGGATGACGTCGGGGCGCAACCCATTGCTGTCGCGAACGCTCGATCACCTGGAAGCGCTGGTCGGGTTCGACACGCGCAATCCGCCGCGGCGGATCGGCACGGGCGTCTTCGACTACCTGCGCGCCCGGCTGCCGGGTTTCCGCTGCACGCTCAGCGACCATGGCGACGGCGCGCTCTCGCTGCTGGCGGTGCGCGGCAAGCCCACGCGGGTATTCAACGTGCACCTCGACACGGTGCCGTCCTCGCCGCAGTGGAGCGCGGATCCGCTGGCGCTGCGCGTCGAGGGCGATCGCGCGATCGGGCTCGGCGCCTGCGACATCAAGGGCGCGGCGGCGGGCCTGCTCGCGGCCGCGACGGCCACCACCGGCGACGCGGCGTTCCTGTTCACCACCGACGAGGAAGCCAACGACCCGCGCTGCATCGAGGCGTTCGTCGGCAGCGGCCATGGTTTCGCCGAGGCGATCGTCGCCGAACCGACGCGCTGCGAGGCGGTGCTGGCGCATCGCGGCATCGCCTCGGTGCTGCTGCGCTTCCGCGGCGAGGCCGGGCACGCGTCGGGCGCGGCGGCGCTGGAGGCCAGCGCGCTGCACCAGGCGATGCGCTGGGGCACGCGCGCGCTGGACCTGGTCGAAGGCGAGGCGCACCGGCGCTTCGGCGGGCTCACCGGGCTGCGCTTCAACATCGGCCGGGTCGAGGGCGGGATCAAGGCGAACGTGATCGCGCCGAGCGCCGAGGTCCGCTTCAACTTCCGGCCGTTGCCGTCGCAGGACACCGACGAGCTGCATGCGCGCTTCGGCGCCTGCGCGGCGACGGGCGCGCTGGAGCGCTACGAGGAAACGTTCCGCGGCCCGCCGCTGCCGGCCGGCGACGGGGCCGATGCCGAGGAGCGCCGCCTGGAAGCGCGCGACCTCGCCGATGCGCTGGGCCTCCCGATCGGCAATGCGGTCGACTTCTGGACCGAGGCCGCTTTGTTCTCGCGCGCCGGCATGACCGCCATCGTCTACGGCCCCGGCGACATCGCCCAGGCCCACGCGGCGGACGAATGGGTGGCGCTGGAGCAGTTGCAGCGCTACGCCGATTCGATCGCGCGGATCCTTTCGAACTGACGCCCCCATGACCATCCACGACCTGAAGCCTCATAACGGTTCGACCCGCCAGACCATCGTGCGCCTGCTCTCCAGCATGGGCAGCGCGAAGGAGATCTCGCAGTACCTCAAGCGCTTCTCGCAGCTCGACGCGGCGCGCTTCGCCGTGGTCAAGGTCGGCGGCGCGGTGCTGCGCGACGACTTCGACGCGCTGACCTCGTCGCTCGCCTTCCTGCAGGACGTCGGCCTGACGCCGATCGTCATCCACGGCGCTGGCCCGCAGCTCGACGCCGAGCTGGCGGCGGCCGGCATCGAGAAGCGCACTGTCGGCGGCCTGCGCGTGACCTCGCCGGAGGCGCTGGCGATCGTGCGCCGCGTGTTCCATGCGCAGAACCTCAAGCTCGTCGAGGCGCTGCAGGCGCAGGATGCGCGCGCGACCTCGATCGTGTCGGGCGTGTTCGAGGCCGAGTTCATGGACCGCGACACCTTCGGCCTCGTCGGCAACGTGCGCGGCGTGCAGCTCGCGCCGATCCAGGCCAGCCTGCAGGCCGGCTCGATCCCGGTGATCGCCAGCCTCGGCGAGACCGCCGGCGGGCAGATCCTCAACGTCAACGCCGACTACGCCGCCAATGCCCTGGTGCAGGTGCTGCAGCCGTACAAGATCGTGTTCCTGACCGGCACCGGCGGCCTGCTCGACGAGCAGGGGCGGGTCATCGATTCGATCAACCTGACGACCGAGTACGCGCACCTGATGGCCCAGCCCTGGATCGAAGGCGGCATGCGGGTGAAGCTCGAGCAGGTGAAGCAGCTGCTCGACGGCCTGCCGCCGGCCTCGTCGGTGTCGATCACGCGCCCGTCCGAGCTGGCGAAGGAACTGTTCACCCACAAGGGTTCCGGCACGCTCGTGCGCCGCGGCGAACGGGTGCTGCAGGCGGCCTCGTGGGACGCGCTGGACCTGCCGCGGCTGCGCACCCTGATCGAATCCGCGTTCGGCCGGAAGCTGGTGCCGGACTACTTCGAGCGCACGGCGCTGCACCGCGCCTACGTCAGCGAGAACTACCGCGCGGCGGTGATCCTGACGCAGGAGGCCGAGGGCGTGTACCTCGACAAGTTCGCCGTGCTCGACGACGCGCAGGGCGAAGGCCTCGGCCGCGCGGTGTGGCAGGTGATGCGCGCCGACGAGCCGCGGCTGTTCTGGCGCTCGCGCCGCGGCAACCCGGTCAACGCGTTCTATTTCGCCGAGTGCGACGGCTGCATCAAGCAGCCGCGCTGGAAGGTGTTCTGGTACGGCATCGACGCCCAGGACGAAATCGCCGCCTGCGTCGCGCATTGCCGCGGCCGCGTTCCCACGCTGGAAGACGCCGCCCCGGCGCCGGAGGCCGCATGAACGTCGTCCCGACCCTGCGCGGCCGGCACGTCCAGCTCGAGCCGCTGCGGCCGGAGCATGCCGAGGGGCTGCGCGCGGCCGCGAGCGACGGCCGCCTGTGGGAGCTCGCGTTCACCAATGTCCCTGCACCGGAGGAGGTCGAAGCCTGGCTGGAGGCGGCGCTCGCGAAGCAGGCCGCCGGAGAGCAGCTCGCCTTCACTGTGCGCGCCGCGGACGGCCGCATCGTCGGCAGCACGCGCTACTACGAGCTGCTGCCCGACACGCCGCGGCTGTGCATCGGCTATACCTGGTACGCACGCTCCGTGCAGCGCACCGGGGTCAACACGGAAGCCAAGCTTCTGCTGCTCGGCCATGCGTTCGAGGCCCTGCGCTGCGCGAGCGTCGGCTTCCACACCAGCACGCTGAACCTCGCCTCGCGTGCCGCGATCGCCCGGCTGGGCGCGCGCGAGGAGGGCATCCTGCGCCATCATCTCCGGCATCGCGACGGCACGCTGCGCGACAGCGTCTGCTTCTCGATCCTCGACAGCGAATGGCCGGCGGTGAAGGCCGGGCTGCAGGCGAAGCTGGAGGCGCACGGCCATGGCTGACGCGGCGCCCGTCCGGCTCGGCATCGTCGGCGCGCGCGGGCACACCGGCGCGGAGCTGGTCCGGCTCGTCGCCGGCCATCCGCGATTCGAACTGACCTACGTGTCCTCGCGCGCGCTCGCGGGGCAGCGCGTGGCCGACCATGTCGACGCCTACCACGGCGATGTGCGGTACACCGCGCCCGCACACGAGGACCTGCCGGCGCTCGGCGCCGACGCGGTGGTCCTGGCGCTGCCCAACGGCCACGCAGCCGCGTGCGTGGCGGCGTTCGATGCCGCCGGCGCCGACCCCGTCATCGTCGATCTTTCCGCCGACTACCGTTTCGACGATGCCTGGTACTACGGCCTCCCCGAACTGACCCGCGCCACGTACGCCGGCCAGCGCCGCATCGCCAATCCAGGCTGCTACGCGACGGCGATGCAGCTGGCGATCGCGCCGATGCTCGACGTGCTGGAAGGCCCGGTGCAGTGCTTCGGCGTCTCCGGGTACTCGGGCGCCGGCACCACGCCTTCCGACCGCAACGACCCGGACAAGCTGCGCGACAACCTGATGCCGTACGCGCTCACCGGCCATGTGCACGAGCGCGAGGTCTCGCGCCGGCTCGGCCATCCGGTCGAGTTCATGCCGCACGTGGCGCCGCACTTCCGCGGCCTGACGATCACGGCGAACCTGCGCCTGGCGCGGCCGTTCGCGCTGGAGGAAGCGCAGGCGCGGTATCGTGGGCGCTACGCCGGCGAGCCGCTCGTGCGGGTGGTCGGGGGCGAGGCGCCGTGGGTAAGCCGGATCGCCGGCGCGCACCACGTCGAGGTCGGCGGCTTCACGCTGTCGGCGGACGGGCGCCGCCTCGTCGTCGTCGCCACCGAGGACAACCTGCTCAAGGGCGCGGCGACGCAGGCGCTGCAGAACCTCAACCTGGCCTTCGGGCTGGACGAATTCGCGGGGATCCCCATCGATGGCTGACCTGTTGTGGCAGAAGCCGGGCGTCGAGGTCGACGCGCGCATCCAGGCCTTCCTGGCCGGCGACGACGTGGTCCTGGACCGCGAATTCTTCCTGCACGACATCGCCGCCAGCCGCGCGCATGCCGAAGGCCTGCAGCGCATCGGCATGCTCGGCGCTGGCGAGCTGGAGGCGCTGCTGCGCGAGCTCGACGTCCTCGCCGCCGATTTCCGCGGCGGCGCGTTCGTGCTCGACCAGCGCTTCGAGGACGGCCACTCGGCGATCGAGGCGCGGCTGACCGAGCGCCTCGGCGACGCCGGCAAGCGCATCCACGCCGGCCGCAGCCGCAACGACCAGGTGCTGGTGGCGACGCGGCTGTGGCTGAAGGAGAAGCTCGGCGAGGCGCAGCGCCATGCGCGCGATGCCGCGGCGGTCGCGCTCGATCGCGCGCAGGCCGAGGCGGCGCTGCCGATGCCGGGCTACACGCACCTGCAGCGCGCCGTCGTGTCCTCCGCCGGCATGTGGTGGGCCGGCTGGGCCGAGGCCTTCGTCGACGACGCAACGCGCGCGCGCGACACCGCCGCGTGGATCGACGCGAACCCGCTCGGCAGCGCCGCCGGTTACGGCATCAACCTGCCGCTGGACCGCGACGGCACGACGCAGGCGCTCGGCTTCGGCCGCCTGCAGGTCGCGGCGACCTATGCGCAGCTCTCGCGCGGCAAGTTCGAGCTCGCCGCGCTCGAGGCGCTGGGCAGCGCGATGCTCGACCTGCGCCGCATCGCCTGGGACCTGAGCCTGTTCACCAGCGGGGAATACGGCTTCGTCGCGCTGCCGCCGGAGTACGTCACCGGCAGTTCGATCATGCCGAACAAGCGCAATCCCGACGTCGTCGAGCTGATGCGCGGCACCTACGCCAGCGTCGCCGCGGCCAAGGCCGAGATCGAACACCTGCTGTCGCTGCCTTCGGGCTACCACCGCGACCTGCAGGTGACGAAGGGCGCGCTGTTCCATGGCTTCGGCAAGGGCCTGCAGGCGCTGGCGCTGCTGCCGGACCTGCTGCGGCGCATGCAGTGGCAGCCGGATGCGATGCGCGCCGCGCTCGAACCTTCGATGTATGCGACCGACCTCGCCGTGGACCTGGCGAAGCAGGGCATGCCGTTCCGCGACGCCTACCGCGAAGCCGCCGACCCGGCGCGCTGGGCGGAAGGCGACCCGGCGGCGAGCCTGGCCGCGCGCGTGTCGCCCGGCGCGGCCGGCGACCTGCGCCTCGCCGCGCTGCGCGCGAGGCTGGCGAGCCTGGGTTGACCCGCGCTGCCGCGGCTTGATCCGCGCTACAGTCGGGTTTCCGTCGCCGGGGAGCCGACCATGCACGCCACCATCCGCCCGTCCTGCCGCCTGTTCCGTTGCCTGCTGCCTGCGCTGCTCGCCGCCGCGCCCGCGCTCGCATTCGCGCAGACGCCGGCGGTGACGCCGCCGATGACGCCGGACATCGCCGCCACGCCGTTCGTCGTGCCGACCGGCGACTACGACTACGTCAAGCGCGAGGTGATGATCCCGATGCGCGATGGCGTCAAGCTGTACACGGTGATCGTGGTGCCCAAGGGCGCGCACGGCGCGCCGATCCTGCTCACGCGTACGCCCTACAACGCCGCCGCCCGCGCCAGCCGCATGGCGTCGCCGCGCATGATCGACATCCTGCCGGAAGGCGACGAGGTGTTCGTGCGCGGCGGCTACATCCGCGTGTTCCAGGACGTCCGCGGCAAATACGGCTCCGAGGGCGACTACGTCACGACGCGCCCGCTGCGCGGCCCGCTCAACGACACCGAGGTCGACCATTCGACCGACGCCTACGACACCATCGACTGGCTGGTGAAGCACGTGCCCGAATCCAACGGCCGGGTCGGCATGCTCGGCTCGTCGTACGAAGGCTTCACCGTGGTGATGGCCTTGGTGAACCCGCATCCCGCGCTGAAGGTCGCCGCGCCGGAGAGCCCGATGGTCGACGGCTGGATGGGCGACGACTGGTTCAGCTACGGCGCCTTCCGACAGGTCAACCTGAAGTACTTCACTGGCCAGATGACCAAGCGCGGCAAGGGCGTGGACATGCCGCGGGCCGGTTACGACGATTACGCCAATTTCCTGCGCGGCGGCTCGGCCGGCGACGTCGCGCGCGCGCAGGGGCTCGAGCAGATCGCCTGGTGGCGCAAGCTCGTCGAGCATCCCGCCTACGACGCGTTCTGGCAGGAGCAGGCGCTGGACAAGGTCATGGCGCGCACGCCGCTGAAGGTGCCCACGATGTGGCTGCAGGGCCTGTGGGACCAGGAGGACATGTACGGCGCGAACCATGCGTATGCGGCAATGGAAGGGCGCGACACGAAGAACGACCGCAACTACCTGGTGATGGGCCCGTGGCGGCACAGCCAGGTGAACTACGGCGGGCGCTCGCTGGGCGCGCTGCAGTGGGACGGCGACACCGCGCTGCAGTTCCGCCGCGACGTGCTCAAGCCGTTCTTCGACCAGTACCTGGTGCCCGGCGCGCCGAAGGCCGACACGCCGCCGGTACTCGTCTACAACACCGGCGAGGACCACTGGGACCGCCTGCAGGCCTGGCCGCGCAGCTGCGCCAAGGGCTGCGCTTCGAAGCCGAAGCCGCTCTACCTGCAGGCGGGAGGCAACCTGTCGTTCGAGGCGCCGGTCGCCGGGCAGGCGGAGTACGACGAATACGTCTCCGATCCCGCCAAACCGGTGCCCTACGTGCCGCGCCCGGTGAACTTCAACGATCGCGACTCGTGGACCACCTGGCTGGTGCAGGACCAGCGCTTCGTCGACGGCCGCCCCGATGTGGTCACGTGGATGACCGAGCCGCTGACGGAGCCCCTGCGGATCGCCGGCGTGCCGCGCGTGCACCTGCAGGCATCCACCACCGGCAGCGACAGCGACTGGGTGGTCAAGCTGATCGACGTCCAACCCGACCAGGTGGCGTCGAACCCGGCGATGGGCGGCTACGAGCTGGCGGTGTCGCTGGCGATCTTCCGCGGCCGCTATCGCGAGGGCTTCGATGCGCCTAAGGCGATCGCGCCGGGCGAAACGCTGCCCTATGCGTTCGACCTGCCCAATGCCAATCACGTGTTCCAGCCCGGGCACCGGGTGATGGTGCAGGTGCAGTCGACCCTGTTCCCGCTGTACGACCGCAACCCGCAGACGTTCGTGCCGAACATCTTCTTCGCCAGGCCCGGGGACTACGTCAAGGCAACGCAGCGGATCTGGCACAGCCCGCAGGCGGCGAGCTACATCGAGCTGCCGGTGCGCTGATCCGGGTGGATCGGATGCCCCGCTGGAAAGCGTTGCCGCGCAGGTTCTATCTCCGCCATCCGACGGAAGTCGCGCCCGAGCTGCTGAACAAGCTGCTCGTGCGCGACGACGGTCGCGCCGGCCGCATCGTCGAGGTCGAGGCCTATTCCGGCGCCGACGATCCCGCCGCGCACTCGTTCCGCGGCAAGACCGCCCGCAACGCCACGATGTTCGGCGAAGGCGGCCACATGTATGTGTACTTCACCTACGGCATGCACTGGTGCGCGAACGCGGTGTGCGGTCGCGGGCAGGGCTGGGGCGTGCTGCTGCGCGCGATCGAGCCGATCGCGGGCGTCGAACTGATGCGCGAGGCGCGCGGCCACCCGGCGAAGGACCGCGACCTCGGCTCCGGGCCCGGCAAGCTCGGCCAGGCGATGGGCATCGACCGGGCGCTCGACGGGGCCGACCTGGTCATGGGCGACCGCGGCGTCTGGATCATGTCCGACGGCACGCCCCCGCCGGCCGAGCCGGTCGTGGGGCCGCGCGTGGGCATCCGCCACGCCATCGAGCATCCGTGGCGCTTCCACGTGCCCGCGCATGCCCACGTCTCGCGGGCGCGCGCCGGCGTGCCTCCGCCGCTGCGCCCCCGCGCGGCCCCCGGCGCCGGCGCTGCCGTCACCGGCGCCACGGCAAAGAAAAAGCCGGCGCGAGGCCGGCTTCCGTAACACCTTGATTCGATTGTTGATTCGATTGGTCGGGGAGACAGGATTTGAACCTGCGACTTCTACGTCCCGAACGTAGCGCTCTACCAGGCTGAGCTACACCCCGACAGGTGAGCCCGTCATTTTACGGTCCCGGGTGGCGGGCCGGCAAGGCCCCGGGCGCCCGGAATCAGTTCCGTCGACGCCGGCGCGGCGGCGGGCTCCCGTTACACTGACGGGCTCGCGTTCGCCCGGAGTCCCCGCTTGATCAAGCCCCGCACCCCGCCCGGCGTCATGGAGCTGCTGCCGCGCGAGCAGGTGGCGTTCCAGCGCATGCTCGACGCCATCCGCGGCACCTTCGAGGCCTACGGCTTCCTGCCGGTGGAAACGCCGGTGTTCGAGCTCACCGACGTGCTGCTGACCAAGACCGGCGGCGAGACCGAGCGGCAGGTGTACTTCGTGCAGTCGACGGGCGCGCTCGAAAAGGCCGCGCAGGGCGGTGCCGATGCGGCCGCGCTGCCCGAGCTGGCGCTGCGCTTCGACCTCACCGTGCCGCTGGCGCGCTACGTCGCCGAGCACGAGCACGAGCTCGCGTTCCCGTTCCGCCGCTACCAGATGCAGCGCGTGTACCGCGGCGAGCGCGCCCAGCGCGGCCGCTTCCGCGAGTTCTACCAGTGCGACATCGACGTGATCGGCAAGGACGCGCTCTCGCCGCGTTACGACGCGGAGATCCCGGCGGTCATCAACGCCGCGTTCGAGAAGCTGGCGATCGGCGAGTTCACGATCCAGTTCAACCACCGCAAGCTGCTGCGCGGTTTCTTCGAGGGGCAGGGCATCGAGGGCGAGCGCCAGATGCTGGTGCTGCGCGAGCTCGACAAGCTCGACAAGCGCGGCGAGGACGCGGTCGCGGCGACGCTGGCGGGCGAGGGCTTCGGGCTCGCCGCCGACGTGGTCGCGAGGCTGCTGGGTTTCTCGCGCATCCGTTCCAGCGGCCACGACGACGCGCTGGCGAAGCTCGAGGCGCTGGGCAGCGGCACGCCGCTGTTCGAGGAGGGGCGCGACGAGCTGCGCCAGGTGTTCGCTCAGCTGCGCGCGCTCGGCGTACCGGAATCGCGCTACGCGATCAACCTGTCCATCGCGCGCGGCCTCGACTACTACACCGGCATCGTCTACGAGACCATGCTCGACGCGCACCCGGAGATCGGCTCGATCTGCTCCGGCGGCCGCTACGACAACCTCGCCAGCCACTACACGAAGTCGAAGCTGCCGGGCGTCGGCATTTCCATCGGCCTGACGCGGCTGTTCTGGCAGTTGCGCGAGGCCGGCATCGTCGGCGCGGCCGACACCTCCGTCGACGTGCTGGTGGCGCTGATGGACGACGCGATGCTCGCCGACGCGCTGGCGCTTTCGCAGCGCCTGCGTGCGGCCGGCTTCCGGGTCGAGACCCAGCTGGAGCCGCGCAAGCTCGCGAAGCAGCTGCAGTACGCCGACCGCGCGGGCATCCGTTTCGCGGTGATCCGCGGCAGTGAGGAAGCTGCGCGCGGCGTGGTCGCGGTCAAGGACCTGCGCCGCGGCGAGCAGTTCGAGGCCGCGGACGCGGACCTGGCCACGCGCCTGCGCGAGGCGATGGCATGAGCGCCGGCCACGACATGCGGAGGGCGGTTCATCTCGACGGCCGCTCGCTGACCCGCGCCCAGCTGGTCGCGGTCGCGCGCGGCGCTTCCGTCGAACTCGACGACCGCGCGCTGCGCGACGTGGCGCGGGCCGCCGACTTCCTCGCTGCCAAGGTGGAGCAGGGCGAACCGATCTATGGCGTGTCCACCGGCTTCGGCAGCAACGCCGACAAGCTGCTCGGCGGCCACCCGCTCCGCGACGGCGAGGCCGGCGGCCAGCCGCTGTATGCGAAGCTGCAGCGCAACCTGATCGAGACGCATGCCGTCTGCGTCGGCGAGCCCTTCGCCGCCGACGTCGTGCGCGCGATGCTGTGCATCCGCATCAACACGCTGCTGCGCGGGCACTCCGGCATCCGCGTGCGGACGCTGCAGGCGCTGGCGGCGATGCTCAATGCCGGCGTCGTGCCGGTCGTGCCGCAGCTGGGGTCGGTGGGCGCCTCGGGCGACCTGGCGCCGCTGTCGCACCTGGCGATCGTGCTGATCGGCGGCGGCGAGGCCTTCTTCGGCGGCGAGCGCCTGTCCGGCGGCGAAGCGCTGCGCCGCGCCGGCCTCGCGCCGGTCGAGCTCACGGTCAAGGAGGGGCTGGCGCTCAACAACGGCACCGCGCAGATGCTCGCGACCGGCGTGCTGGCGCTGGCGAAGCTCGAGGACCTGCTCGACACCGCCGACCTGGCCGCCGCGATGACGCTCGACGCCTTCGCCGGCCGGCTCGGCGCGTACGCCGAGGAAGTCCACGCGCTGCGCCCGCATCCCGGCCAGGTGCACGTCGCCGCGCGGATGCGCGCGCTGCTCGCCGGCTCGACGCTGGCCGACATCGCCTACGGCCGCGTCCGCGGCAAGAAGGTGCAGCCGCAGGACAGCTACTCGCTGCGCTGCGTGCCGCAGGTGCACGGCGCGGTGCGCGATGCGGTGGCGCAGGCGGCGCGCGTGCTCGAGATCGAGCTCA
Source organism: Luteimonas sp. (assembly GCA_040255375.1). GTDB lineage: Bacteria > Pseudomonadota > Gammaproteobacteria > Xanthomonadales > Xanthomonadaceae > Cognatiluteimonas. Next base: position 1,927 of record JBDZUW010000017.1, on the reverse strand, counting down.
ACGCGGTCACCGACAATCCGCTGGTGTTCCCCGAAGCCACCGATGCGCCGCTGGACCGCCAGGTGATTTCGGCGGGGCACTTCCACGGCATGCCGCTCGCGCTGGCGATGAGCTACGTCAAGGCGGCGATCCCGGTGCTCGCCTCGATCTCCGAGCGCCGCCTCAACAAGCTCGTGGATCCCGCGACCAGCGACGGCCTGCCGGGCTTCCTCGTCGGCAATGCCGACGGCACCGAGTCCGGCTTCATGATCGTGCAGTACACCGCGGCGGCGATCGTCAACGACCTCGCCAGCCGCGCGATGCCCGCGACCGTCTATTCGATCCCGACCTCAGCCAACGCCGAGGACCACGTGTCCATGGGCGCCAACGAGGCGCGGCACGTGCTGGCGATGGCCGACGACCTCGGCAAGGTGCTGGCGCTCGAGCTGATGACCGCCGCACAGGCCCTCGACCTGCGCGTGCGCATGGTCGAAGGGGAAGCGCATCCGGGCCGCGCCGTGGCCGCGGCGCATGCCGCGATCCGCGGGCGCATCGCGTTCCTCGGGCACGATCGCGCCCTCGACGGCGACGTGCGCACCGCGCTCGCGCTGGTGGAGGAGGGCGTGGTCCTCGCGGCCGCCAGGGGCGTGGTGCCCTGATGCGCGCCGCGGTCGCCGCGCGATCCGCAGGCGCCGTGTTCGGCGCCGTGCTGGCCGCGCTCGCGCCGGCGTGCGCATTTGCGCAGGCGGTCGCCGCGACCGCTCCGGCACCGGCAGCCGCGACGATGGCCGGCGCGGTGTTCGAGGACGGCAACGGCAATGGCGTCCGTGATGCTTCCGAGCCCGGCATCCCGGGCGTGCGCATTTCCAACGGCCGCGACATCGTCGCCACCGACGCCGATGGCAGCTACCGCATCGCGATGCGCCCGGAGGCGCCGGTGTTCGCGATCAAGCCGGCGGGCCGCGCGTTCGGCCGCCGCGACGACGGCTTGCCCGCCTCCTGGAGCGACGACGCGACGCGGCCGTTCGACGTCGCCCTGTCGCCGGCCCGCGACACGCGCGGGCCGTTGCAGGTGCTGCTGTTCACCGATCCGCAGGTGAAGTCGGAAGCCGACGTCGGCTACTACCGCCGCGACATCGTCGAGCCGCTGCGCGGCACCGGCGCGCGCCTGGGCCTGACGCTCGGCGACCTCGCCAACGACGTGCCCGCGCTGTATCCCGCGCTCAAGGCGGTCACCGCGACCCTCGAAGTGCCGTGGCTGCACGTCGCCGGCAACCACGACGTCGACCCCGGTGCGGCGGACGACGCCACGTCGCTGCGCGCCTTCCGCGCCAGCTTCGGGCCGGACACGGTCGCATGGGAAGAACCCGGCGCGACCTTCATCGGCCTCGACGACATCGTCGCGATGCCCGGCCAGCGCCCGGCCTACATCGGCGGACTGCGCGAGGACCAGTTCGCGTTCCTCGAGGCCTACCTGCCGACGCTGCCGAAGGACCGGCTGCTGGTGATCGGCGTGCACATTCCCTTCTTCGACGCGGCTGCGCCCGGCGCGCCGCCGACGTTCCGCCCGGCCGACCGCGAGCGCCTGTTCGCGCTGCTGCGCGACTTCCCGCACGTGCTGCTGCTCAGCGGGCACACCCACAACCAGCAGCACGTCTTCCACGACGCGGCGGACGGCTGGCAGGGCGCGCAGCCGTTGCACGAGTACAACGTCGGCGCTGCCTGCGGTGCGTTCTGGTCGGGCGCGAAGGACGCGGACGGCATCCCGGACAGCACCATGAGCGACGGCACGCCGAACGGCTATGCCGTGCTCACGGTGAAGCGGGGTGGGGACTACGCGCTTGCGTGGCACAACGCCCGCGACGCGGCGGACTCGCAGATCGGCCTGTGGGCGCCGAAGGTGCTGCGCCGCGGTGCGTATCCGGCCTGGGGCGTCTACGCCAACGTC